>CAYPGK010000027.1:0-39126 GCA_964410055.1 uncultured Gemmatimonadaceae bacterium | reverse complement strand
AGCTCCGCGCTGGCGAAGGTCGCGCCGTGGATCCCATCGCGGCCGGTTCGCGCGCCCACCGCGATGATCGGGTTCCCCGGCCCCGACGCCTCGCCGCGGATCAGATCCTCCTTCTTCATGAGGCCGATCGCCATCGCGTTGACCAGCGGGTTCCCTTCGTATGCCTCGTCGAAGTAGACCTCGCCGCCCAGGTTGGGGATCCCCACGCAGTTGCCGTAGTCGCCGATCCCTTTGACCGCGCCGGCGAAGAGGTAGCGCACCCGCGCGTTCTCCAGCGAGCCGAAGCGCAGCGAGTCGAGCACCGCGATCGGCCGGGCGCCCATCGTGAAGACGTCGCGCAGGATCCCGCCCACCCCCGTCGCCGCGCCCTGGTACGGCTCGATCGCCGACGGGTGGTTGTGCGACTCGATCTTGAACGCGATCGCGCAGCCATCGCCAATGTCGATCACGCCCGCGTTCTCGCCCGGTCCCTGGAGAACCCACGGCGCCTCGGTCGGGAGCAGCTTGAGCAGCGGTTTCGAGTTCTTGTAGCCGCAGTGCTCGGACCAGAGCGCGCTGAAGACGCCCAGCTCCGTGTACGTCGGCTCGCGCCCCAGGATCGAGACGATCCGCTCGTATTCCTCGGGCGACAGGCCGTGCTCGGCGACCAGCTCCGGCGTGATCGGCGGATCGCCGGGGCGGGGGGATGGGCCCACGTTCTTCACGGTGGTGTCGTTTGCCATTTCGAAGCGTTGTATGAGTTTACGGGTGGCGGCGCGGGTCTACCGCCCGCTCCCGACCAGATGATCGACCAGCGACTCGAACAGCGGCAGCCCATCCGTCGAGCCGAGCAGCGCCTCGACGGCTCGCTCCGGGTGCGGCATCATGCCGAGCACGTTTCCGCCCTCGTTCACGATCCCCGCGATGTTGCGGGCCGACCCGTTCGGATTCGCCGCGTCCGTCGCGTCTCCGTTCGCGTCCACGTAGCGGAAGACGATGCGACGCCCCTGCTCGAGGCGGTCCAGCGTCGCCTCATCCGCCACGTAGTTCCCATCGCCGTGCGCGATCGGCATGCGCAGGACCTGCCCTTCGCGGTAGCGCGTGGTGTACGGCGTGGCAGCGTTCTCGACCCGGAGGTAGACGTCCATGGCCCGGAACTTCAGCGAACGGTTCCGAACCAGCGCGCCGGGGAGCAGTCCTGCCTCGCAGAGCACCTGGAAGCCGTTGCAGATCCCGAGCACCGGACCGCCCTCGGCGGCGAAACGCCGGACCGCGCCCATGATCGGGCTGAAGCGCGCGATCGCGCCCGGCCTCAGGTAATCGCCGTAGCTGAAGCCGCCCGGCAGGATGACTGCGTCGGCGCCGCCCAGCTCGGTTTCCTTGTGCCAGACGTAGACCGCCTCCGCGCCGAGCGCCTCTTCCACCGCGCCGTAGCAGTCGCCGTCGCAGTTGGCTCCGGGGAACGTCACGATCGCAATGCGCATAGGGCTACCCCCGGACCTCCACCTCGTAGTCTTCCGTCACCGGGTTCGCCAGCAGCTTGCGGCACATATCGTCGGCCTGCGCCCGCGCCGCCTCGGCAGAATCCGCCGCGACCCGCAGTCGCACGAGGCGCCCGATCCGTAACTCCGAGACGCCCTGGAAACCCAGCGACTCGAGCGCGCCCGCGACCGCGTTCCCCTGTGGGTCCAGTAGCCCCTTCCGGGGCATGATCCTGACCTCGACCTGATACTCGCTCACCTGTGTCCCTTTCGCACTTGTTCCGATTCCAAACCCGCCCGCTCCTCGCGGCCGCCCCCCGTCACTCCTCTCCGCGCGCCCGCTTCCGCTTCAGCCGCCAGCCCCGGCGGTGGGGCGAGAGTTCGTCGTAGTCGATCTCACGCAGCTCGGCGCCCGCCTCATCGCCGCCCTCCTCGTCCAGGAGCGGGTCCCGATCCGGGAGCCGCTCGAAGAAGCCGAGGGTCATCGCCTTCACCACGCCCCACGCCACATAGGCGAGGAGGGCGGGGAAGAAGAAGAGCGCCGGAATCGTGAGAGCGGCCGCGATCACCGCCAGCAGGAGCACCAGCGTCGCGATCCCCTTCGCCGTGCGGAAGCCGAACTTCGGCACGACCGGGTAGAGGATGTGGCTCATCATCAGCGTTCCCAGCAGGAACATGAGCGCGATGATCATGACCGGCCACGGCCACGACGCGAGGTGCTGCTGGAAGAACTCCGTCTGACTGAACGGATAGAAGGTGGCCAGGGTCATCCCCGCCGACGGCGATGGGAGGCCGTGGAACGCGACCTTGGCGTGCCCCGCCTGCTCCACGTTGAAGCGTGCCAGCCGGATGACCGCCGAGCTGACGTAGTAGAAGGCGACGAGCCAGCTCCAGGTCCCGTCCGCGAGGAAGAGGTGGTAGACGATCAAGGCCGGCGCGACGCCGAAGCTGATCGCATCGACCAGCGAATCCAGCTCTTCGCCGAAGCGGCTGCCGGTCTGGGTCACCCGCGCCACGCGACCATCCAGCGTGTCGGCCAGCCCGGCGAAGACGATCAGCCACGCGGCGCTCGTGAACTCCCCACGCGCCGCCGAGACGATCGCCCAGATCCCGAAGAACAGGTTGCCGAGCGTCAGCGCGCTCGGAACGATGATGACGCCCTGCTGGAGGCGTGGACTCATCGGCCCCCTCTCTCGGATGGCGGCTGTGCCGGGTCGTGGATCGGAAACGCCTCGAGCGTGTGTCCGGTGAGCCGGCGGAAGACGTGGCGGTAGCGTTGCGACGTCGCCTCGACGACCTCCCGGGGCAGCTCCGGCGCGGGCGGCTGCTTGTCCCACGCGCCGCGCTCGACCAGCGATTCCAGGTAATCACGCACCGGCTGTTTGTCGAGCGACGGCTGCCCGCGCCCCGGCGCGTAGCTCTCCTTGGGCCAGAAGCGCGACGAGTCCGGCGTGAGCACCTCGTCGATCAGGAGCACCGTCCCGTCCGGCAGGCGCCCGAACTCGAACTTCGTGTCCGCGATGATGATGTCCGCCGCCGCGGCGATCTCGCGTCCCCGCTCATAGATCGCGAGGCTCCGCTCCTTCAGTAGCTCTGCCGCCTCGGCGCCGATCCGCTCGCGCACTTCGTCGAAGGTGATGTTCTCGTCGTGCCCTTCGACCGCCTTCGTCGCCGGCGAGAAGATCGGCGGGTCCAGGCGCGCGCTCTCGACCAGTCCGGGCGGGAGCGGCTCGCCTGCCAGCGTCCCCGTTTGCCGATACTCGGCCCATGCAGAGCCCGCAATGTAGCCGCGCACCACGCACTCGATCGGGAACGGCTCGGTGCGGCGGACCAGCATCGAGCGGCGCGCCCACTCCGCCTCCAGCCCGGCCAGCGCGGGCACCTCACGGACGATCACCTCGGGGTCGACCGAGATCAGGTGGTTCGGCGTGATGTCCTCGAGCCGCGCCAGCCACCACGCGGTGATCAGCGTCAGCACCTCGCCCTTGTGCGGGATCGGCTGCGGCAGCACCACATCGAACGCGCTGATCCGGTCCGTCGCGACCATGAGCAGGCGGTCGCCGCCGACGTCGTAGACGTCGCGCACCTTGCCGCGCGCGACGAGGGGGAAGGGAAGGCGAGTCTCCGCGACGGTCGGCGTCATGTGCACGCGGCCCCCGCGCCTGCGCGGCGTTCGGTCTCCCGGTCGATCGGTCTTGCGATCATCGTGGTCACACCTTCGGCTCCGGCGCCTCGAGCTCGACGCCGTAACGCTCCAGCACCGGCTCCACGGCCTCGGCCAGGAACGCATCGACCTGCTCCGGCGAACGCCCGATGTGCCGGGCCGGATCGAGGATCTCCTCGATCTCCGCCCGGGTCAGCCGGAACGCCTCGTCGGCGGCGATGCGCTCGGCCAGGTCGTTTTCCGCGCCTTCATCCTTCATCCGGTTCGCCGCGGCCACCGAGTGCTGCCGGATCCGCTCGTGCAGCTCCTGGCGGTCGCCGCCTTCCTTGACCCCGCGCATCAGGATCGCCTCCGTCGCCATGAACGGCAGTTCCTCCAGCAGGCGGCGGCGGATCACCGGCTCGTGCACGACGAGTCCTGCGGCCACATTGTGATACAGCATGAGGAACGCGTCCGTGGAAAGGTACGCCTCGGGGATGGCGATCCGCTTGTTCGCCGAATCGTCGAGCGTGCGCTCGAGCCACTGTGCGGCCGCCGTCACCGCGGGGTCGAGCGAAAGCGTGATCACGTGCCGCGCCAGGGCGTTGATCCGCTCGGCCCGCATCGGGTTGCGCTTGTACGCCATCGCCGACGAGCCGATCTGCTCCTTGCCGAACGGCTCCTCGACCTCGCGCAGGTGCTGGAGCAGCCGCAGGTCGTTCGCGAACTTGGACGCCGAGGCCGCGATTCCGGCCAGCGTGGCGAGGAACGCGTAGTCGGCCTTGCGCGGGTAGGTCTGCCCGGTGACCCAGTACAGGTCCTCGAACCCCATCTTCTCGGCGACGCGGCGGTTCAGTTCGACCACCTTCGCGTGGTCGCCCTCGAAGAGTTCGAGGAAGCTCGCCTCCGTGCCGGTCGTGCCGCGGATCCCGCGGAAGCGCAGCGTAGCGAGACGGTACTCGACGTCCTCCAGGTCCAGGAGCAGGTCCTGGATCCAGAGCGTCGCGCGCTTGCCGACCGTCGTCGGCTGCGCCGGCTGGAAGTGCGTGTAGCCGAGCGTGGGCAGCGCGCGGAAGCGGCGCGCGAAGTCCGCGAGCGCGGCGATCGTCGCCACGATCCGCTTGCGGACCAGCAGCATCGCCTCGCGGTGCTGGATCAGGTCCGTGTTGTCGCCCACGTAGGCGCTCGTTGCGCCCAGGTGGATGATCGCGCGCGCCGACGGCGCCACCTCACCGAAGTGGTGCACGTGCGCCATGACGTCGTGCCGGAGCCGGCGCTCCAGCTCCGCCGCGCGGTCGAGGTCGATCTCCTCGATCCGCGCGCGCATCTCCGCGATCGCCTCCTCCGGGATCGGCAGCCCCAGCTCGCGCTGGCTCTCGGCGAGCGCGATCCAGAGCCGACGCCACGTCGTGAACTTGAACGCCGGCGAGAAGATCCGGCTCATCTCCCCGGAGGCGTAGCGCTCGACCAGCGGGTTCTGATACGACGTCGGCGCGCCGCCTCGCTCCTCCACTCTTGTCACTCCACCCTCAGCCGTTGATACGGAAATCCACCGACCCGAGTCGGCCCTGCCGCTCGAAGAAGACCCGGACCAGCCCCGCACCCGAAAGCCGCTGGAGCAGCCGCGCGGCCTCCTCCGCCGACGTGATCGGGTCCCGGTTGATCTGGACGATCAGGTCGCCCTCGCGCAGTCCGATCCGGCGGGCCGTCGGCGACGCCGACACGATCAGCGCGCCCTGCTCGCTCACGAGCCCGCGCTCCGCGCGGATCGCCGGCGTGAGCGTCACCAGTTCGAAGTCCGTGAGGGCGCGGATCCGCTCAGCGGTGAGCGACGGCAGGTCGGAGGGCGTGATCCGGACGATGCGCTCCCGGCCGCCGTCGTCGAAGACGAGGTCGAGCGGGCGGCCGACCTCCGCGTCGAGGAGCACCGACTCCCAGTCGAGCGGCGTGCGGATCATCTTGTTGCCGGCGCGGCGGAGCACCCACCCGCGTCGCACGCCGGCCTCCTCTGCGGGCGAGCCCGCGGCGACCTGGGCCACCCGCACCTCCGTGCTGCGGCCGAGCCGGCCGAAGTCGACCGGCTCCGGCTCCAGCCCGACCCACGCGCGGCGCACATTGCCGTCGTCCAGCAGGTCCGCAGCGATCCGGCGCGCCCGGTTGATCGGGATCGCGAAGCCGAGACCCTCGCTGCCGCCGCTCCGCGAGACGATCGACGAGTTCACGCCGACCACCTCGCCCAGCGCATTGACCAGCGGCCCGCCCGAGTTCCCCGGGTTGATCGACGCGTCCGTCTGGATCATGTCCAGGTAGTATCCGCGCTCCTGCTCGCCGCCGGGGAGGATGTTGCGCCCCACGCCGCTGACCACGCCGGCCGTGACCGTCGGCTCCGTGTTCGAGAGCACGAAGCCGAGCGGGTTGCCGATCGCGACGACCCACTCGCCGATCATCAGGTCGTCCGAGTCGCCGAGGGGCGCGACGGGGAGCCGCGGCACGCCCGATGCTTTGGCCGCGCCGTCGCCGACCGGTCCGGTGATCCGGACGACCGCGAGGTCGGTCATCTCGTCCGTGCCGACCAGCTCCGCATCGAACTGCCGCCCGTCCGGGAGCGTTACCACGATGCGGTCCGCGCCGCGCACCACGTGCTCATTCGTCAGGACGAGCCCGTCTTCGTGGATGATGAAGCCGGAACCCACGCCCGCCACCTCCCGGGCGCCCGGCGGGACGAAGAAGCTCTCCCAGAGTGAACGCGGCCGAACGACCTGCCGCCGGATCGTGTTCACGCTGACCACCGCCGGCGCGACCCGCTCGGCCGCTCGCACGATCGCGGTGCGGCGCGATGCGTCCAGCTCCGCCTGAACCGCTTCTGCAGAGTCGGTCTCGGCCGGACGACGGAGCTGCGGGAACTGCAGCGTGGCCCTTGCGTGGCCGGGCTCCTCGCTCCACCCGGCCTGCTCCGCATTGCCGCAGGCGAGGAGCGCGGCCGTGCCCAGCGCGAGCCCGAGCCTCGAGGTCCGTCCGCGCCGCATCGTCATCAGAGCTTCCGCTGCGACTCCGGCAGCTTCGCCCAGTCCGCCAGGAACGCGTCGAGCCCCTTGTCCGTGAGCGGATGCTGCAGGAGCTGGTAGAGGACCTTCGGCGGGATCGTCGCCACGTCCGCGCCCAGCAGCGCCGCGTCCACCACGTGCTGCGGGCTCCTCACCGACGCGACGAGGACCTCGGTCTCGAAGTCGTAGTTCTGGTAGATCTGCACGATCTGCGCGATCAGCTCCATCCCGTCCGAGCTGATGTCGTCCAGCCGACCGACGAAGGGCGAGATGTAGCTCGCGCCCGCCTTGGCCGCGAGCAGCGCCTGCGACGGCGAGAAGCACAGCGTCACGTTGACCGGGATCCCCTCGGCGCGAAACTGCCGGCACGCCCGAAGCCCGGACTCGATCAGCGGCACCTTGATCACGATGTTGTCCGCGATCTTCGCCAGCTCGCGCCCCTCGCGGACCATCTCCTCCGTATCCGTCGCGACGACCTCGGCGCTGATCGGGCCGTCGACCGCCCTGCAGATCTCGGCCAGGATCTCGCGCGGGTTTCCCTCCGTGCCCGCCGCCTTCGCCAGCAGCGATGGATTCGTCGTGATCCCGTCGATCAGCCCGGCCTCCGCCGCCCGGCGAATCTCCGACAGATCGGCGGTATCAAGGAAGATCTTCATTCTCGGCCTCCTCAGGTTGCCGCTCGGTTGCGTTATACGCCACATGCGTCAGGAAGAGCCCCTCGGGCGGCGCCGGCGGCGACGTCTCCAGGCCCTCCGCGCCGGCGAGCAGGAGCGCCATATCCTCCTCCGGCCGGCGCCCCAACGCCATCTCGACCATCGTCCCGACCAGGTACCGGATCATGCGGTGCAGGAACCGGTTCGCCGTGACCCTGAACTCCACGCCGACCCGGTCCCAGTCGCGCCACTCCGCCCGCATGACTGTGCAGCGGTCGCCGCGCTCCTCCTGGCCCGCCTTCGCGAACGCGCGGAACGAGTGCTCGCCCACGATCCGCCGCGCCGCAGAATCGAGGATCTCGCGGTCCAGCTCCCGTGCCAGCGGCCAGCACCAGCGCCGCCGGAACGGCGACAGCGCCGCCTCCGACGTGCCGACCCGGTACACGTAGCTCCGCGCCGTCGCGTCGAAGCGCGCGTGGAAGTCCAGAGGCACTTCCTCCGCCGCGCTCACCCGGATGTCGGGCGGTAGAATGGCGTTCAGCGACCTGCGGAGCGGTTCGGCCGTCCACTTCCCGGGGACGAGCGCGGAGGCCACCTGCCCGATGGCGTGCACGCCGCGGTCCGTCCGGCCCGCGCCGATCACCGACGTAGGCCGGTCCGTCAGCCGCGACAGCGCCGCCTCCAGCTCGGCCTGGACCGTGCGCGTCCCCGGCTGCACCTGCCAGCCGTAGAACCCGCTGCCATCGTATTGCAGCGTGAGCTTGATCCGACGCTCGTTCGGGGATGACACGGCGCCGAAAGCTACGCGCGCGCGAGGGAGTGTCAAGCGGTGGCGTGCGTATCTCTCCGGCCGGCGTTGACACCCATCGCCCGGCGTGGATACAATCTCCAGTTCCGTAAGCCCCGAAGGAGTCCTGATGTCCCTGAGCACCCCCGACCGCGAGCCGGCTCCGCTCGCCACCCTCCTTGCCCGCGTCGCTTCGGGCGAGACGCTCACCGCCGATGACGCCGAGGCCGCCTTCAGCGCCATCATGGCCGGCACCGCATCGCACGTCCAGGCGGCTTCGCTCCTGGTCGCGCTCCGCGTGCGTGGCGAGACGCCGGCCGAGATCGCCGGCGGCGTGCGCGCGCTCCGCAGCGCCATGATCCCCGTCCGCGCCACGGACGGCGAGCCGCTCCTCGACACCTGCGGCACCGGCGGCGGCACCACCACGACCTTCAACATCTCGACCGCCGCGGCACTCGTCGCCGCAGGGGCGGGTGTCCGCATCGCCAAGCACGGCAACCGCTCCTACACCTCCAGGAGCGGAAGCGCGGACGTGCTGGAAGCGCTCGGCGTCGTCATCGAGCTCACCCCCGACGCCATGGCGGCCGTCCTCGAAGAGGCCGGGATCGTCTTCATGTTCGCGCCGCTTCTACACCCGGCCATGCGCCATGCGGCGCCCGTGCGGCGCGAGCTCGGCATCCCGACCATCATGAACCTGCTCGGGCCGCTGACCAACCCCGCCGGCGCACGGCGCCAGGTCGTCGGTGTTGCGGACTCGACGCGGCTGGAGGTCGTTGCCGACGCACTCCGCGAACTCGGCCACGACCGCGCCCTCGTCGTGCACGGTGAGCCCGGCCTCGACGAGCTGAGCCCGCTCGGACCTTCCGATGTCGTCGAGCTTCGGGATGGCACGCTCCGGCGGTATCGTTTCGACCCCGCCGAACGGCTCGGTTGGAATGGATTCGACCCGGAGGATCTGGCTGGTGGGGAGCCGGAAGACAACGCCCGCATCATCGAGGACGTCCTCGCCGGGCGTCGCGAAGGCGCCGCTCGCGCCGCCGTCGTCCTCAACGCCGGCGCCGCCCTCTACGTGGCAGGCAGGGCCGACTCCGTCGAAGACGGTGTGGCGGAGGCGGAACGGATCATCGATGCCGGCGCCGCATACGACGCCCTCGAGCGCCTCAGGGAGGCGTCACGCAAGGCCGCGGCACAGGCTTGATGGATGAGAGAGGGTGGGGCCGTGGTCGTCGCTCAGTTCGCGGACACCACGGCCGTCAGCGTCCACGGCCCGCGGATCGGAGCCGTGCCCGGCTGGAGGATCATCACCAGCATCCCGCGGCGCGTGCGGCGCCCCACCACGAATGCGTGCTTCGGTCCGGTCATCGATACCTCCGGATCACGCCGATCACGATCCCCTGGATCGCGACGTCGGAAGAGGGGAAGTACATGGGCGGCATCGTCGGGTTCGCGGGCTGCAGCCGCACCCGGCCGTCCGTCTCGAGATAGTACTTCTTCACGGTCGCCGAGTCGCCGTTAACCAGCGCGACGACCATCTCGCCGTTCTGCGCGGTTTGCCGCGCGTTCACGATGATGTAGTCGCCGTCGCGGATCTGCTCGTCGATCATGGAGTCCCCGTTCACGCGGAGCACGTAGTTCTCCCCGCCGCGAGCCACCATGTCCTCCGGCACCGCGACCGTCTCCGTGTCCTGGACCGCCTCGATCGGAACGCCCGCGGCGACGGTGCCCAGGAGCGGCAGCTCGACCGCCGCCACGTGCATCCGCGCCGGGAGCAGTTGAATCGACCGGCTTTCGTTGTAGCTCTTTCGGATGTAGCCCTTGCGCTTAAGATTCTCCAGGTGCTCGTGCACCGTCGCGAGCGACGAGAAGCGGAAATGTCGTGCGATCTCCTCGAAGCTCGGCGCATACCCGTGGTCCTCGACGTACTCGTTCAGGTAGTCGAGGATCTCCTTCTGTCGCTTGGTCAGGGCCATGGCATCCTTCCGCCGTGCTGGGCTCGCGCCGTCGAACCGAACAAGGACCGAAGGTAACGTACCCGAAAAGACACCGAAGCGCAAGGGGCATGGATATACTTCAGCGGATCGTGGAGGCGAAGCGCCTCGAGGTGGAGGCGCTGCGGCCGCGGGCGCGTGCGTTGCGCGATGCTGCGGAGGCCGCGCCGCCGCCGCGTCCGTTCGCCGACGCGCTGCGCAGGGGGGGCGAAGTCGCGCTGATCGCGGAGATCAAGCGTCGCTCGCCGTCGGCGGGTTGGATCCGGCCGGACGCGGTCGTGCGCGAGGTCGCGAGCGCCTACGAGGCGGCGGGCGCTGCGGCGCTGAGCGTACTCACGGACGGCGAATTCTTCGGCGGCTCTCTGGAAGACCTGCGCGAGGCGCGCGCGGCCGTGGAGCTTCCCGTGCTGCGCAAGGACTTCGTCCTCGACCCGGTCCAGGTGTGGGAGGCGCGGGCGGCGGGCGCGGACGCGGTGCTCCTGATCGTGCGCATCTTGGAGGATGAGGAGCTCGCGGATCTGCACGGCCTCGCGGCCGAGCTGGGCCTGGGCGTGCTGGTCGAGGCGCACACGGAGGCCGAGGTCGACCGGGCGCTGGCGGCGGGCGCGGAGGTGATCGGCGTGAACAACCGCGACCTTGCGACGTTCCACACCGACCTCTCCGTGGTTCTGGGGCTGGTCGGCCGCCTGCCGTCCGGCTGCACGCTCGTCGCCGAGAGCGGGATCCGTACGCCCGAGGACGTGGACCGGCTGGGCGCCGCGGGCATCCACGCGATCCTGGTCGGCGAGTCGCTCATGCGCGCGCCGGACATCGGTGCGGCAGCGGCCACACTCGCCCGCCGGCCCCGGCGCGAGGAGGCGGCGACGGCGTGAACGTGCGGGTCAAGATCTGCGGCGTCTGCCGTCCCGAGGACGCAGCGGTCGCCGCGGCGTCCGGCGCCGATTACATTGGCGTCATCCTGGCGCCCGGCTACGGACGGAGCCGTACGGTGACGGAGGCCGCGCTCATCTTCGATGCGGCGCCGGGTGTGCAGCGCGTCGGCGTCCTGGTCGACGCGCCGCCGGATGAGGCCGCCGCGGCGGCGGACCATCTCCGCCTCGACGTCGTCCAGCTCCACGGGAACGAGGCGCCTGATGACGTCGCCGCCCTGCGCAGCGCCGGCAGCTTCCGCGTCTGGAAGGTCGTGCGCCCGCTCACGGCGGCGGACCTCCTCGAGGCAGTCCGCCGCTTCGCTCACGTCGTCGACGGGCTCGTCCTCGACGGGCCCGGCAGGGCCGCCGGCGCCGGCGCCGGCTGGACGGGCGCGCGGTTCCCCTGGGACGCCGTGGCCGACGGCCGCGGTCACGTGCCAGCCGGCCTCGACGTCGTCGTCGCCGGCGGCCTCGGCCCGGACAACGTCGCCTCCGCGATCGCGCGCCTCGCACCCGACGTCGTCGACGTCAGCTCGGGCGTCGAGTCCGCGCCCGGGGCCAAGGACCCCGAGCGGGTCCGTGCATTCATCGCCGCCGCCCGATCCGCCCGCGCGGAGGGCGCACAGGCGTTACCTTCGAAGTCTCGCTAGGCAAAGAATGGCAGAGCAGGTCACGGACGTTCCCGCCACGCACGCACCTGGACGCTTCGGCCGCTTCGGCGGCCGCTACGTCCCCGAAACCCTCGTCGCCGCACTCGAAGAGCTGGACGCTGCCTACGACGCGGCACGGCGCGACGAGACCTTCGTCGCCGAGCTCGACGCGCTCCTCCGCGATTACGTCGGCCGTCCCACGCCGCTGTACCGTGCCGCCCGTCTCGGCACCGCCGCGGGTGATGTCACAATTTACTTGAAGCGCGAGGATCTAAATCACACGGGTGCACACAAAATCAATAATGCGCTCGCGCAGATTCTACTCGCGCGCCGCATGGGGAAACGGCGGATCATCGCCGAGACCGGTGCGGGACAGCACGGCGTTGCGACCGCGACCGTCTGCGCGCTCTTCGGGCTCGACTGCGTGGTCTACATGGGCGCCGAGGACGCGCGACGCCAGGCGCTGAACGTGTTCCGGATGGAGCTGCTCGGCGCGGAGGTGCGGGTGGTCGAGTCCGGCACGCGGACGCTGAAGGATGCGACGAACGAGGCGATCCGGGACTGGGTGACGAACGTTTCCGACACGCACTACATCATCGGCTCGGTCGTGGGGCCGGATCCGTATCCGCGGATGGTTCGGGACTTCCAGTCCGTGATCGGCCGCGAGGCGCGGGCGCAGCTCCTCGAAGTTGAGGGCCGCCTTCCGGCGGCGGTGGTGGCGTGCGTGGGCGGCGGCTCGAACGCGATGGGGATCTTCCATGCGTTTGTGCCGGACGAGGACGTCGCGCTGGTGGGCGTGGAGGCGGCGGGTGCGGGGCTGGACAGCGGCCGCCACGCGGCGACGCTGGCCGCCGGCCGGCCGGGCGTGCTCCACGGCTCGCTCAGTTTCCTCCTCCAGGACGACGCCGGCCAGGTTGCCGAGGCGCACTCGATCTCGGCAGGCCTGGACTACCCGGGAGTCGGACCGGAGCACGCGCACCTGAGGGAGAGCGGCCGGGCCGAGTACGCGTCGGTGACGGACGCGGAGGCGCTCGAAGCGTTCCGCGTGCTCGCGCGCACGGAAGGGATCATCCCCGCGCTCGAAAGTGCGCACGCGGTGGCGTACGTGCTCCGCGAAGGACGTCGCTGGCGTGATGCGGGGCCGGTCGTCGTCTGTCTGAGCGGCCGTGGCGACAAGGATGTCGCGCAAGCGGCCGAACTCTTCGCGGCGAACGCGACCGGGAACGGCAACTGACCGGGGGCGGATGGGCGAGCGACTCGATCCTGGCGAATTTCCGGCCGAGGGCCGCGAAGGGAGCGAAGGGCCGGGCCTCTCTTTCGTGCGCGAGCTCCTCGGGCTCCTGGGGAAGACCGTGCGTGCCTACCACATGTACCAGGCCAACAACCCGGTCTACGAGCGTTTCATCCAGGCACTTCGCACGGGCTTCACCGAACTCTGGGGCCACGTCTCGTCGCTGCACCTGGACGTCGAGGAGTCGGGGTTCCGGTGGGAGGGTGAGGTGATCGCGGTGGGCGAGGGTCGCGACAGCCTCCCGTTCCAGTTCTACAAGGATGGCGTGCGCTACATCACCTTCCTCCCCGGCTTCGAGGACGAACTGGAACAGCTCCTGGACATCATCGTGCGCGCGCGGCGACTCACGACCGATGAGGACGACCTCGTCACGCTCCTATGGGAGCAGGAGTTCGCCGCGTTCCGGTACGGCTACGTCGACGTCCTCGCCGACGGCATCGACCTCCCGGAGGCGAGTGGAGAGCCGCAGTTGACGTCCATTTCGCTCGAAACGCTCGCGAGCGACATCGGATCGCTGGAGCCGGCGTTCGAGGGCGCCGGCGGCGGGCCCGGCGCTGCGGCTGGGACGATCCGGCGGGAGGATTTCACCGAGACGCTGTACTTCATCGACCCGGACGAGCTGGACCGACTGAAGCAGGAGCTCGACGAGGAATGGTCGCGCGACATGAGGGAAGAGGTCTTGCGCGCGCTTTTCGACCGCCTCGAAGACCCGATCCCGGCCCGTCAGAGGGAGATCCTCGACATCTTGCAGCAGCTCCTCCCCGTCCTCCTCGCCCGTGGCGACTTCGCCTCCGCAGCGATGATCCTCCAGGAGCTCGAGGCGCTCCTGCGCCGCGACGACATCTTCGGCCAGGAGCAGCGCGAGCGTGCCGATGCGCTGTTCGACGAGTTGAGCCAGCCCGGAGTGATCGGACAGCTCCTCCAGGCGCTCGAGGATGGCGGCGTCGACCCCGGGGCGGAGGAGCTGGCGCTCTTCCTGTCCTGGCTTCGGCCGGAGGCGCTCCCGATCCTCTTCCGCGCCACGGAACGCTCCACCTCGCCCGCGGTGCGCGCGCGCGCCGGCCCCGCCGGCGACCGCCTGGCCGCGCTGCACCCGGACGTGGTGGTCAAGCTGCTCGAGTCGGACGACGACGCGGTCGCGGCAGGCGCCGCTCGCGCCGCCGGGCGCCTGCGGCTCGCCGAGGCCGCGCGCGGCCTCATTCGACTCCTCTCCCGGTCGGATTCGGCCACGCGGATGATCGCGGTCGAGTCGCTGATCGCGCTCCGCTCCGCCCCGGCGATGGAAGGGCTGAAGCGGGCGCTCGCGGACGAGAATCGGGAGGTGCGCATCGCCGCGGCCCGCGGGCTGGGCACGCTTCGCTACGCACCCGCCCGGGCGAGTCTCGAAAAGGCGCTCGACGGCAAGACGCTGCGCGATGCAGACTTGACCGAGAAGCTCGCGTTCTTCGAGGCGTACGCAGACCTCGGTGGTGCGGAGGCGGTCGCACGCCTCGACCAGATCCTGAACGGCAGAGGCGGGCTCCTGGGCCGAAGGCCGCCGGCGGAGCTGCGTGCCTGCGCCGCGACCGCGCTCGGCCGCATCGCCACGCCGGCCGCGCGGGAATGCCTCGAGCGCGCCTCGAGCGATCCCGACACCATCGTGCGCGGTGCCGTCGTGCGTGCACTGCGGCGGGAGGCCGTGACCTCATGAACCGGGGCATCGGCACGACGATCGTCGAGGGCGGGACCGCGCTCCAGAGCATGGGGCGCGAACTTCTCGCCGCGACCTACGCGGCGGCTCAGTCGCTCAAGCTCTATCCGCTCGAGAACGCGACGGTGCAGAATGCGATCGACGAGCTCTTCCGCGTCGTCCAGCGGATCCTCGAGGTCGAGGGCGCCATCGAGCTGCGCCTCGTCGGCGACTTCTTCTTCCTGAACGATGCGCGCCTTCGGCTCGACCTGTCGAATTACGTCAACTTCTCCTTCGTCGCCGGCACGCTCGCCCGGCACGGGATCGGCGTCGTCGACGTCGAGCCCGCGGTCGCCCGCGAGGAGTGGGCGGTCTTTCTTTCGCTCATCCTGCGCGAGCCCGAGGGGGATGAGCCCTTCGAGAGGTTCCGGGCCCGCCTGGCCGAAAGCCCCGTCCGCTGCATCTCCGTCGGCGCGGGGCGCGACGGCTCCGGCCCGACGCCCAACGACGACCAGGCCCGGAAGGACGCCCGGCGCACCTACGCCCAGTCGGTGCACGTCGCCAGAGAGGTCCTGTCCGACGTCCGGATCGGCCGCGCCGTCAACGTGCGCCGGGTCAAACGCGCCGTGCAGTCGATCGTCGACCAGGTGCTCAACAACGAGCACGCCATCCTCGGGATGACCACCCTGCGCGACTACGACGAATACACGTTCACCCACTCCGTGAACGTCTGCATCCTGAGCGTCATCCTGGGTCAGAGGCTCGGGCTCACGCGCCTCCAGCTCTACGAGCTCGGCGTGGCCGCGCTCTTCCACGACATCGGCAAGATGCGCCTAGATCCGGCGATCACGAACAAGGTCGAGCCGCTCACCGACGAGGAGTTCGCCCGGATCAAGGAGCATCCGACCGACGGCTTGCTCACTCTGTTTTCGCTCCACGGCTTCACGGAGATGCCCTATCGGGCAATGCTCGTCGCCTACGAGCACCACATGAAGATGGACCTGTCGGGGTATCCGAAGAATCGCCGGCCGCGGCGGCAGTCGCTCTTCTCGCGAATCGTCGCGGTCGCTGACGGCTTCGACGCAGGGACCTCGAAGCGGAGCTATCAGCCCATGCCGGCCACGCCCGACGCGGTCCTCCAGGCCATGCGCGACGACCCCGGTCTCGGCTACGACCCGCTCCTGGTCAAAGCCTTCATGAACGTGACCGGCGTCTATCCCGTCGGCACGCTCGTCATCCTGGACACGTTCGAGCTCGCGGTCGTCGTGGCGCCGTCCTCCGACCCCAAGCGACTGCACCAGCCGAAGGTCAAGATCCTCGCCGATCCGTTCGGCCTGCCGCTCGCACAGCCGGAGGTCGCGGACCTCACCGAGATGGATCCCGAGACGGGTTATCCGAGGCGGACCATCATCAAGACCACCGACCCAGAGAAGTATGGCATCCGTGTCGCAGATTATTTCCTCTGAACGAAAGAGCGCCCGCATCGCCGAGCGCTTCGCGCACACCGCCGCCCGCGGCGCCGGCGCGCTGGTCACCTACATCACGGCCGGCTACCCGACCCCCGTCGACACCGTCGCGGTCCTCGAGGGCGTCGCCGAAGCCGGCGCCGACGTGATCGAGCTCGGGATCCCCTTCAGCGACCCGCTCGCCGACGGCCCGACGATCCAGCGCTCGTCCCAGCGAGCGATCGCGGCCGGCGCAACGCTCGCGTCATCGCTGGAGGCGCTCGCCGAGTTCCGGGGCCGCTCCGACACGCCCGTCGTGCTCTTCACCTACCTGAACCCGCTCCTCGCCTACGGCGTCGAGCGCTTCATCCGGGACGTGCACGATGCGGGCGCCGACGGCGTCCTCCTCACCGACCTCCCGGTGGACGGGGATGCCGCCCTCGAGCGGGCCTTCGAGGACTCGCCCCTCGACCTCGTCCGGCTCCTGGCGCCCACGACCCCGCCAGAGCGCGCGGCCCGGATCGCGGCACGCGCCCAGGGCTTCCTCTACTACATCTCCCGCACCGGCGTGACGGGTACGACGCGCACGCTCCGCGACGGGATCGCCCGCGAAGTCGAGGCGATCCGACCGCACGCAGCCGTGCCCATCGCCGTCGGCTTCGGGATCTCGAGCCCGGCGCAGGCCGCGGAAGTCGCGCGGGCCTCCGATGGCGTCGTCGTGGGGAGCGCGCTGATCGAAGCCCTCGACCGGGACGGCATGCGCGGCCTGTACTCCTTCGTCGGGTCGCTCCGCGAGGCGCTGGACGGCGCGCGAGGGTGACGGCTGCCCCCGGCGGCTGGGCGCCCCCTTTACGCCCGCAGCCGTTCCTCGACCGCCGGATCCGGCTCCACGAAGAGCGTCTTCGTGCGCTCCGGCACGACCACCCCCGGCGGCGACTTGCGGGGTTTGCGCACGTACTTGCGGCGCGTCCAGTCCACGGCGACGGTCCCCGACGTGCGGGCCTTGCTCTGGAGCGCGGCCAGGACCGCGGCTTCCGTGAGGTCCCGGGCGGGCGGATTCGTATCGGGATCGTTCCACCGCAGCACCACGTGCGCACCGGCCACGTCCCGAGCGTGCAGCCAGATGTCGTTCGGCGACGAGTGGCGGAACGTGAGGTCGTCGTTCGCCTCGCGGCCGCGGCCGACCCGGACCTCGAGCCCGCCCGAGGTCCGGTACCGACGATAGGGGAGCACGACCTGCGCCGCGCCGCGACGCTCCGCCCGCGCCACGACGGGCGGGCCGAGCACCGCGTCCACCTCCTCGGGGGTCGCGCTCCCGGCCTCCGCCCGTCCCAATAGCTCGGCGAGCCGGTCTCGCTCCGCACGGGCCTCCTCGATCAGCGCCGGCAGTCGCGCCGCCGCGCGTTCCCGCTTCTTCGCGGCGTCGTAGAGCCGCTGCGCGTTGTCGTACGGCGAAAGCGCCGGATCCAGCTCGATCTCGAGCGTGCCGCCCTTGAAATCGGACACCTCCACCTTTGCCATCCCCTTGCGCGCGAGGTGGAGCTGGCTGAGGAGGAGGTCGCCCTGGCGGCGCAACGTCACGGCCTCCGCCTCCGCTCCCTCGAGCTCCGCGGTGAGCCGGCGCCGCCGCCGTTCGAGCCGTTCGATCTGGCCGCGAAGCCGGTCGAGCTGTTCTCGCCCGATCGTAGGCGCGGCAGGCACCGCCGCGGTACCCGTTGCAGCGTCCATTGCGGCGAGCAGGGAGGGGAAGCGCTCGGGCTCCATGCCCGGCAGCGGGAGCGGGTACGGCTGGGCGCCCCGGTCGGTCGCGAGGAGACAAGGCGCCGGCTCCGGGAGCGACGCGATCTCCAGGTACCGGAGGTGGGCCGCGGCGAGCGCGTCCCCATCATTCGCATGTGCGGCGTCCCCCAGGATCGCTTCGGCGTTGATCGGACTCATGTAGGCGACCGCCCCCACGAGCGTCCGCACCCGGTCTTCGGAGGTTACACCCCCGAGTAGCGCCCTCCACTCCTCGAGCGACAGCGGCTGATCGACGCCGCGCCGGGCGGAAGCCGCCGGCGCCTCATAGACCGCGCCCACGACGAGACGCCTCCCACCCGCGCTCCTGGGCCACAGCACGGCGAGGATCCGCCCCGACGGCTCGAGCGCGACGATGTTCCACTGGTTGCCCATGAGCTCGACGACGATCCGTGCCGTCCGATCGGGTCGCGGGCGCGGCGTGGCCAGATCGATCGCGATCCACCTCTCGTCGGGCGCGGCGCTCACCGATCGGATCGTCGCCCGCCTCGGGAGCGGAACCTCGACCGGCAGCGCCGGGGCAGGCCCCGCGCGTACGGTCCCATCGGTCGGGTGCAGGCGCCAGACGATCGCCTCCGACTCCTCGAAGACAAGCGCCGCATCGCGCCTTTCGGGGTCGAATCGAAGGGCGCTGATACGGACGCCCCGGAAGCGTTCATCCAGCTCGCGGGCAAGGTACCGGACGAGGAGAGAATCGTATCGAATCACGTTTGACACTCGCGGCCATGGCCATTAGCTTCGGACGTCTGCATATGCATATCGACGGTGCGCCGTCGAGCGCGATTTCGCCGGATCATCCGGACCCCGGAATTCGAAGGATGAGTGTGCAACGCTCCGGTGCCGAGCGGCGGAAGACCGTCCGGGACCTGCTCGAGATGAAGCGGCGCGGCGAGAAGATCGTCGCGCTTACCGCATATGACTACCTCTTTGCCCGCCTCGTCGACGAGGGTGGCGTCGACGTCGTGCTCGTCGGCGACTCGCTCGGCAACGTGGTCTGCGGCTACGACTCCACCATCCCGGTCACGCTCGACGCGATGATCCATCACGGCGCCGCCGTGCGCCGGGGCGTGGAGCGCGCACTCCTCGTCGTCGACATGCCGTTCCTGTCGTACCGTATATCGATCGAGGAGACGCTGCGCAACGCGGGGCGGATCATGCGGGAGACGGGCGCGGAGGCGGTCAAGCTCGAGGGCGGCGACGAGGACGTCGCTCGCCACATCCGGGCGCTGGTCGACGCGGGGATCCCCGTGATGGGCCATCTCGGCCTGACGCCCCAGTCCGTGCACGCCCTCGGCGGCTTCCGGGTGCAGGGGCGCGATGCCGAAACGGCCGCGCGCCTGGAAGCCGAAGCCCGGCGTCTCGAGGAGGCCGGCTGCTTTTCGGTCGTCCTCGAACTCGTACCGAGCGCGCTCGCCGCGCAGATCAGCCGCGCCATCGAGATCCCGACCATCGGGATCGGCGCGGGCCCGGACGTGGACGGCCAGGTCCTGGTGCTTCCGGACATGCTCGGTCTGAACGAAGGCTTCCAGCCCCGCTTCCTGCGCCGCTTCGCCGAGCTCGCCGAGGCCGCCCGGTCCGGCGTAAAGGACTACGTCGCCGCGGTGCGCGGCGGCGAGTACCCGGGCCCGGAGCACGGATTCGAGTAATGGTCGTCCGCACGAAGGCGGAGGTCCGTCGAGCCGTCTCCGACATGCGGCCGCAGCGGATCGCGCTCGTCCCGACGATGGGGTACCTTCACGAAGGGCACCTCTCGCTGGTCGACCGTGCCCGTGAGCGGGCCGACCGCGTCGTCCTCTCCATCTTCGTCAACCCGCTCCAATTCGGGCCGCGCGAGGATCTGGCCCGCTACCCGCGAGATCTGGAGCGGGACGTGGAGCTTGCGACGAACCGCGGCGTCGACCTGGTCTTCGCGCCGGACGTCGATGAGATGTACCCGGGCGGCGAGCCGGTCGTGCGGGTCGTGCCGGGCCGCCTCGCGGACACGCTTTGCGGCGAGTTCCGGCCTGGCCACTTCGAGGGCGTCCTCACGGTCGTCGCCAAGCTGTTCGGGATCGTGCGTCCGGACGTCGCGGTCTTCGGCCAGAAGGACTTCCAGCAGGCGGTGCTGATTCGGCGCATGGTGGAGGACCTGGACTTCGGCGTCGAGATCGACGTGGCGCCGATCGTGCGCGAGCCCGATGGGCTGGCCATGAGCTCGCGCAACGTCTACCTGAGCCCTGACGAGCGCGGCCGCGCGCTCGGCCTCTCGCGCGGGCTCGAGCGCGCGGCGGAGGCGTTCGGGGCCGGCGAGCACGACCCAGACCGGCTCTGCGGGCTCGTTCGCGAGGAGATCGACGGGCCCGGCGTCCACATCCAGTACGTCGAGGTCGTCGACCCCGACACCCTCGAGCCGGCGCGGCTCGCCCGGCCCGGGCACGTCATTGCCGTTGCGGCGTACGTGGGCGAGACGCGGTTGATCGACAATGTGATCCTGACGTGAGCGGGTGAATCATGCAGCGTGTCATGTGCAAGTCGAAGATTCACCGGGCGACCGTGACCGGCGCCGACCTCAACTACGAAGGCTCGATCACGATCGATGCCCTCCTCATGGAGGCGGCCGACATCCGGGAGTACGAGCAGGTCCAGGTCGTCAACCTCAACAACGGCGCGCGTTTCGAGACGTACGCGATCCGGGGCGAGCCCGGTTCGGGCGACATCGTCCTGAACGGCGCCGCGGCCCGGCTGGCGCACCCCGGCGACCGGGTCATCATCATCAGCTACGCCGGCTACGAAGAGTCCGAGCTCGAGGACTTCGAGCCGCGCCTGGTTTTCGTGGACGCCGCGAATCGGCAGGTCGTCGATCGGGCGCCCGTGAACGAAGTACGCGTACGCTCGGCCTGATCTCGCAATGACCGCCTGGGCCGGAATCGCCCTCGCGCTGAGGCATTCGGACGAGGATGCGATGAAGTCCCGGGTGCCGACGTACATGCACCCGCTGGCCGGCCGCGCACTCGCCTGGCACGGGCTGCGGGCCATGGCCGCCCTCGACCCGACGCCCCGGGATCTCTTCCTTCTCTCCGCTACGCCCCTGGACGACACGGTGATCCGTGACCTCCCCGTCCAGATCCTCGAGACGACGCCCGAGGCGTGGTGGGCCGCCGTGGACGAGAAGCTGGCCGGAGCGGTTGCGCGGGTGCTCGTCGTCGACGCAGCCGCGCCCACGCTGGGGCCCGCCCTCCAGACCCTCGTCGCCTCGCCCGGCGACGGCGCGGTCGTTGGAGAGTCGGGCGCGCTCGCCGTTTGGGTCGACCGCGCCCGCATCGCCGAGCTGGCCGCAGGCGGGCTGGACGCACTGGCCCGCGGGCTTCCCACGATCGCGGCTGCGCCCGAGGAGGACTGCCTGGTCCGCGACCGCGCCGCCTTCGCTCGCGCCGCGGCCACGATCCGCGACCGCCTGGTGCGCGAGCTCATGGAGGGCGGCGCCACCTTCCTCCTCCCCGAGACCGTCCACGTCGATGTCGACGTCCGCATCGGCGCCGACACGGTGGTCTACCCGAGCGTCGTATTGGAAGGGAACACGACGATCGGCGCCGAGACCGTGATCGGCCCCGGCTGCCGCATCATCGACAGTTGGATCGGGAGCGGCGTCGAGCTCAAGGGGTGGAACTACATCGTCGGCACCAACGTTCGAAACCGTGCCGTGCTCGAGCCTTATGTCCGCCGTGGCTTCGATTGACGCTGCGGCCGACGGCGAGCTCCCCGCCTGGGCCGTCGTCTCTGCGCCGAGGCGTGACCACATTCGCCGTGTCGCCACGCTCATGGACGCGTGGGCGGCCCGGCTCGGGCTGGACGCCGAGGAGCGCCGCCGCTGGCGCGCCGCGGCGTGGCTCCACGACGCGCTCCGCGATGCCGCGCCCGACGACCTGCGCCCTGGGGTGCCCGAATGGGCTCGGGAACTGCCGGGGCCGATCCTCCACGGCCCCGCCGTCGCCGCTCGCCTCGGGGCCGAGGGCGCAGCAGACCGGGAGCTCCTGGACGCCGTCGCCTATCACACGCTGGGACACCCCGCGCTCGGACGTCTCGGCCGCGCGCTCTACCTGGCCGATTTCCTCGAGCCGGGTCGCCCCTTCGAGCCGGCGTGGCGCGCATCCCTTCGCGCGCGGATGCCCGACGCGCTGGACGACGTGCTCCGTGAGGTCGTCGCGGCCACGATCGCGCACCTGCTTCGTTCCGGGCGAACCATGCGGCCCGAGACCATGGCGTTCTGGAACGCGATCGTCGGGGGCGAAGGATGAAACCGAGGGTGAAGCTCGCCGCCGGCGTCGTCGCCGGTGTGATCGTGGCCGCCCTCGGGATCGCTGCCGCGACGAGGGTGTTCAGCGGCGGCGGCGGCGAGGCGGGCGGGGACGTCGGGGCTGCGGATCCGGACCGCGTCCGCGTCGAGGTGCTCAACGCCGCAGGGCGCACGGGCCTTGCCCGGGAGGCCACGCGTCGCCTCAGGTCGCGCGGCTTCGACGTCGTCTATTTCGGCAATGCAGGCGAGTTCGGACGGGACTCATCCATCGTCCTGGACCGCGTCGGGGACGAGAGGACCGCACGCAGAGTCGCGGGCGCGCTCGGGATCCGCAACGTCGCGAGCGAGCCGGATTCGTCGCTCCTCCTCGACGTCAGCGTGATCCTCGGGATGGACTGGCCGCCGGCCGAACGGGCGCCCGCGCAGGGGCTCGGCGCCCGCATCCGGTCATGGCTCCAGAGGGCGCGCGGCGCATCAGAGAATTAGCCGCTCGATTCGGGGTGTGATCAGGCCGCCGGCTCGGGCGTCCGGCGCACCAGCTCCAGGAACGGCTTCGGCGGACGCAGCGACTGCTCGGCCGCGAGCTGCCCGCACGCCGCCGCGATGTCGCGCCCGCGCGGACTCCGAACGCTGACCGGCACGCCACGCTCCTCCAACACCTTCGCGAAGGCGCGAATCCGCTCCGGCGGTGTGGGGCGCCATTCGTTCCCCGGGATCGGGTTGTAGGGGATCAGGTTGACGTGCGCCGAGAATTCGGCCACCCGCTCCGCGAGCTCCACCGCCAGCTCCGGCGAGTCGTTCACGCCGTCGATCATCACGTATTCGAAGGTGATGCGACGCCCGCCCGCCGCCTCGAACCGCCGCAGCGCGTCCATCAGCTCCGGGAGCGGATGCTTCCGCTCGATCGGCACGATCCGACGCCGGAGTTCGTGGTTCGGCGCGTGAAGCGAGACCGCGAGCCGGAACTGCTCCGGCCGCTCGGCCAGCTCCAGGATCCCCGGCACCACGCCCACCGTCGAGACCGTAACGCGACGCGCGCCGAAGCCGTACGCTCCGTTCAGGAGCGTGAGGGCGGGGAAGACCGCCTTCCGGTTCGCCAGCGGCTCGCCCATCCCCATGAACACGACGTTCGTGATCGGCCCGTAGCCGTGCTCCGCCGCCCAGCGGCGCGCACCCCGGAACTGCGCGACGATCTCGCCCGTCGTGAGCTGACGCCGGTACCCCGACCACCCCGTCGCACAGAAGACGCACGCCATCGCGCAGCCCGCCTGCGACGAGATGCACAACGTCAGCCGCCCCTCTGCCGGGATCAGGACCGATTCCACCAGCTCGCCGTCGGTCATTCGCCACAGGTGCTTGACCGTCCCGTCCTGCGACCGGGCCGTCCGTGCCGCCTCCGGCGTGCACAGCCGGAACGCCTCCGCCAGCGCGCTCCGCTCCGCCGACGGCAGGTCGGTCATCTCGGCGAACGACATGGCGTCCCGCTCGTACAGCCAGGCCAGCGTCTGGCGCACGCGGTACGTGGCCACGCCCCGCGCCAAGAAATGCTCGCCCAGACGCCGTTCGACCTCATCCGGCAGAAGGTCGAGCAGGTCCACCGGCTCCGTCTCCATCGCCTCTCTCATCTCGTTCATGTACCCCGACCCGCGGCCGAGCCGCGCCTCACCGTTCTCGCCGGCAAGGTGCTACCCCGCCCGCCGGGCGGCGGTCCGGCAAGCGCCCACTGCTTGATGCGACTTTGGTAGGTCGTTAATTTTGCCGAATTGCATTCGTTCCGAAACCCCCGATGCGACCTTCTTCCGGTGGACCCGTGCTCCTTACGGATTTGATCACGCCCGAGCGGATCAAGATCCCGCTCGTATCGCGAGAGAAGGATGAGCTCCTTCGCGAGCTCGTCGAGGTCGTCACGCATGGCGACCGGATCGACGATCCCGCGGACGTGCTCCGCGCGGTGCGCGAACGAGAGGCGGTCCTGTCCACGGGGATCGGCAACGGCGTTGCGATCCCGCATGGCAAGTCGCCGGCCGTGCCGGAGTTGCGAATGGCGGCGGGGACCACCGCGGAGCCGGTCGACTTCGATGCGCTCGATGGCCAGCCCGTGCGGCTGTTCTTCCTCCTCGTCGGCCCCGAGAGTGCGGCCGGTCCGCACATCAAGGCGTTGAGCAGAATCTCTCGCCTGGTCCGTCGTGAGGAGGTCCGCGCCCGGCTCCTCGCCGCACGCAACGCCGAGGAGTTCCACCGCGCGCTCAGGAACGCGGAAGGGGTGTGAGAAAGCGGCTCGTCGCATACGCCCCCGCCCTCCTCTGGGCGGGCGTCGTGGTGTTCGTGGGCGGCATGAGCGATGTGTATGGGCCGTCGGTCGATCTGCCGATCGACAAGGTGGCCCATTTCTTCTTGTACGGGGTGCTCGGCGCACTTGCGGCATGGGGCTGGCAACGTGCGGGGAGATGGCCGGCCGGGTGGTGGTGGCTGATCCTTGCCGTCTGGCTTTTGGGGGCATGGGACGAGTGGCGTCAGATCCGCGTCCCCGGTAGGTCCGCCGAACTCGCGGACTGGATGTCGGATGCCGCCGGCGCTCTCGTCGCGTTCGTTGTGATCCGAGCGATGGCAGGGAAGGCAAGGGAAAGGGGCGGCAATGAGCCTGAGTCTATCGACCTCGCTCCGTAGCAGTCAGGCGGGGTCTCTTCGTGTGGAGGATGCCGGGCAGCAGGTCCGGCTGGCTGGGTGGGTGCACCGGCGGCGCGACCTCGGTGGGCTCGTGTTCGTCGATCTGCGCGATCGCTCGGGACGGGTGCAGCTCTCCTTCGGCCCGGATTGGACGCCGGCCGAGGTGCTGGAGCGCGCGGGGCGGCTGCGGGGCGAGGACGTGATCGCGGTGGAAGGCGTGGTCATTGCCCGGCCGGAAAGCAACATCAACCGCGAGCTGGCGACGGGCGCGGTCGAGGTCCATGTGACGGGACTCGAGGTCCTCGCCGAAGCGGAAACGCCGCCGATCCCGATCGCCGTCGCGCCGGGCGAGGAGCTTCCGGCCGAGGAGCTGCGCCTGCGCTACCGCTACCTGGACCTGCGGCGCGAGGAGATGCAGCGTGCCCTCGGGGTACGGCACCGCGCTATGCAGCTCGTTCGCGGCTACCTCTCGGACCAGGGGTTCTGGGAGATCGAGACGCCGATGCTGACGCGCCGCACGCCCGAGGGCGCGCGCGACTACCTGGTCCCGAGCCGGGTGCACCCGGGCGAGTTCTACGCCCTGCCGCAGTCGCCTCAGATCTACAAGCAGCTCCTCATGGTCTCCGGCTACGACCGGTATTTCCAGATCGCGCGCTGCCTGCGTGACGAGGACCTGCGTGCCGACCGACAGCCGGAGTTCACGCAGATCGACGCGGAGATGTCCTTCGTCGACGAGGAGGACGTCTTCCATGTGGCCGAGGGCATGATCGCCGCGCTGTGGCGGGAGGTGCTGGGTGTCGAGCTCCGGCTCCCGTTCCCGCGCCTCACCTTCCGCGAGGCGATGGAGCGCTACGGCACGGACAAGCCTGACCTGCGCTTCGGCATGGAGTTCCAGGATCTGACCGAGCTGCTCCAGGACTCCGAGTTCAGACTTTTCCAGGAAACGCGAGGCACTGCGGTTCGCATCAAGGGTATACGTGCTCCGGGCGGCGCGTCGCTGTCGCGCAAGGAGCTGGATGCCCTTGCCGATGTGGCAAAGGCCGCGGGCGCTGCAGGCGCACTCTGGGTGCGACGCACCGAGGACGGGCTCGCCGGGCAGTTCGCCAAGGCGCTGACCGGAGACCTCGCCGAGCGGTTCATCGAGCGAACCGGCCTCGAGGTCGGCGACCTCTTCGTGGTCGTCGTCGGGCGGTTCCGGGTGCTCGGCAGGGTGTCCGAGAGCCATCTCGGCGCCTCCGAGGACGTCTGGCACCTGGGCGGCGCGGAAGAGGCGCTGGACGCGCTGCGCCGGCACCTGGGCGACCGGTTGGGGCTGCGGGATCCGAACGAGCACGCGTGGGCGTGGGTGACGGAGTTCCCGCTCTTCGAATGGGACGTGGAGGAGGAGCGCCTCGTTGCGGCGCATCATCCGTTCACGATGCCGCACCCGGAGGACGTGCCGACGCTGCTGCGGTACACCGAGGCGGGCGTCCCGGCCGGCGAGGACGCGCGGCGGCTCTTCTTCGAAGGGCTCCGCTCCCGGGCGTACGACGCCGTCTACAATGGCATCGAGATGGCGAGCGGCTCGATCCGGATCCACGAGCCCGCGCTGCAGCAGCGGATGTTCACGGCGCTCGGGATCGGCGAGCGGGAGGCGGAGGAGAAATTCGGGTTCCTGCTCGAGGCGTTCCGGTACGGGGCGCCGCCCCATGGCGGGTTCGCCTTCGGCTTCGACCGGCTGGTCATGCTGCTGGTCGGGGCGGCGAGCTTGCGGGATGTGATCGCGTTTCCGAAGACGACGGCGGCGCGCGCTCTCTTCGAGGGCGCACCGGCGGCGGTGGCCCCGGCGGACCTGCGGGAGCTGCACATCGCCGTCGTCGACGGTAAAGGAGCGAACGATATCAGTGCAGCGGAACACGATTCAGCATAGACTGCCGGTCGAGGGCGCGGACTACCAGATCCTTGCCGGCATCAACGACGCGAACCTCCAGGAGCTGGCGCGCCTGACATCGTGCCGGGTCATCCTGCGGGGCGATTACCTGGTGCTCTCGGGCGAGCTGGCCGACGTGGAACGAGCGGTCCCGGCCGCGCAGCAGCTCGTGGACCTGGCGCGACTCGGCACGGTCTTCGGCATCGAGGAGGTTCGTCGCGCCGTCGCCGACGTGGGGATGAACGGCCGGTTCGAGGTCGTCGAGCCCGGGCACGAGTCGGTCGACCGGCGCCTTTTCTTCGGCGGCTCGAAGAAGGTGATCCAGCCGAAGTCCGACGGGCAGGCCGAGTACCTCGACGCGATGGCGAAGAACGACATCGTGATCGCGATCGGGCCGGCAGGGACGGGGAAGACGTACCTGGCCGTCGCCATGGCGGTCGACATGCTCAGGAAGCACCGGGTCAAGCGCATCATCCTGGCGCGTCCTGCGGTCGAGGCGGGCGAGAACCTCGGCTTCCTCCCCGGCGATCTCCAGGAGAAGGTCGACCCGTATCTGCGGCCGCTCTACGACGCGCTCGAGGACATGATGCCCGCCGAGTGGGTGCGGCGCTCGATCGAATCACGCACCATCGAAATCGCGCCGCTCGCCTACATGCGCGGCCGCACGCTGTCGGACGCCTTCGTGATCCTCGACGAGGCACAGAACGCGACGACGGCGCAGATGAAGATGTTCCTCACCCGGTTGGGGCTCAACTCGCGGACCGTCATCACGGGGGACAAGACGCAGATCGACCTGCCGCGGCCGGAGGACTCCGGGTTGCTCCAGATCGAGCGTGTCCTCCAGGGGATCGACGGCATCCGATTCATTTACCTCGACGGCGTCGACGTGGTGCGCCACAGGCTGGTCAAGGAAATCATTCAGGCGTACAGCGCCGCCGACGAGGAGCGACCGGAGCGGTGACGACGTGGACGACGAACGGTTCGGAGCACGAGACGCGATTCGGGCGCTGAGCGGCGCTCCCGACCGGCTCTGGCCGGAGGGAGTGGTGCATCACGGCAGCCGGGCGCTGATCCTGCTGCTGCTGGCCTTTTTTGCGCAGCTCCTCTTCCCCCTCACGCCGGTCCCGGATTTCCCGGTACTGGAGACCGGGATGGTGGCGGAGGAGGACATCATCGCGCAGGTCGGCTTCCCGATCTACAAGTCGGAGGCCGAGCTGGCGCGCGAGCGCGCCGATGCCGCGGCCACGGTCGAGCCGATCTTCGAATACTCGCCGGCAGCCACCGACACCATGCTCGCGCGCATCCGCCTCTTCTTCGCCCAGATCGACAGCGTGGCGACGGAGGGGGGCGGCGAGGCCGTCGTGGGCGCGGGGGTCCGCTCCGTCCTTCGGTCCTATGCGCTCCCGACGACCGATCCCGTCGTCGATCTGCTGCTCACGCCGCGCCAGCGCGCGGCGCTCGAGCGTGCGGTCGAGCGGGCGGTCCAGCTCGATCTGCCGGCCGGCGTCGCATCGGCGCGGGAGCTGGAGGAGAATCCGGCGTCGAAGATCCGGCTGCGTCGTGACGGCCGGAGCCTGCTCCTGGACCGTGACTCGGTTCTCACGCCGCCGCGGTTCTTCGAGCGCGCGGCGCGCCACCTGCCGAGCGGGGCGGTCGCCGAGCAGGCCGAACTGCACCGCCTGATCCTGATCCGCTTCTTCGAGCCGAGCGTGCGCCTCGACCGCGCGGCGACGGATGCCGCGCGGGACCGTGCGCGTCGTGCGGTCCCCGAGATCAAGGGCGAGGTCCTGAAGGGCGAGAAGATCGTCGGCGCGCACGAGCAGATCCGTGCGCCCGAGCTGGAGCGCCTGGAGGCGTACCGCGACCACCTCGCGCGCATCGGCGGAGCCGAGGAGCGGGTGGCGAGCTTCGGCCGCTCGACCGGGCTCTTCATCTACAACCTCGCCGTCCTCTCGATCTTCGGGCTGCTGCTGTATTACTACCGGCCGCGCGTCTATCGCGACTTCCGGCACATCCTGCTGCTCGCGCTCCTGATCGGGACGTTCGTCGGCGGGGCCGCGCTCGTGGCGGGGAGCGCCTGGCCATCGGAGCTGATCCCGATCGCGTTCCCCGCGCTCGTCGTGGCGGCGCTCTGGGACGGGCGCATGGCGCTCAACCTCTCGCTCATCCTGGCGATCCTGCTGGCCGGCCAGACGCCGTTCCTCGGCGTCTCGACGCTCTTCACGCTGGTCATGGGCGGGGCCGCGGCTTCGCTCGGCGCGCGTGTCGCCCGGCGCCGCTCCAACACCTGGGCGTACATCGCGATCATCGCCGCCGCCTACGTGATCGCCGCCATCGCGCTCGGGCTGCTCCGCTCCCGCGAGGCGGGCGAGATCATGGGCGCTGCCTTCTGGGGCACCGTCAACGCGGTCGCGAGCGGGCTCATCGCCGTCGGCTTCCTGCCGCTCTTCGAGTCGTTCACCCGCATCACGACAGAGCAGACGCTGCTCGAGCTGACGGACATGAACCACCCGCTGCTCCAGCGGCTGCAGCGGGAGGCGGCCGGCACGTTCGCCCATTCGCTGAACGTCGCCAACCTGGCCGAGGGCGCGGCGCGCGCGATCGACGCCGACGCGCTCCTCACCCGTGTCGGCTCGTACTTCCACGACATCGGGAAGATGCTGAAGCCGCAGTACTACATCGAGAACCAGCCGCTCGGGCGCAATCCGCACGACAAGCTGAAGCCGGCCATGTCGGCGGCGATCGTGCGCGGGCATGTCATCGATGGGCTCAAGATGGCCGAAGAGGCCAAGCTGCCGGACAGCGTCAAGGCGTTCATCGCAGAACACCACGGCACGCAGACGATCAGCTTCTTCTACGAGAAGGCGCGCGAGCTCGACCCGACCTCGGAGCCGGACGTGCGGGATTTCTGCTACCCGGGGCCGCGTCCGCGCTCGCGCGAGACGGCGATCGTCATGCTGGCCGACTCGGTCGAATCTGCCGCCCGCGTGCTCCCCGACCCGACGCCCGAGCGCATCCGCGCTCTGATCGACCGGATCGTGGAGTCGAAGATCGCACAGCGGCAGCTCGACGAAGCGCCGCTCACCTTCGGCGAACTCTCCCGCATCAAGGAGCAGTTCGTGGTCGGGCTCTCGGGGATCTATCACCAGCGCATCGACTACCCGACCGTCCGCGAGGACGCGGAGCCCTCGACGGTGCCAGCCACCGGCCGCAGTTGATGGCGGTCCACATCCATGTCGATGCCGCCTCGATGCGGGACGCGGAGGGCCTCCCCGAGCGGGCAGCGCTGGAGGTCCTCCTCGAGCGCGCGGTACGTGCGGTGCTCGATGCTCACGGCATCGAGCGCGCGGAGATCTCCGTCGCGCTCATGGACGATGCGGCGATCGCCGAGCTGAACCGGAGCTACCTGGGACACGAAGGGCCGACCGACGTGATCTCCTTCGAGCTCGGCGCTGCGAAGGACGAGCCGATCGGCGACATCTACATCGGCTGGGAGCAGGCGCTGCGGCAGGCGGCGTCGTTCGGCGTAGAGCCCCGCGAGGAGCTGGCTCGCCTCGCGGTGCACGGCACGCTTCACGTACTCGGCTACGACCACCCGGAGGGAGAGGACAGGGAGGAGAGTGAGATGTGGCAGCGCCAGGAAGCGATCCTGCGCGAGGTGATCGCGCCATGAATTGGTCCGCCTTGAAGCGTCGCCTGATCGCCGGGCTCGTCGTCATCGCGCCCGTCACGATCACCGCGGTCGTCCTCTGGTGGATCTTCCAGAGTCTGGACGGCCTGCTCGGCAACTTCATCTACCCCCGGATCGGAGTCGACATCCCGGGGCTCGGCCTGCTGCTCCTTCTCATCGTGCTCCTCGCGGTCGGGTGGCTCGCCGAGCGCGCCGTCGGCGCGCGGATGGTCGGCTGGTGGCACACGCTGCTCGAGCGGTTCCCCCTCACGCGCCGCGTCTACACGGCCTCGAATCGGATCGTCCGTACCGTTTTCGGGGAGGACAAGCGCTTCTTCCAGGAAGTCGTGATCGTCGAGTACCCGTGGCGCGGGCGCTGGTCGCTCGGTTTCCTCACCTCGTCCGCGCCGGCGGATGTGAGCGACGCCGTCTCCGACGGCGTGACCGTGTTCATCCCGACCTCCCCGAACCCGACCACCGGGTACCTGGTCGTCGTGAGCCGTGACGACGTGCGGCCACTGCCGTGGACGCTCGAGCAGGCGTTCACCTTCATCCTCTCCGCAGGCGGCGTGTCGCCGGAACTGCAGGCGATGAGCACGGAGCCTCGGAAAGTCGAGGAATGAGCACGGTCGAGACGGCGGGGTTCCCGGAAGATCGGCGGATTCGTGCCGAGCATGTGCACGACCTCCTCGAGGCCGGGGAGACCGAGCACCTTGCCGCTCTCCTCTCGGACCTGCACCCGAGCGATCTGGCCGACATCGTCGCTGAACTCGACGAGAGCGACGGCGTCATCCTGCTCGAACTGCTCCCGGCCCGGGTCGCCTCCGAGACGCTGGCCGAGATGGCGACGGAGGAGCACCCGGGCGAGCTCCTCGCGGCACTCGGGCCGGAGCGTGTGGGCGAGCTCGTCGCCGAACTCTCGGATGACGACGCCGTCGACCTGATCCGGCGCCTTCCGCCGGAGGAGCAGGCCCGGATCCTCGCGTCGCTGCCGCGCCTCGAAGCCGGCACGCTTCGCAAGCTCCTCCAGTACGAGGAGGAGTCGGCGGGCGGCATCATGACGACGGAACTCGTGGCCGTCTCCGTCCACCTGACCGCGAGCGAGGCGATCGAAGAGGTGCGGCGTCAGGCAGGGGAGCTCGGCGGCGAGTTCTACGCCATTTTCGTCGTCGATCTGCTGCGGCGCCTGCTCGGCACGGTATCGCTGCAGGAGCTCGTCCTGGCCGACCCGAAAACGCCGCTGCGCGAGATCGTCGAGCCGCCCGTCACGACCGTTCCCGTCGACATGGACCAGGAGGAGGTCGGCCGCATCATCGCGCGCTACAACACGCCGTCGGTCCCCGTCGTCGGCCCGGACAACGTGCTCCTCGGTCGGATCACGTGGGACGACGTGATCGATGTCATCGAGGCAGAGCAGACGGAGGACATCCTCCGCCTGGGCGGTGTCGTCTCCGAGGAGGAGGTGCGGGGCACCTGGCACGAAGCCGTGCGCAGCCGCCTGCCGTGGCTGTTCGTCAACCTCGTGACCGCAACCGTCGCCGCGTCCGTCGTTGGCATCTTCCTTCCTACCATCGAGAGCTTCGCCGTGCTGGCCGTGATCATGCCCATCATCGCCGGCATGGGCGGGAACTCCGGCACGCAGACCCTTGCCGTCACCGTACGGCGCCTTGCGCTCACGCAGGAAAGCGACGCGCGACGCTGGGGCGTCGTCGGCAAGGAGCTGCTCGTCGGGCTCGTCAATGGCGCGGCGCTCGGCGGTACCGTCGCGGCCGTGAGCTATTTGCTCAGCATCGTCGCCCCCGACTACTGGCCCGCCACGCCGCTGCTCGGCCTCGTCGTGCTCCTCGCCATGTGGGGGAACCTGATCGTCGCCTCGCTCGCCGGTGCGTTCGTGCCGATCCTGCTCGAGCGGCTGGGCGTCGATCCGGCCATCGCATCCTCGATCTTCGTGACCACGTTCACCGATCTGGCCGGCTTCTTCTTCCTGCTCGGCCTCGCCTCGATGCTGCTGCTATGACCCGGTGGCGTCGCGCCTTCCTGATCTTCTGGCGCCTGACGCCTTTCGTCTTCGCGTTCCTGCGAGACCGCCGCCGCTGGATCCTGTTCGGTCGGCCCGCCCGTCGCTCCGCCGAGGAGCACCGCCGCCGCGCCGACCGGCTGACCTCCGCCATCGCCAGCCTCGGCCCGACCTTCATCAAGCTGGCCCAGGTCTTCAGCGCCCGCGCCGACATCATCCCCGAGCCGTACCTCTCGGCGATCGGCCGGCTCCAGGACCGCGTCCCACCCGTCGCGGCTTCGCGGATCGAAGCCATCATCGCCTCCGAGCTCGGCCGGCCGGTCGACGAGGTCTTCGACGCGTTCGACCGCGAGCCGATCGCCGCGGCGAGCCTCGGACAGGTGCACCGCGCGAGGGTGGCCGGCGAGGACGTCGCGGTCAAGGTCCTGCGCCCCGGCGTCGAGGCGCTCATCGCCGTCGACCTCGACATCTCGTTCCGGATCCTCTTCCTCCTCAACATCCTCTTCCCGAACCATCATGTACGCGCGCTCACCACGGTGGTCCGGGAGTTCAGTGCGCGCATCCGAGAGGAGGTCGACTTCCGGCGCGAGGCCGAAAACATTGCGGTCTTCCGGGAAACCTTCCGGCGCGACCGACGCGTGCGCGCGCCGCGGGTCTATGAGCAGTTCACGCGGCAGCGTGTCCTGGTTCTGGAGTGGGTCGAGGGCGACAAGGTCGACGGCCTCGCCGATCGCTTCGCCACCGGCGAGCTCGAGTTCCGCCGCGTCATGGAGCTCCTGATCGAGGTCTACCTCCGGATGCTCCTGGTCGACGGTTTCATGCACGCCGACCCGCACCCGGGCAACATCATCGTCGACCCGGAGGGGCGTATCATCTTCCTGGACTGGGGGATGGCGCTCCGCCTGAGCCGCTCGACGCGCGATCAGCTCCTGCGTGTCTCGCTCGCGGCCGCCCGAGAGGACGTCGACGACCTGATCAACGGGATGTACGAGCTCGGGATGATCGATCCGGAGATCACCCGGGCCGAGGTGCGCGATGCGGCGGCCGAGATCCTCGGCATTATCGAACGCGCCCGCGAGCTGGGGCCCCGCGCGGTGCAGCAGGCCGTCCGCGAGATCATGGACACCTTCTACACCTGGCCGCTCATCCTGCCGCGCGAGCTCGTCTACTTCTTCCGCGCCGCGGCGATCCTCGAAGGCATCGGCTTCCGCTACGACCCCCGCTTCAATGGCCTCGAGGCCGTCCGCCCCGTGATCCGCCGCATGCGCGTCGATCTGCTCCGCGTCACCGCGCGCGAGCCCACCGAGGTCGCCCGCGGCATCATGGACGAAACGCGTGCCGTCGTCCTCGGCGTGCGCGACGTGCTCCGACGCGCCGAGCGCGAAGAGTTCCGGGTCCGGATCCACCCGCGTGACATCCTGCACGCCGAGCGGTTCCTGCTCCTCCAGATCCGGCGCATCCTCCTCTCGCTCTTCGCCGTGACGACGGCGTTGATCACCTCCGTACTCTTCCTTGCACTGCGGAACTACTGGATCCTGGCCGCGGGGCTACTCGCCGCACTCTTCATGTTCGTCGTGGCGCTGCTGATCCCGACTCACCTGCTCGAGAATCCGCTCCGCCACGCCCGCGGGCTGCGCCCGCCCGGTGAGGGCGGGCCGGGCACCCGGTGACCTGATTCAGAACGCCACCCTCAGGCCGAGCTGGATCTGCCATTGCGATTCAGGGATGGCCGGCGTCCACGGCGTGCCCGCCGCGATGGAGCCGGTCGAGGGGTCGCGCCTCGTCGGCCCGGCGTAGCGGATGAGGATCGGGTCGTCGGGCGAGAGCCCATCGAGCCCGGCGGCTTGCCGCCCGATGTCGAGGAGCGGGACGACCGGCGCGATCTGACGGGCCCGACCCCAATCGCCGTTGATGAGGTTGAGGAGGTTCGCCACGTCCGCGACCCATTCGACGGACATCCCGCCGACGCTCACCGGCTGTGCGATCCGCAGGTCGAGCCGGTGCGACCAGGGCAGGCGACAGTGGTTGCGCGGGAGTACCATGCCCCGGAACCGCTCTAGGCATGGATCGCTCGCGATCATCGCCTCCAGCAACCGGGTCGACGCCGGCGACATCACCACATCTACCATGTGCAGCGGAACGTAGATCAGATCGTTGTGCCCGTCGAGCGCCCGGCCGTCTCCCGGATAGCCGTCGCCGTTCGCATCCCCCAGGTAGACGTACGAATACGGCCGCCCCGACTGGCCGACGTAGGACAGTGTGACGGTGCCGCCGGCGAGGGTTGTGGGCAGGCGCACGAGCGTGCTGGCCGTGACCTTGTGCGGCTGGTCGAAGACCGAGGGGCGCAGCGGGAGTTCGCCCGGGCCGCCCGGGGTCAGGCCGACGTTCGCCGCGGCATCGGTCGAGACCAGGCTCTGGCGGTCGCCCGATCGCGAATAGGCGTAGGCCAGACGTGCTCCGATCGAGGTCCCGAAGGAGCGCCGCAGTTCGGCGGTGAGCGCGTAGCTGTAGTTGCCGGTCGCGTTCTCGAGCCGGATCACGGGGCCGAAGCGCGGGTCCGCACGGCGAACGGCGAAGCCGTCGATCGTCGGGAAGCCGAAGAAGTCGCGGTCGCCGAGACCGGGTCCGTACCCGCGCAGCGGCGGATCCTCGATCGGGGCTGTCAGGTTGATCTCGCGTACTTCGATCTGCCTCGTCGCCCGGGTGTAGACCGCCTCCACCGTGGCGGCGAGCCCGAGCGGAAGCTGCCGATCGAGGGCGATCGAGCCGCGCAGTTCCTGTGGGAAGCGCAGTCCGGAGTCGAGGATCACGACCGTGGGAGGCGCCGTGTGTTCGAGCCACCGCCCGTCCGCGCAGGTAGCCGGCGGGTCGTTCAATCGCACCTCCGGCGCGTACGATCCCACGCACCGCAGCCTTGCGAAGCGGAGCCCGGTGTTGCCGTACGCGTTCGCGAGCCACACCAGCGGAGGGCGTCCCGTGAAGATCCCGATCCCGCCCCTGAGCTGGGTGTTCGGGTCGAAGTCGGGGCGCCAGTTGAATCCGAATCGAGGAGAGGCGAGGAGGTGGCGCAGCGGGACGTCGTCGGTGCCCACGCCGAACGCTTCGCGGACGAGCGGGTTCGCCTCCGGCCTGTCGCCGAGCATCGGCACGTCCAGCCGGACCCCCGAGTGGAGCGTGAGCCCGCCGCCCGCGTACCACTCGTGCTGCACGTACCCGGCGACCTGCGTGAGCGAGACTTCCGCAGTCGCATCCGCTTGACCCGGCAGGAGAAGCGTCCGTTCGTAGTACGAGGCGTGCCCCTCCTCGAGCGCCGGCAGGTTGTCGAAGACGTAGCGGCCGCGTGAGCCGGGGAGGAGGCGGTGCGCCACCGCCACGCGCTCCACGGCCGCTCCGACCACGAAGCTGTGGGCGCCCGCCGCGAGCTTCAGGTCGGTCGAGAGCTGGTACGCCGACTGCTCCGCCTCGTCCAGATGGGCGAAGTACTCCGCTCCCGTACGGATCCGCCGCCGAAGTGTGCCGTCGCCGAATTCGCTCACCACGTCCACCTCGATGAGCGGCAGGTCGCTCAGCGCCTCGTTACGGCTCCGCGTCCGCTGGATGTTGAGCTGCACCTCGCTCGAAAGGCGGCCGCCCGGCTCGGCGAACCACTGGAGCGTGGCCGCGTGCGTACCGCTCGTGACACGGGTACCGGTCGAGGAGAACTCGTATTCGTCGAACGGCTCGCGGTTCGGGGCCAGCTCGCGCGCTGCATCGATGAAGGCGTACTGGGCGACGAGACGGTGAGTGGCGTTCGGCCGGACGTCGAAGCGTGTGAAGAAGTTGTGCCTCGGACTCGAAAGCGACAGGGGGCCCGCGGTGCCGGCGTCCGCGCCGTGGACGTCGCGCAGGATCCGGCCGAGCCGATCCGCCGAATCCGGGTGCACCTGGATCCGGAATGGGTCGCTCGCGCCGATGTGGTGCCCACCGACCGGCGTGCGGCTCTGCTCGGTCTCGTACGCCAGGAACACGTGCGCGCGGTCCGCCCGGATCGGGCCGCCCAGCGTGACCCCGGCGTGGGTGCGTCCGAACTCCCGGGTCGGCACCGGCGCGTCGTCCACGCTCAGCTCGCCCATGAGGCGGTGGTCCCGGAAATGGCCGAACACCTCTGCGCGCCACTCGTTCGTCCCCGTGCGCGTGACGGCGTTCATGAGCCCGCCCGTGAAGCCGGACAACCGCACGTCGTACGGCGCCACGACCACCTGGAACTGTTCGATCGCCGACAGCGGGATCGGCCGTGCACCCGCCTCTCCGCCGGGCACGCCCGTCGCCGAGAGTCCCAGATGGTCCTGTAGCGCGGCGCCGTTCACTCGGATGCCGTTGTAGCGGTTGTTCTGTCCCGCGATGGAAATGCTGCCGTCTGCATCGAGCCGCGCGAAGGGCGAGAGCGCGGCGAGGTCCCGGACGTCTCTGTCCACGCTCGGTAGCTGCATCACCGTCGTCGCGTCCAGGACGGTCGCCGCGCCGACGCCCGCCGGCACCTGGCCCGGCGCAGCAACGGCGACTTCGAGCCCGTCGAGTTCGACGGGCCGCTCCTGGAGAATCAGCTCGAGACGCAGCGTCTCGCCGATGGCGAGATGGATCCCCTCACGACGGACGGACGCCGCGCCGAGCCGCTCGACGAAGAGCGTGTACGGGCCGCCCGGTTGGAGGTTCGTGAACCGGAATCGGCCCGCCGCATCCGTCACCGCGGACCGCCGCGCGCCCGTCGCCTCCAGGTGCAATGTGACGGTCGCATCCGACACCGGCGCGGCTTCCGAGTCGGTTACCACGCCCAGGATCGAGGCGGTCGAGCCCCCCTGCGCGCGTACCGCGGGTGGGAGCAAGACGGGTAAGAGGAGGACGACTGCGATTGTGAGCAGGCGGGCGGACGACGAACCAACCATACGCTCCTCCAGCGGACTGGGGACGGGCTGTGTCGCTCCTGATGGTAACGTAGACCGTTCACTTGCGCCACGCCTACGCCCCGTACCGCCCGCCCGGAAGACGGTTTGACACTGCTCCGCCCCCGGTACATCTTTGACTCGATGGACGCAATGACATTGACGGATGCGCAGCGCAAGCTGCTTTCGGATTTTCGCGACGGCCGACGCACGGCGCTGGCGCGCGCCATCTCGATCGTCGAGAGCGAGCGGTCCGGCTTCCAGGCGCTGCTCGGCGAGCTGCACGCCTCGCTCGGCCGCGCACACCGGATCGGGATCACGGGCCCGCCCGGCGCCGGCAAGTCGACGCTGACCGGGCGCCTGGCCGCGGAGTTCCGCGAGCGCGGCGAGACCGTCGCAATCGTCGCTGTCGACCCGACCTCGCCCTTCACGGGAGGCGCGCTCCTCGGCGACCGCATCCGCATGAACGACATCGCGCTCGACCCGGGGATCTTCATCCGGTCCATGGCAACGCGCGGCTCGCTCGGCGGTCTGGCCGTCACGACCGAGGAGGTCGTGGACGTACTCGATGCGTTCGGCTTCGACCGGATCCTGATCGAAACGGTCGGCGTGGGGCAGTCCGAGCTGGACATCGCGGCCGCGGCGGACAGCACCGTGGTCGTCCTGGTCCCGGAGTCCGGCGACGGGATCCAGGCGATGAAGGCCGGGCTCATGGAGATCGCCGACCTCTTCGTGGTCAACAAATCGGACCGGCCCGGCGCCGACCGGCTCGCCCGGGAGGTCGAGATGATGCTGCGCCTGCGCCACGGCCAGGGCACCTACCGCGTCCCCGCGCATCACGGCGTCGATCTGCGGAAGGTCGCGGCAGCCACCGAGGCGCGGAAGGAGGCTGCGGCCCCGGTGGCCGAAGCTGCGCCTCAGGGGTGGCAGATCCCCGTCCTCCAGACGGTGGCCGAGGAGGGCACGGGTGTCGCCGCGCTCGTCGACACGCTCGACCGCCACCGCGGCTGGATGGACGAGTCCGGCGAACTCGCCGGCAAGCGCCGCGAGCGGCTCGAACGGCGCGTTCGCGACGTGGTCGCCCGCCAGCTCCGGCGAGTCGCGTGGGAGGAGCGGGGCGGGGAGTCGATCCTCCAGGAATCGTTCAAGGCGCTCGAAGCCGGGCGCGAAAGCCCCTACACGGTGGCGGCGCGAATCGTGCGCGCAGTCACGGGGTAGGAGGGGCGTGCACGGGTTCCCTTCAACACGACAGGGTTGAAAGCATGGGTGTCATGGATCGCGAAGTGGCGGCCGCCGGGCTCGAGGAGCAGATCCGGGAGAAGGACCGCGAGATCGCCGAGCTCCGCGCTCGTCTGGCGGAGTGGGAGGCGGCGTTCCGCAGCACGCCGACGCGGGAGACGAGCTTCACGACCGTCTCCGGAATGCCCGTCGCGCCGCTCTACACGCCGCTGGACGCCCCGTCCACCGATTCGTACCTCGACAAGCTCGGGTTCCCGGGTGAGTACCCGTTCACCCGCGGGCCGTACACCACGATGTACCGCACGCGGCTCTGGACGATGCGCCAGTTCGCCGGCTTCGGCACCGCCGAAGAGACGAACCGGCGCTACCACTACCTGCTCGAACACGGCCAGACGGGGCTCAGCGTCGCCTTCGACTTCCCCACGCTCATGGGGTACGACTCCGACCACCCCCGCTCTCTGGGCGAGGTGGGGAAGTGCGGGGTCGCGATCTCGAGCCTGGCCGACATGGAGACCCTCTTCGACGGGATCCCGCTCGATCAGGTCTCCGTCTCCATGACGATCAACGGCCCGGCGATCATCCTCTTCTGCTTCT
>CAYPGK010000026.1:0-39445 GCA_964410055.1 uncultured Gemmatimonadaceae bacterium | reverse complement strand
GGTCGAAGCGGCCCGGCCGCAGCAGCGCCGGGTCCAGGATCTCCGGCCGGTTCGTCGCCGCCATGACGACCACGCCGCTGTTCGGATCGAAGCCGTCCATCTCGACCAGGAGCTGGTTCAGCGTCTGCTCGCGCTCGTCGTTCCCCGCGATGCCGCTGTGGCTCCGACTCTTCCCCGCCGCGTCCAGCTCGTCGATGAAGATGATGCACGGCGCCTTCGACTTCGCCCGGTCGAAGAGCTTGCGCACCCGCGACGCACCCACGCCCACGTACACCTCGACGAACTCCGAGCCGCTGATCGAGAAGAACGGCACGCCCGCCTCCCCGGCGACCGCCCGCGCGAGAAGCGTCTTCCCCGTCCCCGGCGGCCCGACCAGCAGTACGCCCTTCGGAATGCGCGCGCCCAGACGCGCGAAGCGCTCCGGATGCTTCAGGAACTCGACGACCTCGACCAGCTCCTCCTTCGCCTCGTCCGCGCCGGCGACGTCGGCGAAGTCCACGCCCAGCCGGGACTTCGTCGCGTCCTTCACCCGCATGTCGTCCACGCCGGACGCCTTGCGCGCCAGACGCTTCTGCAGGAACAGGATCCCGCCGATCACGAGCAGCACGCCCAGGAGCACCGGGATCGCAACCCACGGGCTCGCCCCCTGCCCCACCGCGATCCCGTCATAGGCAACGCCGTGGCGGTCGAGCAGCTCGACCAGCCCCTCGTCGCCCGGGACAGGCGTCGACAGCCACCGCTCCGGCGCGCCCGCCTCGCGCGCCGCTTCCGTCGGGACCGCCTCGATCTCGTACGCCGAGACGCGAACCTCCGCGACCGAGCCCGCCGCGATCCGCTCCTTCAACGCACTGTACGCGATCTCCTCGCCCGCCGGCCCGCACGCGGCCGCTGCGAACAGCGTCGTCGCGGCGAGCGCCAACGACCGCAGCGCCCGATGCGTGCGACCCGGCAGCGCCCGACGCGCGCGACCCGGCAGAGCCCGGCGCCCGCGATCGGGCCGCGCACGCACCCGACCGCCGGACCTCTTCATCCGTGACATTCGGCGTTCACCCCTGCACGGCCCCACGAGGGCGCGGACAGGCTGGAACGCCGCTTCCCCACCAGGACCGACTGCACTTCAAATCGTTGTTTCAGTGTAGCTTACACCGCTTGCGAGGATACCCCTGCATGGTCGGGGTGTGCCGGGGCAGACCGAGGCAAGTTATCGCTCGTAAACGCGCCGGACGCGGGCCACGAGGACGGTCCAGCGGCGCGGGTGAGGATGACGTCCCACGGGCGGCGGCGCGCTCCCGGCAACCTGACCGGCCGCGCGCGAGCCGGCTGCCCCGTTCCCTCATACGCCCACGGTGCCGCGCCCGAGCCGCACAACGCCACCCATCACATTGACTTGCGAACGCACCACCCCGCCGGACCGCCGTTTGGCCGGGGGCACGGTGGTTGCACCGCCGCCCGCGGGTTCCAGGTGTTCATCGACATAGCCGCCGTGGCCGGAACGGAGGCGCTGCTCACCGCGCGACCCGCGGCGGTAGGAACGAACGCCGCGTCATCGGCGGCAGCCACCGAGGAGGAAACGGATGCGAATCGCACTGGTGTCCACGCCCTTTCTGTCCGTTCCGCCACGGGACTACGGCGGAACCGAGCTGGTGGTCTACGAGCTGGCAGAGGGGCTGCGGGACCGGGGTCACGAGGTCACGCTCTTCGCGACGGGCGACTCGAAGACCCGCGCGGAGCTTCGCTGGCTCTACCCCACTCCCGAGTGGCCGCCGGATTCGTACATCGAGCTGAACCACGTCGCGTGGGCAATGGACATCGCGGCGCGCGGCGAGTACGACGTGGTGCACGTGAATTCGGCCTCGGCGCTCGCACTGAGCCGCCTGGCTCCCGAGCTGCCGATGGTCTACACGCTGCACCACGATCAAGTCGACTCGCTCTCGGTTTACTACCGTCAACACCCCGAGGCGTGGTACGTGGCGATCTCGGCCAATCAGGCGCGGCTCGAGACGCCGCTCCCGAGGGTGGAGGTGATCCACCACGGCCTCGATGTAGCGCGATTCGAGTGGAGTCCGGCCGCGGACGACTACGTCTGCTTCCTGGGCCGATTCGCTCCGGTCAAGGGCGTGCACACGGCGATCGACGCGGCCGAGCTGGCGGGTCTACCGATTCGCGTCGCGGGCGAGGTGCACGAGGTAGATCGTGCGTTCGCGGAGCGGGAGGTCGCCCCGCGCCTGTTGAAGGACCACGTGACCTACCTGGGGTGCATCGGCACGAAGGTGAAGGTGCCGCTCCTCCGCGATGCGCGGGCGCTCCTCATGCCGATCGAATGGGAGGAGCCGTTCGGGCTGGTTCTGATCGAGGCGATGCTCTCCGGGTGCCCCGTCGTCGCGTTCCCGCGCGGGAGCGTGCCCGAGCTGGTCGAGCCGGGAGTAACCGGCTTCATCGTGGAGGACGTGGAGGAGATGGCCGACGTGATCCGCCCGGGCGGCGCGGTCGAGGGCTTCGACCGGCAGCGCTGCCGCGAGCGAGCGGTCGAGCGCTTCAGCCGGGAGCGGATGGTGCGCGACTACGAGCGGCTCTACGAGCGCGCCATTGCCGCGCAGCGGAGCGGAGTGCGAGCCGGCCGCCCGGATCCGGTCCCCGAGCCGCGCGGGCTGCGGCCGAACGAGCCGGCGCAGGACCGGGCGCGAAGCCGCCTCAGCGCGACGGCGTGAAGCGCCTGAGCGCGCCGCGGTCTACCTTGCCGAGGTGCGTGCGCGGCAGCGTGTCGAGGAAGACGATCTCGCGCGGGACCTTGTAGGACTCGAGGCGCTCGCCGAGGAAGCTGGCGAGGGTGGCGGCGAGGTCCGGGACCCGGTCGGACGCGACCACGTACGCGTGCGGCCGGGTCAGCCCGTCGTCGCCGACCACGCCGACGACGGCGCACGCCTCGACCGACGGGTGCTGGAGCAGGCAGTTCTCGACCTCCTGCGGCGAGAGCCACTTCCCGCTCACCTTGAGCATGTCGTCCGCGCGGCCGCGGTAGGTGAAGTAGCCGTCCGCGTCGCGGGAGAGCATGTCCTCGGAGACGTACCACTCGCCGCGGAACGCGCGTTTCGTCCGCTCCATCCGCTGCCAGTAGCCGATCGCACGGGCACCGCCCTTTACCCACAGAAACCCGACCTCGCCCGGCGGAAGGTCGCGCCCGTCGTCGTCGCGGACGCGGACGTCGTACCCGGGCACCGCGGTGCCGAGCGTGCCCGGCCGAACGGCGCCTGGGCGGTTCGAGATGAAGATGTGCCACATCTCGGCCGTGCCGAGCCCGTCGAGCAGCTCGACGCCGAACGTCTCGTCCCACCGCCGGTGCAGCTCGACCGGCAGCGCCTCGCCCGCCGAGGTCGCCAGGCGCAGGCACGAGAAGTCCTGGGACGCAGCATCGGGGTGCGCGACCATCTGCTGCACCATCGTCGGCACGTTGATCAGGATCGTCGGACGGAACTTCGCGATCTGCTCGAAGAGCGACTCCGGCGTCGAGCGCTCCGGGAATAGGACGCTCGACGCGCCGGCGGCGAAGGGGAAGAAGAGGTTCGCGCCCATCGCATAGCCGAAGAAGAGCTTCGGCACGGAGATGGTCACGTCCTCCTCGGTGTATCCGACGACGCGCTTGCCGTAGCACTCCGCGGCGTACGCGTACGAGGCGTGTGGCTGGACCGCCGCCTTCGGCCGGCCGCTCGTCCCGCCGGAGAAGAGCCAGATCGCCGGGTCGTCGCGGTGCGTCGGGAAGTTCTCGAGCACGGGCGAGGCGCCGGCGATGCGGGCGGCGAAGTCGACGTCGCCGACGATGAGGAGCTCGCGCAGGTGCCGCGCCTCCGAGGCCGCCTCGGCGAAGGCGTCCTGCGTGTCCCTGTGCACCAGCGCGACCTTCGCCCGCGTGTACTCGTAGAAGTACGCGATCGCGTCCGCACGCAGGTACGGGTTGACCATCACGACGACGGCGCCGATCTTCAGCGTCCCGAACAGCGCGGCGACGAACTCGGGCCCGTCCGGGAGCGCGATGATCACCCGCTGCTCCGGCTCGACGCCCGCTTCGCGCAGCAGGTTGCCGAACCGATTGGCGAGCGACTGCACCTCGGCGTAGGTCATCTCGCCGCCGTCGGTTCGCAGCGCGATCCGGTCGCCCCGTCCCTCCCGGACCCTGTCGTCGAGGAAGTAGTCGGCGATGTTGAACGTCTCGGGTGGCTCGAAAAGGGGGTCGTGGGACATGGTCGGATCCGCCGTTCGGGTGAGTGGTTCGAAGACGGCTTCTCTCGCGAACTGAGTATACAACACCCAATGCCGGTCTGGGAACTCTCTGCCTTGACGTGGGAGGAAGCGCGCGACCTCGCGGGCGAGCGCGCCGTCGCCGTGCTCCCCGTCGGCGCGGTCGAGGCCCACGGCCCGCACCTCCCCCTCGCCACGGACGTCGTCATCGCAGAGGCGATGGCCCGCGCCGGCGCCGAGCGGCTCGCCGCACGCGGATACGACGTCATCCTGCTCCCGTCGCTCGCCTACTCCGCAGCGCCCTTCGCCGCGGCGTTCCCGGGGACGATCTCGATCCGTCCGGAGACGATGACGGCGCTCGTGACCGACATCGCCCGCGCACTCGCCGCCCACCGCGTGCGCGCGCTCGCCATCGCGAACGCGCACCTCGATCCGGCGCACCTGGCGTCGCTCCACGAGGCGGCGGATAGGACACCCGTCGCTCGCAGTCAGCTGGAGTTAACAATCGTTTTTCCCGACCTGACGCGGAAGCCCTGGGCGCTGCGGTTGACGGAGGAGTTCCGGAGCGGCGCGTGTCACGCGGGGCGATTCGAGAGCAGCATCGTCATGGCGGAGCGGCCGGCGTGGGTGCGGGACGCGGTCCGGTCCGGACTCCCCGAGGTCCCGCACTCCCTCTCGGTCGCGATCCGGGAGGGGAAGCGGACTTTCGAGGAGGCGGGCGGGCCGAGGGCCTACTTTGGCGACCCCGCGGCGGCGAGCGTGGAGGAAGGGCGCGAGACGATCGCCGTGCTCGGCGAGATCCTGGAGGAAGCGGTGCTGGAAGCGCTCGAAGTTGATGGCCTGCCGGACGGCCGGGGGACGACGGAACCGGGCGGCAAGGCGCCGGAGCGGCCATCGGACCGGGCCACGCAGGGCCCCGCGCCGGGGGCGGCGCCGTGAGCGGACGCGGAGCCGGTGCCCGGCTCGAGGGGCGCACCGCCGTCGTGACGGGCGGCGGGAGCGGGATCGGCGAGGCGATCGCCGTGGCGCTCGCTGAGGCGGGCGCGGGCGTGGTCGTCTCTGCGCGGTCGGTGGAGAAGATCGAGGGCGTGGCCGGTCGGCTGCGCGCCCTGGGCGCCCGCGCCTTCGCGGTCCCGTGCGACGTGACCGATCCCGACGGCGTCGCCGCACTCGCCCGCGAGGCCGCCGAACGCCTGGGGCCCATCGACATCCTCGTCAACAACGCCGGGATCGCGGCCGGCGCGCCGCTGCACCGCATCCGGCTCGACGAGTGGAACCGCATCCTCGCCGTCAACGCGACGGGCACGTTCCTCTGCACGCAGGCCTTCGCCCCGGCGATGCTCGAGCGCGGCTGGGGTCGGATCGTCAACGTCGCTTCCGTGGCGGGGCTAGCGGGCGCCCGGTATATTGCCGCCTACGCCGCCTCGAAGCACGCCGTCGTCGGCTTCACGCGCTCCATCGCCGCCGAGCTGGCCGGGAGCGGCGTCACGATCAACGCGGTCTGCCCGGGCTACGTCGACACCCCCATGACCGACCGCACCATCGAGGCGGTCGGCGCGCGCACCGGGCTCCAGGGCGAGGAAGCGCTCGAGGCGGTCCTGGCCACGACCGGGCAGAAGCGCCTGATCCGGCCCGACGAAGTCGCACACGCGGTCCTCTCGCTCTGCGACGACGCCGCCCGCGCCATCAACGGCCAGACCATCGTCGTCGACGGAGGCGCGTTGCTGGCTTAGCGGCCGAGTGGGCGCGCACCGCCGGCAACGCCGGCAAGAGCGCAGCCGCGAAGCCCCACGCCTGCGAATGCGCAGAGCACCCGACCCCGAAACCGTGAACACCGACCCGTGGCTTTCGAGATCATCAACCCCGAATCCCTGGGCGAGCCGAAGGGCTGGAACAACGGGCTCCTGGCGCCGGTCGGCGGCCGCATTCTCTTCGTTGCTGGCCAGACCGCGCGCGATGCCGAGGGCCGCATCGTCGACGGCGGCTTCATCCCGCAGTTCGAGCGCGCGCTCCTCAACGTCCTCGAGGTCGTCCGCGCCGCCGGCGGCGGGCCCGAGAACATCGGGCGCATGACCGTCTTCGTCACCGACCGCTCCACCTACCTTGCGCAGCTCAAGGAGCTGGGCACGGTCTGGCGGCGCCACCTCGGCCGCCACTACCCGGCCATGACGCTCGTCGAGGTCTCCGACCTCGTGGACGAAGGCGCGGTCGTCGAGATCGAGGCGACGGCCGTGGTGTAGTCCGACCCCGCACCCTCCGACCGGAGTCGACGATGGCGATCGAACCGAAGTCTTTCCTCTACCAGCACGACGCCGAGACCGGCGTCGTCACCGTCACCCTGAACCGCCCCGACCGGCTCAACGCACTCACCTTCGAGGTCTACGAAGAGCTGCGCGACACCTTCCTCGCGCTCGACACCGAGCCCGGCGTGCGCGCCATCGTCCTGACCGGCGCGGGCCGTGCGTTCTGCTCCGGCGGCGACGTCGAGGACATCATCGGCGCCCTCTTCGAGCGCGACTTCAAGGGCCTGCTCGAGTTTACGCGCGTTACGGGCGCGCTGGTGCACGCGATCCGCAAGTGCCGCAGGCCGGTCATCGCCGCGCTGAACGGGACGGTCGCGGGAGCGGGCGCGGTGATCGCCGCCGCTTGCGACATCCGCGTGGCCGCCGAGTCGGCGCGGATCGCGTTCCTCTTCACCCGCGTCGGCCTCTCGGGCGCGGACATGGGCGTCTCCTGGCTCCTGCCGAGGATCGTCGGGCACGGCCGCGCGAGCGAGCTCCTCATGACGGGGGACTTCATCGACGCGCAGGAGGCGTACCGGATCGGGCTCTACAACCGCGTCGTCTCCGACGGCGCCGTCGTCGGCGAGGCGCGGGCGCTGGCCGAGAAGCTCGCGCGCGGGCCGTCGTTCGGGCTCGAGATCACCAAGGAATCCCTCGACCGCGAGTGGTCGATGGACCTCGACACCGCGCTCGCGTGGGAGACGCAGGTCCAGGCCGCGTGCATGCTGGACCCGAACTTCCGCGAGTCGTACGAAGCGTTCAAGGCGAAGCGCGCGCCGCAGTTCGCCTGAGACGACACGGCGCGTTTACACGTGTTCACGCCGCACCCCAGGTGCGGACCGTACTCCGGGTGCGGAGGGAGGCGCGATGAGTCCGGCCGACAGAGGCGACGTACGAACGACGGATGGAGCCCGGGTGAGCGCGGTCGCGGACACCCGCGCGATCCGCGCATTCCTGGACGCCTCGCACCTGGAGCTGGCGGAGCGGCTGTCCGAAGTGTGCGCCCGGGAGATCGCTCCACTCCCGCCAGCCGAACACGATGCAACCGCGCGGAGGCAGGCGCGCGAGCTGCTCGCGATCATGGGCGCGGCGGGGTTGTACGCGCCGATCGAGGCGGAGGATCTGCGCGCGTGTGCGCTGACGCGGGAGGCGCTGGGCGCGACGTCGCCGCTGGCGGACGCGGTGTGGGCGCTCCAGGCGCTGGGGACGACGCCGATCCTCCTGGCGGGGAGCGCGGAGCTGAGGGAACGCTGGGCCAGGCCCGCGCTGCGGGGCGAGGCGATGGGCGCGTTCGCGATGACGGAGCCCGAGGCCGGCTCGGACGTCGCTGCGATCGCGACCACGGCCCGCCGCGACGGCGGCGACTACATCCTCGAGGGCACGAAGACGCTGATCTCGAATGCGGGGATCGCGGACTTCTACGTCGTCTTCGCGTCAACCGACCGGGAGGCGGGCCGGCGGGGGATCTCGGCGTTCGTGGTCCCCGCGGACGCGCCCGGGGTGCGCTACGTTCGGCCGCTGGTCCTTAGCGCGCCGCACCCGCTGGGCGAGGTCGCGTTCGAGGGGTGCCGGGTCCCGGCGACGTCGCGGCTCGGAGCGGAGGGCGGCGGCTTCCGGATCGGGATGGCGACGCTCGACCGGCTGCGCCCGACGGTCGGCGCAGCGGCGTGCGGCATGGCCGCGCGCGCCCTCGCCGAGGCGCTCGCCCACACGACCACGCGCCGGCAGTTCGACCAGCCGCTCGCGGAGTTCCAGCTCGTCCAGGAGAAGCTGGCCCGGATGGCGACGCAGCTCGACGCCGCGCGTCTCCTGGTCTACCGCGCCGTGTGGGAGAAGGACCGCGGCGCCGAGCGGATCACGGCCGAGGCCGCCATGGCCAAGGCGTACGCGACCGAGGCCGCACAGCGCATCATCGACGACGCCGTTCAGCTCCTCGGCGGCCGCGGCGTCACCGTCGACGGCCCCGTCGACGGGCTCTACCGCGCCATCCGCCCGCTCCGGATCTACGAGGGCGCGACGGAGGTGCAGTGGCTCATCATCGCGCGGAGCCTCCTCCGCGCATGGGAGGAGGGCGGTGTGGGGCGGCGCGCCGCGCCCGCCGGGGCACCCTCCGTCGCAGCGTCCACCGAAGGGTAGCACGACGATGCGCGTCCACGTCATCGGCGGCGGGCCGGGCGGCCTCTTCTCCGCGATCCTCCTCAAGCGCGCGAACCCGGCGCACGAGGTCGTCGTCTACGAGCGCAACCGCGCCAACGACCCGTTCGGATTCGGCGTCGTCTTCTCCGACGCCACCGGCCACGCCCTCGCCAGCGCCGATCCGCCCACCTTCACGGCGATGGAGCGCCGCTTCGCCCACTGGGACGACATCGACGTCCACTACGACGGCCACGTCATCACCTCCACCGGCCACGGCTTCAGCGGCCTCTCCCGTCGTGCGCTCCTCGAGATCCTGACCGAACGCGCCACGGAACTGGGCGTTGACATCCGTTTCGGCTGCGACGTCGAAGACCCCGCCTCGCTCGCCGACGCCGACCTCGTCATCGCCGCCGACGGTGTGAACAGCGCGACGCGCGAACGCTTCCGCGACCACTTCCGCCCGACCGTCGACGTGCGCCCCAACCGCTTCGTCTGGCTCGGCACCACCCGCCCGTTCCCGGCCTTCACCTTCTTCTTCAAGTGGGACCGGCACGGGCTCTGGCGCGTGCACGCCTACCAGTTCGAGGACGGCCATTCCACGTTCATCGTCGAGACGACCGACGCGACGTGGCGCGCCGCCGGCCTCGACGCCGACGACGAGGCCGCGACGATCGCCTTCTGCGAAGCGCTCTTCGCCGACGAGCTCCAGGGCCACCGGCTCCTTGCCAATCGCTCGATCTGGCGCCAGTTCCCCACGATCCGCAACGAACGCTGGAGCCACACGATCGAGACCCCGGACGGCCGCCGCACCCCCGTCGTCCTCCTCGGCGACGCTGCCCACACCGCCCACTTCTCCATCGGCTCCGGCACCAAGCTCGCCATGGAGGACGCGATCGCCCTAGTGGAAGCGCTGCAGGCGGAGCCGGACGTGCCGCGCGCCCTCGAGGTCTACGAAACCGAACGCCGCCCCACCGTCGAGAGTCTCCAGCGCGCCGCCCAGGTCAGCCTCGAATGGTTCGAAGGCACCGAACGCTTCTGGGGCACGCACCCCCTCCAGTTCGCCTTCAACCTGCTCACCCGCTCACTGCGGGTAACACACGATAACCTGCGCGTCCGCGACCCCGATTTCGTGGCGCGCGTGGATGCATGGTTCGCCGAGCAGGCTGAAATGCAGGTCGGTGGTGCGAGCACCGGGCCCGCCGGCAAATGGCCGGCCACCCCCGCGGCGGCCGCCGCCGGCGCCGCCGGCCCCCCCGCGCCGCAGGAGCCCCCCCGCAGCCGCGCAGCGGCCGCCTCCGCCGCGGCAACGCCGCCGCCGCTCTTCACGCCGTTCCGCATCCGCGACCTGGTCCTCCTCAACCGCGTCGTCGTCTCCCCCATGTGCCAGTACAGCGCCAGCGACGGCACGGTCGACGACTGGCACCTGGTCCACCTCGGCAGCCGCGCGATCGGCGGCGCCGGACTGGTCATGGCGGAGATGACGGACGTGAGCCCCGAAGGTCGGATCACGCACGGCTGCGCCGGGCTCTACAAGCCGGAGCACGTGCCGGCGTGGAGGCGGATCGTCGATTTCGTGCACACACACACTGCGGCGAAGATCGGGATCCAGCTCGGGCACGCCGGGCGCAAGGCCGCGACGACGCTCCCCTGGGAGCGGGACGACAACGAACCACTCACGGCGGAGGAAGGCGCCTGGCCGATCCTCGCGCCGTCACCGGTCCCGTACTTCCCGCACAGCCAGGTCCCGCGCGAGATGGAGCGGCGCGACATGGAGAAGGTCCTCGAGGACTTCGTCCGCGCCGCGCACATGGCCGAAGAGGCCGGCTTCGACTGGCTCGAGCTCCACTGCGCCCACGGATACCTGCTCGGCACCTTCATCTCGCCGCTCACCAACCTCCGGACCGACGAGTACGGCGGCTCGCTCGAGAACCGCATGCGCTTCCCGCTCGAGGTCTTCGACGCGATCCGCGCCGTCTGGCCGGCGCACAAGCCCATGTCCGTGCGCATCTCCGCCGTCGATTGGGCACCCGGCGGGATGGACTCCGACGAGGCCGTCGCCGTTGCGAAGCTCTTCAAGGAGCACGGCTGCGACATCATCGACGTCTCCGCCGGCCAGACCGTCGCGCACCAGCGCCCGCGCTACGGCCGCCAGTTCCAGACGCCTTTCGCGGACCGCATCCGCCACGAGGCCGGGATCGCGACCATGGCCGTCGGCAACATCTCGTCGTTCACAGATGTAAACACGATTCTCGCGGCCGGGCGCGCGGACCTCGTGCTCATGGCGCGCGCGCACCTGTGGGACCCCTACTGGACCCGACACGCCGCGCACGAGCTCGGGTACGCCCTGCCGTGGCCCAGGCAGTACGCGACGCTGGACCGCTACAACCCGAGGTTCGTTTAGACGTGGCCGGCGCCCCGACCCCCGCGGCGCCGGGTGAGCCCGCCCCGCGTCCATTGCGCCCCACGCCGTCCGGTCCTACGCTGAACCCGTTTGCGTGCGACCCTTGCGACCCGAGACCCACGTGAAGACCATGCCGCTGACGTACGGAAGCTACCTGCGCCTCGATGAGCTGCTCGAGCTCCAGACCCCGGTCTCCGAAGGGCCGGAGCACGACGAGCTGCTCTTCATCGTGATCCACCAGGTCTACGAACTCTGGTTCAAGGAGATCCTGCACGAGCTGGCACATCTCCAGGAGCTCCTCGCCTCGAACGACACGCCCCGGGCACAGCACACTTTCAAGCGGATCCTCACGATCCTGAAGGTCCTCGTCGCCCAGATCGACGTCCTCGAGACGATGACGCCGCTCGAGTTCCTCTCCTTCCGCGACCGCCTCGAATCCGGCAGCGGCTTCCAGTCGTTCCAGTTCCGAGCGCTCGAGTTCGCGCTCGGCCAAAAGCGGCGCGGCGCCGTCGACCACTACCCCGAGGGCGCGCTCGGGCGCGAGATCCTCGAGGAGTACTTCCAGCGCCCCACGCTCTGGGACTCGTTCCTCCACTACCTCGCCGCCCGCGGCTACGCCGTGCCGGCGTCGCTCCTCGAACGCGACGTGACCCGGCCCGTCGAGCCGTCGCCCGAACTCCAGAAGGTCCTGATCGACATCTACCGCAACGACCCCACGGTCAGCGTGTTGTGCGAGCGGATGGTCGACCTCGACGAAGGCGTGCAGGAGTGGCGCTACCGGCACGTGAAGATGGTCGAGCGCACCATCGGCACGAAGCGCGGGACCGGCGGCTCGACCGGCGCGGAATATCTCAAGTCGACGCTCTTCAAGCCCGCGTTCCCGGACCTGTGGGCGATCCGGACCGAGCTGTGAGCGATGATCCGACCGGAACAGCTCTACTCGAGCCCGAACGCGCTGGCGCCGCACTACCGTCGCTTCGACGTCGCGAACCGGCTCCTCCTGACCGGCCACTCGCACCAGGCCTGGCCCGACCGCGGCTTCGAGGGGCAGCAGCAGGCGTGGCTGGATGCCGCCGAGTTCGCCGACGAGAAGTGGGAGCGCGCCTTCGAGAAGGCCGACCGCGTCCGCCTCGGCTACGCCCGCCTCCTGGAAGGCAGCGCCGACGACGCCGCCCTGGAGCGCCTCGCCGGCTTCATCGCCCTCGCGTCCAACACCCACGAACTCATCGTCCGCTTCCTCTCCGCGCTCCCGTTGCGCGACCGGTCGCGCCTCGTGACGACGGACGGCGAGTTCCACACGCTCCGCCGCCAGCTCGACCGGCTGGCCGAGGAAGGGATCGAGGTCGTGAAGGTCTCGCGCGACCCGGCGGACGACGTCGCAGAGCGGCTCGCCCGCGCCGTCGACGACCGCACCGCCGCCGTCTTCGTCTCCTCCGTCTTCTTCCGCGACGCGCGCATCGTCCGCGGCCTCGACCACCTCATGGCCGCCTGCCGCCGCGTCGGCGCCGAGCTCCTCGTCGACGCCTACCACCACCTCAACGTCGTCCCCTTCTCGATCCGCGCGCTGGGGCTCGAGGACGCCTTCATCGTGGGCGGCGGCTACAAGTACTGCCAGTTGGGCGAGGGGAACGGGTTCATGAGGGTGCCGGAGGGACGCGAGATGCGGCCGGTCGTCACGGGCTGGTTCGCGGAGTTCGGGTTACTGACGGAGGCGCCGGCGGAACCGGCGAGCCCCGCCGGCGCGGTAGCCGCCCTGCCGCACGTCGCGTACGGCACCGGCCACGCCCGCTTCGCCGGCGCGACGTACGACCCGACGTCGCACTACCGCGCCGCCGAGGTCTTCGACTTCTTCGACGAGCTGCGCCTCACGCCCGCCCTCCTGCGCGAGGTCAGCCAGCACCAGATCCGGCTCCTGACCCGCGCCTTCGACGCGCTCGACCTCGACCCCGCCGTGATCGACCGCGACCGCGACGTCGACCTGGGCGACGTCGCCGGCTTCCTCGCGCTTCGCTCCCCCCGCGCCGGCGAGCTCCAGCGCCTGCTCCGCGACCGCGGCGTCCTCACCGACCACCGCGGCAACGCGCTGCGCCTCGGCCCGGCGCCGTACCTGAGCGATGCGCAGTTGGAGGAGGCGATGGGGGTGTTGGGGGAGGTGGGGCGGGAGGTGACGAGCGGATGAACGGTTCGGCAATTGATAGAACTGCGCGCTGTGGACCGCCCAGGGGGTACGCCATCGTCCCCGTGCGAACGCGGCCAAGGGGACCGCGCCCGGCGCGCCTCTGGACGAGGCAACGCGAGCGTCTCCGCTTCCAGGGCGGGACAGCCCAACTGGACCGGCGAAATTTCCCAGTTGCCAGGACGACCACAGCGCAGGCCGATACCTAACGCCGCTCCACCCGTGATTCAACCCGCTTCGACCCCCATACCCGAGTTCACGGAGCGAGCCGACCCCATTGGCCGCCGCTCCCGCGATCGGCACGGCGAGCGAACCAAGGGAGGAGGTGGTACGCGGTGGGGACTCCCACACCCCCCACATAGCGCTCCGGTCACGAGGACCGTGCTACGGCCGGGAGATTCACCGTGTCGCACGTACCACCCCCGAACGTTCCCCCAGGTCTCAGCTTTTTGGCCCCAGCTTCCAGGCGGCCGCAACCACCTCCTGAGACCCAAGACCCAATACCCAAGACCTGCCACCTGATACCTGCCACCTGGTACCTGACACCTGACACCCACCCCCCTACTCCGTCACCGCCACCTCCCCACTCCCCGCATCCTCCACCCACACCGTCTTCGCATTCACGAACTCCCGGATCCCCTCCCGCGCCAGCTCACGGCCATACCCCGACGCCTTCACGCCACCGAACGGCAGCCGCGGGTCCGACGCGACCATCGCGTTTACGAACGTCAACCCCGCCTCCAGCTCGTCGATGAAGCGCCGCTGCTCCTCTGCGTCACGGGTCCACGCGCTACTCCCTAGCCCAAACGGCGACGCGTTCGCCAGCCGGATCGCCTCATCGAGGTCGCGGACGCGGAAGATCGAGGCGACGGGGCCGAAGATCTCGTCGTCCCGGGCCGGCGTCCCTTCGGGGATGTCGGTCAGCACCGTGGGCGCGTAGTAGAAGCCGGGGCGGTCGAGCGGCGCGGCGCCCAGCCGCACCTTCGCCCCCGCGGCGACCGTCTCGCGCACCTGTTGCTCAACGCCATCGCGGATCGCGCGCGTCGCCAGCGGGCCGACCTGAGTGGCGGGGTCGAGCGGGTCGCCGACGCGGAGCGCGGCCATCGCCGCCACGTAGCGCTCGACGAACTCGTCGTATACCGCCTCGTGCACGATAAAGCGCTTGGCGGCGATGCACGACTGGCCGTTGTTGATGACGCGCGCCTGGACGGCGGTCCGGACGGCGGCGTCGAGGTCCGCGCTCGGCATGACGACGAACGGGTCGCTGCCGCCCAGCTCGAGGACGGTCTTCTTGATTCGCTTCCCCGCCCGCTCGGCGACGGCGCTCCCGGCCGGCGTGCTGCCGGTCAGCGTCACGGCGCGGACGCGCGGGTCGTCGATGATCCCGGCCACGCGGTCGGACCCGACGAGGAGCGTCTGGAAGACGCCCTCCTCGAAGCCGGCCTCCAGGAACAGTTCCTCCAGCTTCAGCGCGCAGCGCGGCACGTTCGAGGCGTGCTTGAGCAGCCCGACGTTCCCGGCCATCATCGCGGGCGCGGCGAAGCGGATCACCTGCCAGAACGGGAAGTTCCAGGGCATGACGGCCAGGACCGGGCCGATCGGGAGGTAGCGGACGAACGCCCCCGCGCCGCCCACGTCGACCGGCTCGTCCCTCAGGTGCGCCTCGCCGTGTTCGACGTAGTAGCGGCAGGCGAGCGCGCACTTCTTCGCCTCGGCGACGGCGGCGCCGATCGGCTTCCCCATCTCCTCGGTCATGAGCCGGCCCAGCTCGTCGGCACGCCCCTCCAGCAGGTCCGCCAGCCGGGCCAGCCGCTCCGCCCGCTCGGCGAAGCTGGTCCGCCGGTGCCGGCGGAACGCCGACTCCGCCCGTTCCAGCCGCACCTCCAGCTCCGCGTCCGTCAGCTCCTCGAACGTCGCGACGACCTGGCCGGTGGCCGGATTGACGCTTTCCATTGCCATGGGCTCCTCCTCGCTCGGGACGCCGGTAATTGGGGTGCACGAGGTGGGCACGGCAAGGGTCCAGCCGGGCGCACCTCCCACTTCGGCGCGGCCCGGCCCGCCGCGGGCGCGACACCGGGAGCACGAATCGTGCACGGTGCCGGACGCCCGGCGGGCACTTCGGCGCGGCCCGGACCATCCGGTCCGCACCGCCCCGAGAGCACGGAGGAAGCATGGGCAGTCGGAAGATACTGGTCCCGGTCGCGGCGCTCCTCGTCGCCATGGGATGCGACGAAGACGACGTCCTCGGCGACGGCACCGTCGTCGGGCGAGTCGAGGCGACGACGCAACCGTTCGCGGACCTGGCGCCGCTCGCCTCCGCGGGTCGTGCACCACTCGCCTTCGCGACGCGGGCCTCGCTCGCCTTCGCGCCGCGGGCGCCCGCCGCGGCGCCACGCTTCCAGGTTGGACCCGGGACGCAGGCAGCGACGGCCGTGATCGGCCGGTTCGACTCGGACGGCGATCTCAGGGGCCTCGCCTCGGGCGACGTCGGCGCGGACGCGCGCTTCCGCGTGACCGGCGTCCCGGCCGGGCGCACTCGCCTCATCGCCGAGGTGCGCGACGCCTCGGGCGATGCGATAGGCCGCTCGATCATCCACGTTGGGCCCGACGAGGGCGGGGTCGTGCCGGTGGCCGCGATCAACGGCGAGACGACGGCGGAGGCCAACGTCTTCGCCGCGCTGATCGAAGGCGGCGTCTCTCAGAACCGCATCGCGACGCCGGACCTCGCTGCCAAGCTCGAGTTCGCGAACGACGGCGAGGCGCGCGAGGCGGCGGTCTCGACAGCGGAGATCGCTGCGCTCGCCACCGCATTCCTCGCCGCACAGACCGCGTTCCTCGACGCCCTCGGCCGATTCCAGGCCGGCGTCGACGCCGGCGACCTCCAGCGCGCGGGTGCGGAAGCCGCGACGAACTTCGCCAGACAGCGCGACGAAGGCGTCGACGAACGGCAGGCCGAACTGGCGTTCCTGGCCGCGCTCGCCGAGGGCTACGCCGACGCCCGCCTGAGCTTCGAGGCGCAGGCCATTGCCGGCTCGTCCGCGATCGCGGCCGCCGTCGCGGCGACGGCCGACGAATCCGCCGAGCTCACGCTCCTGCGGGGCGCCGGCACGCAGATGGGCGCCGCCCGCGCGCTCCTCGCCATCGTCGCGTTGACCGGGCTGGGCGGGACGACTGCAGACGCCCAGGCCGTCTCGGAGGCGTTCGTCGCACTCGATACCGTGGCCGGCGCGGCCATGACCGCTTCGGCCGTGCTCGCCGCGTTCGATGCGTTCCAGGCCGCACTCCTCGAGACGTTCACTGAGGTTGCGACCGCGCGCCTCGGCCTGAGCGCGACCGTCGTGGCGAACCTCATCCAGGCCATCTCCGTCGCGCCGTTCCAGGCCACGCTCGCCGCCGACCTGGCCGCAGCGACCGACGTCACCGCGATCGTGAATGCGTATCTCGCCTTCTACGACGCGCTCCGCGACCTGGTGGTCGACACGCTGACCACGGCCGGTGTGCCGAGCGCGGACGCCGAGCTCGCGGCCGACGTGTTCGTCGCGGCGGAGTCGGGTCTCGCCGCGATCTTCCCCTGAATCCGCATCCACCGCGGCCGAAACGCGCAAAGGGCCGACGGAACGCCGTTTCCGGCGATTCCGTTCGCCCTGCCTGCGTCCCTCCCTCAACAACCCGCCGGGCTCAAGCGTCCTGAAAGCGAGGTGATGGAATGTGGAGCCCGGCCGCGGGTGCCGGGATGAAGGGAGTGGAGTCGTGATGCGAAAGTTCTGGGCCCGTGTGGGGGTCTTGGTGTCGGGGGTCGGTCTCCTGCTCGCGGCGGCGGCGCCGCTTTCAGCTCAGGGGCAGGGCGCGCAATTGACGGGGCGAATCGTGGCGCAGGGGACGGCCGAACCGCTCGTCGCGGCGACCGTCATGCTCCGGCGGGCCGGCGGCGACGTCGTCCAGGCCGGCGCGACGGACGCGCAAGGCGGCTTCGTCCTGACCGGGATCCAGCCGGGGCTCTACACCTTCGAGGTCATGTACATCGGCTACACGACGCTCCGCCGCGAGCTCGCCCTCATGGCCGACGCGTCGATCGACCTGGGCACGCTCGCGCTCACGGTCGAGGCGATCTCGCTCGAAGGCGTCACCGTCGAGACGGAGCGGCCGCCCGTCGTCTTCGCACCCGACCGCGACGTCTACACGACCGAATCGCTCCCCGGCGCCGATGGCGGCGTGGCCACGGAGCTGCTCTCCAGCATCCCGGACCTCGAGGTCGACTTCGACGGCACCGTCACGCTGCGCGGCGGCGCGCCCCGCATCTACATCAACGGCCGCCCCGCGCCGATGGAAGGCGAGGCGCTGGCGGCGTTCCTGGAGCAGTTTCCAGCCGACCAGATCGCGCGCATCGAGGTGATCCCCAACCCCTCGGCCCGCTACGACGCCGAGGGCTCGGGCGGGATCGTCAACATCGTTCTCAAGGACGGCGCGTCGCTCGGCATGAACGGCAGCATCTTCGCGAACCTGGACACGCGCGGCTCCGCGGGCGGCGGCGGCCGGCTCACCTGGCAGCACGGCCCGCTCACCGTGCACGGGAACGCGTCGCTGCGCCACTCGAACCAGGAAACGACGGGTTTCGACCTGCGTCAGAACCTGCTCAACGACCCGCCGACGAAGCTGCGCCAGGACAACTGGTCCGAGCGCGGCGGGCTGTCCGGGAACGGGCGCCTGACCGCAGAGCTCCAGCTCGGCGCGCGGAGCCTGCTCCGCGCCGAGGGCCGCTTCTCCGACTACGGCGCGGATTCCGAGCGCGAGAACACGACCACCCACATGGACCACCTCGACCAGTGGACGCAACGGTATTCCCGCAGCACCCGCGTGGAATCGATGCGCCGATCGCTGGACGGGATGCTCGGCTTCAAGCACGAGTTCGAGCCGGGCCGCCACTCGCTCGAGATCGAGCTCCAGTACGACACCGGCCGCGACGAAGAGGACGAGTGGGTCGAGACCGAGTTCGAGCTCCTGGCCGGCGACGGCGCGCCCGTCCCAGCCGACCTCATGGTCGAGGACACGGACGAGCGCGACCGCGAGGTCACGCTCGAGATCGACTACGTCCGCCCCGTGGGCGAGAAGGGCCAGATCGAGGTCGGCTACCGCGGCAGCTTCCAGACGCAGGACACCGATCGCCTCCTCGAGGAGACCGAGGAGACCATCGATGGGCCCGTCACCGTAACGACGCTACGCGGCTTCACCTACGACGAGACCTACCACTCCGGGTATCTCACCTTCGCCCGCGAGGTGGGGCCGTTCGGCATCCAGATCGGCAGCCGCGTCCGGCATTCCGACACCCGCTTCACCCTGCCGACCGGCGAAGGGTTCGAGAACTCGAGTGTCGACTTCTTCCCGAGCGCCAACCTGACGTACGACATGGGCGAGGGCCGGCGCGTGCGACTGTCCTACTCCCGCCGCACGCGCCGCCCGTCGCCGTGGCGCCTCAACCCGATCGACGAATCGACCGACCCGCTCAACCGCCAGGTCGGCAACCCGGACCTCGAGCCGCAGTACACTCACTCGTTCGGGCTCGACGCGAGCACGACGACCTCCTGGGGCACGCTGCGCCTGGCCCCGTACTATCGCCGCGTCGTCAACGACTGGGCGCGCATCCGCACCGTCGACGAGAACGGCGTCTCCACGACGACGTGGGAGAACGTCGCCGGGCAGAAGTCGTACGGCGCTTCGCTCACCGCCTCCGTCCGCAGGCCCAACGGCTGGGGCGGATTCGTCAGCCTGAACGCCCGCGGCGAGGACCGCGACGCGAGCAACCTGAGGTCGACCAACATCTCGGGGCGCACCTTCCACTGGTCCGTCCGCGGCAACGTCTCCGGGCAGGTCGTCGGCGGGCTCGGCGTCCGCGCCACGCTCTCCTACACCCCCGCGCGTGACGTCCCCCAGGGCCGCGTCTCCTCCCGCGTCGACAGCAGCGTGAGCTTCCGCCAGCGCCTGCTCGACGGCAGGATGTCGCTCTCCCTGACCGCGCGCGACCCGTTCGACATCTCGCGGACCGACTTCACGAGCAGCGACCCGACCTTCATCCAGCTCGGCCAGAGCCGGACCACGCGCCGCGCCGTCGCGATCAGCCTCAACTACAGCATCGGCGGCGGGAACCGCGGTGGAGGCCCGAGGGCCGGTGGCCCCATGGGCGGCCCGCGCCGCTGAGCTCCGCAGCCCCGCAACGAAAGACGCCCCGCAGGCGAGTCGGCTCGGTCTGCGACTCGCCTGCGGGGCGTTCCCATCGAACGCGGCCGCCCCACACGCCGGAGCTCGCCGGGCCGGCTGATCTTCAACCCGACAGGCCACGAAACCTCGGTCGATCACCCCCCACTCCGGGGCGGCCCGCCGCGCGACACCGGGCCCGTGATCGACCTCCTACCGGACTCCATCCGCGCCGATCGCCGCGACCGGCACCAACTGGTCCACCCAGCTCAGCCGATTCGTTCCTGGGGCCCTCCCTCCTCCCCTTCCACCCACGGTCCCAGCTCCCGTGAAAGTTCCTGTAACCGATCGTCCGCCCGGCCCGCAACGCGTAGCAGCGCCGCCAAGAACACGTAGAAGCCCACCAGGCAGATCAGCAATATCCCGCCGACGACCCCCACTTCGCCTCCGCCTCGTTGCCTCCATTGTCCTGGGGCCCGAGCTTGCATATCGTGGTCGTCTCGACTCGGCACGGACTCCTCCGTACCGCGTCCCGGTCATTCCTGTCGCGCCATAACGCGCCATGACGCACCCTGTGGCAAATGGTATGCCCGGCGCCGGCGACCGTGATCTCGTCGCGACGTTCCTCGCGGCATACCGCGATCACAGCAATCGGTCCGCCGCGGACGCGGCGGGAGTGAGCGAAGCGACGGTCCGTCGCTGGCGACTCGGGCGAGTCTCGACGCCGCTCCGAACGAGGACACGTCTCAGACTGCGCGCGTGTGTGGGCCGTGCAACCGCCGATCCGGCCGGCGCGAATGACCGCGACCGCAGAGGCCAGCCGTCCGCACCCGCGACCTCGACCGCCCCGGCGCCCGCTGCGACGCACTACGACGCACCGCCTGCGGGTGCCACGGACGCGCAGTCACCGCCAATGGAGCTCTTCGGCTCTGCGGACCGAGTCGTGCGCTACATCGGATCGATCGCCCCTCCGGGCCAGGAACGCGCCCGCAAGCGCTACGCGCTCGAAGGGATCCGCCACGTGATCACCGCCTGGGAGCCGCTCCCGAACTGGTGGTACCAACTGCACGAATGGATCGAGTCCGGCGAGATCTGACCCCTGGTACCCGATACCTCCCCCCTTCGCACACGACTTGCATCCCGCCCCACGAGCCTCTCCCTGGCGCAGGCCCAATCGTGCCTGCAAGCGATGAAGCTGCTGTGATGCGGCAGGAGGGAGCCATGTCGAGTAGCGAGAAGCGGTGGAGCACAGGGCTGGGGAGCCGGGGCCCGACCGAGTCGTCTGCGTCGGGCGCCGACGCCGGCGTGTGCGATGTCTCCCGGCTCCGTTACGAGGTGTCGCGGCTGGAGAAGATGCTCCGCCTGGCAGAAGCCAAGCACCGGGCGCTGGTGGCGCAGATCCCCGGGATCGTCTACGTCGCAGCGGTCGGCGACTACGGCACCGCCCGCTACGTGAGTCCGAACATCGAGGAGATCCTCGGGATCACGCCCGACGCGTGGGTCGCGAACCCGTGTTCGTGGCTGGAGCGGATCCATCCTGCGGATCGGGAACGCGTGCTCGAGCGGCTGTCCTGGGACCGGCAGCCGGACGACCCGCCGCCGATCGAGTACCGGATCCTGGACTGCGACGGCACTGTCCGCTGGTTCCGCGAGAGCGTTTCCCTCCTGCGGGATCGGGATGGCCGGCCGTGCCTGCTCCAGGGCGTGCTGCTGGAGATGCCGGCGCCGCCGGTGGAAGCAGCGGAATTGCCGGTTGAGGCGGCGGCCATGCCGACCGAGCCGTCGGATCTGCCGGCCGAGCCCGCGGCGCCGCAGCGGCCGGCGCGGGCCCGGGTCAGTCGGTAACCGCGCGCCCGCTGGTTCGTCCGCCTCGCGCCCGGCTCCGGCGCTTCCGCGTACCTTCGTGCTCTTCCCCTACCCGCGCCGCAGCGGCACGACCAGCACCCTCTGCACGCCCATCTCGTCGAAGACCACGCCCGCGATCGTCCGCTCTCCGATGTGCGTCACCATCATCGACGGCGTGGTCACGGAGCCCATGAATCGCCCATCGCCGTCGAACACGTCCCACTCCGCGCGGTCTTCCGCGGCGTGGACGAGCGCCCACAGGAAGCCGAGGTCGTCGACGACGAGGGAGTAGATGAAGGGGGCGTGCTCCGGGATGCGGGGCATGTCGCGGGGCTCGGCGCCCGTCAGGTCGCGGTAGTGCGCCACGAGCGCGGCCCGGACGCTGTCGCGGACCGCGGGTTCGATGCGGCGCGGCGGCACCGTGCGGTGGATCACGTGGACCGTGTCGCCGCCCGGGGCGAGGCGCGCGATGCGGTAGGCGTCGCCGAGCGTGGCATAGTGGCTCCCGTCAGGGCCGATCGCGGCGGACGGCTGCGGCGTGTACGGGACGGGCATGCTCATGATGGGCACGCCGTCGCGCGTGGCCACGAGTCGAATCGGCTCGTGGACGGCGACGAGGACCGTGTCCTCGGCCGCGCCCTCGGGCGAGTAGCGCACGACACCGAGCGAGTCGACGTCGATGCCGTGCGAGAGGCGAGTCACGTCGTAGAACCGGCCCGAGCCATCGAAGCGCACGGACGCGCCGGCCGTGAGGATGCGGTACGGCCGCTCGATGCGGAACATCCGGCGGAACGCGCCGTCGCCGTCGAAAATGCTGATGCGGTTCAACTGGCCGTCGAGGACGGCAACCCCGCCGTCCGGCGCGGCGCCGACGCCGCCGACGTGCCTGAACTCGCCCGGGCCCTCGCCGTCGCGGCCGAGACGGCCCAGAAACTCGCCCTCGGGGGAGAAGATCCGAAGCTCGCGCGCCTGCCAGTCGCCCACGAAGATGCGACCGTCCGGCGCGACGTACACGCCTGCGATGCGGCCGAAGACGTAGGCGTCCTCCCCGTCGACGGCGCCGATGCGGACCGCACGCTCGACGTCGACGCTCCAGGCGGCGTGCTCGCCCCACGCGCCCTGCTTGCCGCTCGTCACGTGGACCACGCCGGCGATGGTGTCGACGCGCGCGTCGCCCGCGCCCATCTCGTTCGGGCCGGCGCCGCAGCCGGCTGAGGCGAGCGAAGCGGCGAGCAGGATCGTCCCGAGGGTTCGATCGGTCATATGGCGTCCTCCGTGGCTGGGCCGGGCGCCAGGCGTCGCGCACGCGCGCCCGTGGCATCGGACACGACGAGCGCCCGGAACGTTGTATACCGACGATCATGCACGGTCGGCCGGGTCCGGAGCAACGGTCGCGTGCGCGGAGGGGCTCGGGCGTTGCAACCGGAATCGGCGCGCGGTAGAATCCCGGCGACTTCTTCGAGCGGCGCCCCGGCCGATTCCCGGGGCGGAACCACGCGACACGCGGAGACGGATGGAAATGCGAAAGCTCATCGTACGGAGCGCGGCGGCCCTGGGCGGGCTCGCGCTCCTCGCTCCGACCGCCGCCTGGGCGCACACCGGCGTCGGTCACACCGACGGACTGATCCACGGCCTCATGCACCCGGTCCTGGGCGCGGACCACCTCCTCGCCATGGTCGCGGTCGGGGTGTGGGCGACGCAGCTCGGCGGCCGGGCGATCCTCGCGCTGCCGGCCGCCTTCGTCGCGACGATGGCGATCGGCGCGGTGGCGGGAGCCGCCGGCCTCGGCCTGCCCGGAGTCGAGGCGGGCATTCTTCTCTCGGTCCTCGCGCTCGGCGCGCTGGCCGCCGCCGCGACGCGACTGCCGATCGTTCTCGCGATGGCCGTCGTCGCCATCTTCGCGCTCTTCCACGGACACGCGCACGGGACCGAGATGCCCGCGACGCTCTCCGGGTGGCTCTACGGCACCGGCTTCGTCGCTGCGACGGCCGCGCTGCACGCGACCGGGATCGGCTTCGCGCTGGCCGTCCGCGCCCGTCGCCCGGCCGACGGGCTCCAGTGGGACCGCATCGCCGGCGCGACGATCGCCGCGGCGGGGCTCCTCCTCTGGATCGCCTGACGGACGCCGGAAGCATGCCTATGCGCGCGATGAGGCTCGCCTCCGGTCCCGTGCGGGAGAACGCATGCCCGCTCCGTCACCCGGCGCATCCGCTTGCGAAAGCGGTGCGTCCGGCGCTTCCCGCCCGGCGCCGGGCGAGAAGCGCGTTGGGCCATTTGGCCGTCGCCCTCGGCGCAGCGACCGTCGCCGCGCTCACGGCGTCGCTCCCGGCGCACGCCCAGGCGCCCACACGCGCGCCCGCCACCGTCGTCGGCGACTGGCTCGGCACGCTCGAGGTCCCCGGCGCCAGGCTCCGCATCGTCTTCCACATCGTCGAGGATGAGGGCGGGCTCACGGCCACGATGGACAGCCCCGACCAGGGCGCGTTCGGGATCGAGACCGGCGCGGTCGTCCTGGCCGGCGACTCGCTCACCATCGAAGTGCCGGCGGCCTTCGGACGCTACACGGGCGAGGTGCGCGGCGACACGATCACGGGGACGTGGTCGCAGGGTGGGGCGTCGCTCCCGCTCGTCCTCGCGCGGACCGAGGGGGTCGAGGCGCCCAGGCGACCGCAGCACCCCGAGCCGCCGTTCCCATACGACGCGGTCGACGTCACGATCCCGACCGACGAGCCGGGCGTCACACTCGCCGGCACGCTCACCAAACCGCACGGCGATGGCCCGTTCCCGGCCGTCGTCCTGATCTCCGGCTCCGGCCCGCAGGACCGCGACGAGACGGTCTCCGGGCACAAGCCGTTCCTCGTGATCGCCGATGCGCTGACCCGACGCGGGGTCGCGGTGCTCCGCTACGACGACCGCGGCTTCGGCGGCTCGACCGGCAACTTCGCGACGGCGACGACCGCCGACTTCGCCAACGATGCCCTGGCCGCCGTCCGCTTCCTCGTCGGCCGTGACGACATCGACCCGGCGCGGATCGGGCTGATCGGCCACAGCGAGGGCGGGATCGTGGCGCCGATGGTCGCGCGCCGCTCCGACGAAGTCGCCTTCATCGCGCTCCTCGCCGGCCCGGGCGTCCCGTTCGAGGTGCTGCTCCCGATCCAGTTCGAGCGGCTCGCGCTCGCTGCAGGCGCCAGCGCCGAGGTCGCCGCGAACATGCGGCGCGCCACGCGGCGCCTCATGGAGATCGCTAGAGACACGCCCGATCCGAACGAGGCGGCCGCACAGATGCGCGAGACCCTCTACGAGATGATCGAGGCGCTGCCACCCGAGGAGCGTCAAGGTTTCGGCACTACGCCGCAAATGAGAGCGGCCGCGGTCGAGCAGCAGGTCGCCTTCTTCAATTCACCGTGGATGCGGTTCCTCATCGGCTACGACCCGACCGACGATCTGCGCCGGCTCCGCATCCCCGTCCTCGCCCTGAACGGCACGCTCGATCTCAACGTCCCGCCGGACATCAACCTGCCGCCGATCGAGCGCGCACTGCGCGAGGCCGGCAACCCCGCGTCCCGGGTCCACGAGCTCCCCGGCCTCAACCATCTGTTCCAGCCGGCGATGACCGGCCACGGCCGCGAGTACGTGATGATCGAGACGACGTTCGACCCCAGCGCGCTCGACATCCTCGTCGACTGGGTCGTGGAGCAGGCGGCGAGGAAGTGAGCGCGGCGCAGTCCGCGGGGGCGGGAAGCGGCCCCCCGCGGACTGCGCCCCGGCTCCCGCCGGCCCCGCTCCCCTCCCCTTCGTCCCTTCCTCTCCCGCCGACGCCTCTTCCGCCACACGCGATCTCCACTGGCACGCAACGTGACACGCGAACGCCGCCCGACTGGGCGGTGATCGAGTGCCACGGAGGTGTCGTCATGTCCATGCGAGTCGCGCGGAACGGGATCGGGGCGGCAGCCGTGCTGGCCGTGTGTGCGGCGGGTGGGGTGTGGGTGGGGTGGGCCAGCGCGGGGGCGCGGCCGGGCGGGTCCGACCGGGCGACCGTCCTGCCGATGGCTCCGGGCGATGCTGCCCCTCAGGGCCAGGCCGTCGCCGGCCCGCTCGGCCAGTACACGACGTACCTCGTCGCCACGCACTTCCTCCGCGACCAGTCGTACGAGACGCACCACTACTTCAAACATCTGCGCGAAGGCGTGCTCCAGGGGCTGGTCTTCCGCGAGGCCGCCGACGGCGCTCCGCTGATCGAGGTCGAGTGGGCGATCTCCGGCGACGTCTTCGCCCGCCTCCCCGACTGGCAGAAGGAGTTCTGGCACCCGCTCGGCCCCGCCGTCGACGCGGGCCGCGTGCGCGCGCCGGGGCTGCCGGCCGATCAGGAGCGCGAGCTCCTCGGCACGGTCCGCGGCCTCTATGCCCAGACGATCAACCTCGCCGGGATCGACGGTGGGCTGCCGATCGGCCTCGAGGGGATCGCGCTCGCGACGCACATCACGCGGGAGGAGATGCTCCGGGCGATGGCGGCCGCGGCCGGCCGCTAACTCCCCGGACCGGGTTTCAAAATTCATAATTTGGCCGCTTCCGAAATGCGAATGTCCTCGGAAGCGGTCGGACGCCCGGCCCCGTGTCGATTCATTGTCCCGTTTTTCGGGCTACCCGCGGGGAATTTTGAAAAGTAAAACGTGGTCCGGAGAGGGCAGCGAGCCAGATCACGGCGACCGCCACGCCCGCCAGCACCACCACCTGCGGCCACACCTCCCCCAACCCCGCCCCCTTCAAGAACACCGCCCTCACCACCTCCAGGAAGTGCCTCACGGGGTTGAGCAGCGTGAGCCGCTGGAAGAAGACGGGCATGCTCTGGATCGGGTACATGAAGCCCGACAGGATGACCAGCGGCAGGAAGAGGAGGAACATCCCCATGAACGCCTCCTGCTGCGTCCGGGAGATCGACGAGATCAGGAGCCCGGCGCCGAGGCTCGCGAGGATGTAGATCGCGGAGGCGACGAAGAGCGCGAGCGCGCTCCCCCGGAACGGCACGTCGAACCAGAAGATCGCGACCGCCATCACCAGCACGAGGTCGACGAAGGCGATCAAGGCGACGGGGATCGTCTTCCCCAGGATGAACTCGCCCGGCGTGAGCGGCGTCATCTCGAGCTGCTCGAGCGTGCCCTGTTCCCGCTCGCGCACGACCGCGAGTGCGGTCAGCAGGAGCGACATCAGCATGAGGAGCACGCCGATCACGGCGGGGACGTTATAGGCCCGGCTCGTGAGATCCGGATTGAACCACGCACGGGCGTGCAGCTCCACGCCGGCCGGGACGTCGACCCCGCGCCGTGCCGCCTCCCGCACTCCGTGACTTTGAACGATCCGGTTGATGTAGCCCTGTGCGACGGTCGCGGTGTTGGAGTTCGTGCCGTCCACGAGGATCTGGACCCGGGCGCCGTGCCCGGCGGCGAGGTCGGCGGCAAAGCCGCGCGGGATCTCGACGCCGACCGCCGCGCGTCCGGCGTCGAGCGCCTCACCGAGGGCGCCGGACCGGTCGGAGCGACCGACGATGCGGAAGTGGCCGCTCGCGGTGATCGCGTCCTGGAGCGCACGCGACGCGGCGGTCTGGTCGTGGTCGACGACGAACGTCGCGACGTCCCGCACGTCGGTCGTGACGGCGTAGCCGAAGAGCAGGACCTGGAGGATCGGCGCGCCGAACACGATCCGCTTCGTCCGGGGATCGCGGAAGAGCTGGCGCATCTCCTTCTTCACCAGGGCGCGGATCCGCAGCAGTCGCTTCCGCCGGGCCTCCCTGCGCACGTGGCGGTCCGGCCCGGATCCGTTCCGGCCGCCGCGGTCCGTCCGAGATCCGTCGCGCCCGCCGCGGTCCGTCCGAGACCCATCCCGCCCGCCGCTCTCCGTCCGAGCCCCGTCCCCGCCGCCACGGTCCATCAGAGCCCCTTCCCGCACGCCGCCGCCCGTCGGAGACTCACGCTGCCCGCCGGGGTCCAGCCCCGGCGCCCCCGGCTCCGCGACCGCCCCCGGTCGATGCTCCTCACGCCCCGCCACGGTGCTCATCGCGCGATCCTCTTGTGGAACGACGCCGTTGCGAGTGCGACGCCCACGCCCGCGAACACGAGCATCGACAGCGCCTGCGGCCAGAGCACGTCCAGGCCGACGCCCTTCAGGAAGACGCCGCGCGTCACGCTCACGAAGTAGCGCGCCGGGACGACGTGGCTGATCGCCCGGAGCAGCCAGGGCATGCTCGCGAGGTCGAAGATGAAGCCCGAGAGGAGGAGCGCCGGCAGATACGTCGCGACCATCGCGACCTGCGTGGCCAGCACCTGCGCCTTCAGCGCGGCGGAGATGAAGATCCCGAGCCCGAGCGCGCCGACCAGGAAGAGGAGCGTCATTCCCCCGAGGAGCAGCAGGCTGCCCCGTAGCGGCACGCCGAAGACCAGCACGCCCGCCAGCGTCGCGACGGCGACGTCGAAAAGCCCGATCACCACGTACGGGAGCAGCTTGCCGAAGACGACCTCCAACCGGTGCACAGGCGTGGCCGCGAGCTGCTCCATCGTCCCCCGCTCCCATTCCCGGGCGACGGTCAGCGCCGTCAGCGTCGCCGCGATGATCGACATGATCACCGCGATCAGCCCGGGCACGACCATGTTCCGGCTCTCGAGCGTGGGGTTGTACCAGACCCGCGTCTCCGGGGAGATCGGCGGCACGACCGACCGGCCCCGCAGCACGGCCTGGCCCGAGTAGCGTGCGACGATGGCGTCGGCGTACCCCAGCGCGATCGTCGCCGTGTTGGCGTCGCTGCCGTCGAGGAGGAGCTGCACCCCCGCCCCCTGCCCCGCCGCCAGGTCCCGCGTGAAGGTCGGCGGGATCACGAGCACCCCCGCCACGCCGCCGTCGAGCAGCCGCCGGTCCGCATCGCCGTTGCGCGCCAGGTGCTCCGTCACCCGGAAGTACCCGCTGGCGACGAAGGCGTCGACCAGCTCCGCGCCGCGTCGGCCGGCGTCCTCGTTCAGGACCGCGAGCCGGATCTCGCGCACGTCCCAGGTGATCGCGTAGCCGAAGAAGAGGAGCAGGAGGACCGGCACGACGAAGGCGAGGACCAGGCTACGGGGATCGCGCCGGAGCTGGATCGCCTCCTTGCGCGCCATCGCGAGCGTGCGGCCGAGGCTGACCATCACCCCTCCACCGCCCCGCCCTCGCGGCGCACGAGCGCGATGAACACGTCCTCGAGCGTCGGCTCCACCCGCCCGATCCGCCGCACGTCGAGTCCGCGGCCCGCAAGCCGCGACACGACGATCTCCTCCACGTCCGCCCTCTGCGTCGACTCCGCCGCCATGACGTGCACGGTGCGACCGAACATCGCCGCGTCCACGACCCCCGGCGCGCCGACCAGCGCCTCGACCGCGCGCGGCGCATCCTCCGTCTCGACCACGTAGATCGGCTCGCCCAACTGCGCACGCAGCGAGGCCGGCGTGCCGGACGCGATGATCCGCCCCCGGTTCATGAGGATCAGGCGGTCGCAGTGCTCCGCCTCCTCCATGTAGTGCGTGCTTACCAGGACGGTCGTCCCAGCGTCCGCGAGCTCGTGGATCAGCGCCCAGAACGCCCCCCGCGCGACCGGGTCGACGCCCGACGTCGGCTCGTCCAGGATCAGGATCGGCGGGTCGTGCAGCACCGCGCACCCGAGCGCGAGGCGCTGCTTCCACCCCAGCGGCAGCTCGGCCGTGAGCCGGTCCTCCCGCCCCACCAGCTCCGCCATCTCCAGCACCCACGCGCGCCGCTCGGCGAGCCGCTCGCCCGTCACGCCGTACAGCCCCGCGAAGAGCTCGATGTTCTCGGCCACCGTGAGGTCCGGGTACAGCGAGAACCGCTGCGACATGTACCCGATCCGCCGCCGCGCCTCCGCCGGCTCCCGCGCAACGTCCACCCCCGCCACCCGCGCCTCGCCCCCACTCGGCGACAGCAGCCCCGTCAGCATCTTGATCGTCGTCGTCTTCCCCGCGCCGTTCGGCCCGAGGAAGCCGAACACCTCGCCTCGATCCACGGTGAACGAGACCCCGTCGACGGCGACGAAGTCGCCGAAGCGACGCACGAGCTCGCGGGCTTCCACCGCTGGCTCCACGCCGGCCGCGCCGCTCTCGCGGGCGTCGCCATCCCGTCCGGCCGGCGCATACGGCCCGACGGCGCCGCCAACATCATCCACGCCGCCCACGCCGTCATCGCCGCCCACACCGTCGTCGCCACCCCCGGCGAGCGCGGTTACCGCTTCCCCTTCGACGCGCCCGGCCACGAGCCGCTCTTCGAGCACCTCCTGTAGCGACGCCGGCGATCCGAGCGCCACCACCCGCCCGCGATCCAGGAGCGCGATGCGGTCGCAACGCTCCGCCTCATCCAGGTACGACGTCGTCACGATCGCCGTCACCCCTTCCGCGACCATCTCGTGGACGATCATCCAGAGGTCGCGGCGCGAGATCGGGTCGACGCCGAACGTCGGCTCGTCGAGGAGCAGGACCCGCGGCCGGTGGATCAGCGCGCAGCAGAGCGCGAGCTTCTGCTTCATCCCCCCGCTGAGCGCGCCGGCGAGCCGGTCCTGGAAAGCGCCCAGCCGGGAGAAGGCGTAGAGCCGCTCCAGCCGCGCCGGCCGCTCCGACTTCGGGACCCGATAGAGGTCCGCGTAGAACTCGATGTTCTCGCGCACCGTCAGGTCCTCGTAGAGGCCGAAGCGCTGGGCCATGTAGGCGATGTGCGGCTTGGCGCGCTCCGGCTCCCGCGCGACGCTCGCGCCGAGCACGATCGCATCGCCCGCCGTGGGCGGGAGCACGCCGGCCAGCACGCGCAGCGTCGTCGTCTTCCCTGCGCCGTCGGGACCGACGATCCCGAACAGCTCGCCCGCGCGCACGTCGAAGCTCACGCCGTCGAGCGCCGTGACCGCACCGAAACGCCGGCCGAGGCCGAGCGCCGAGACGCAGGCGACGTCGCTCACTCGCCGTCCATCTCGAGCACGACGTCCGCGGGCACGCCCGGCTTCAGCGTGTGCGATGGGTCGCCCGCGATCCGGACCTTCACCGCGTAGACCAGCTTCACCCGCTCCTCCGCCGTCTGCACGTTCCGCGGCGTGAACTCCGCCTCGCTCGCGATGTGGACGACCACGCCCTCGTAGCTCCGGTCCCGGTACGCGTCCGAGGTGATGCGAGCCGGCTGCCCGACGCGCACCCGGCCGACCACGTCCTCGCGTACGTAGATCCGCACCCAGCGCTCGTCCGGGTCCAGCATGGTCACCACCGGCGCCCCCGGCGCGACCACCTCGCCCGGCTCCCGGTGCCGGACCGTGACGACGCCCGTGAACGGCGCGACGATCGTCGCCTGCTCCCTCAGCGCAGCCACCTGCGCGACGGCCGCCTCCGCCTGCCGCACCGCCGCACGCTGCGCCTCGACCCGCTCCGGCCGCGGCCCCCGCTCGACCATCGCGAGCGCCTCGCGGGCCTGGTCGTACTGCGCCACGGCGACGGCGTGGGCCGTCTCCGCCTGGTCGAGCGCTTCGCGGCTGACCGCACCGCCATCGTGCAGCACACGCGTGCGCTCGAGCGCGCGCGTGGCCTCCTCCATCCGCCGCCGCGCGGCCTCCGCGGCCGAGCGCGCCTGCGCCACCTCTTCCGGCCGCGCGCCCCGCTTCATCTCGCTCAGGAGCGCCCGCGCGGCCGCGAGCTGCGCCTCCGCCGCGGCCGCACGCGCAGCGAGCTCCGTCGTGTCGAGTCGCGCGATCACGACGCCGGTCTCGACCGCGTCGCCCTCCCGCGGGAGCACCTCGACGATCCGGCCGCCGAGCTGGAAGCCGAGCACCGCCTCGCGCGCCTCCACCGTGCCGGACGCCGCCAGCGGGCCCGTCGACGACGCGGCAGGGCGCAAGGCCAGCCACGCGCCGCCGCCCACCACGACCGCCGCCAACACCAGCGCCAGTCCGATCCTTTTCGCGTTCATGTCTCCAACCCCCACTCGAGGTGCGCCGCCACCCATTCGACCGTGAGCTCGCCGGCCAGCCGCGCCAGCTCCACCCGCGCGACGACGGCCGACGCCCGGGCAGCGGCCAGCGCCGCGCGCGCGTGCAGCAGCTCCGCCTCCGCGGCCAGGTAGTCGGACTGCACGCCGGCGCCGGCTTCCAGCGCCAGCCGCTCGACGCGGACGACCTCCTCCGAGCGCGCGACCGCAGCGCTCAGCGCCTCGACCCGAGCGAGCTCCGCCTCGAGCCTCGCGAGCGCTTCGTCGACCGCGGACTCCAGCTCCAGCCGCGCCACGTCCCGCGCCGCGACGGCGCCACGATACTCCGCGCCGGCCCGCTCGCCCGCAGCGCGACGCGCGCCGCCCGTGAAGAGCGGGTACGTCGCCAGCACCCCTCCCTGCCACTCACCCTGCTCCCGGCCCGCGCCCCCCGCGTACTCGACGTACCGCCCCACCACCTGGAGCCGCGGATGCCAGAGACCGCGCGCCTCTGACCGCGACGCGGCCGCCGCCTCGACGCGACGTTCCAGTCGCATGAGGCCAGCGTTCCCGGCCAGCGCCCGGTCCACCACCTCCGCGCGCGACGGCGTCCCGCCCGACGCACGCACCATCGCCACCTCCACCGCCGCGACCCGATCCGACGCTTCGCCGATCAGCCGCGCCAGCTCCCGCTCGGCCACCACCATCTCCGCACGCGCCGCATGGGCATCCGCCCGCGCCGCGCCGAGCGCCGCCTCCGCACGCAGCAGCATCACCCTCGCACCGCGACCCTGCTCGAGGAATTGCGCCGCACGGTCCCGCTCCCGCTCGACCGCCTCGACCCGCCGCTCGTTCGCCTCCACGACCTCCCGCGCCGTGCGAAGCCGCAGGTACGCGCCGACCGCGCGCGCGATCAACCCCCGCCGCGCCTCCTCCAGCTCCGCCGTCGCCGCGCCCATCAACGCCTCCGCGCGCTCCACCCGCGCGCCCCCGACGCCCCCGTCCCAGAGCGTGTAGCCCACCGCCACGCCACCCTGCGCCAGCGTCCGGTCGAACGTCGGCGGCCGCTGCGGATCGAAGCCGTGCAGCGGCGCCACCACCATCGGCTCCTGGAAGCGGGTGAGCGACGCTTCCAACGCCAGCGACGGCAGCCGCGCCGACCGCGCCTCCGCCACCCCCGTCGCCGCGCCGTCCACCGCCGCGCCCGCCGCCTTCAGCGATGGATGCCTCGCGAGCGCGAGCCGTACCGCAGTCACGGGATCGAGCAGGTCCCGGTCGGTTTGCTCGCTCTCCGCCAACTGCGTGCGTGCACCGGCCCGTGACTGCGCGTGCCCGGCAACCGCCACCGACTGCGCGTGCCCGTCCGCCGGGCCGAAGCCTACCGCCGCGGCCGCGAGCAGCCACGCAACCCGCACGTTGCACCGTCTCATTCGCCGTTCCTTCCCCCGTCCGACGCCAGGCCGCCGCGCACGAACGCCACCGCCTGCTCGACCAGCGGCGTCCACACCTCCGGATCCGAGACGTCCACGCCCAGGACCTCCCGCAACGGGACGCGCATCAGGTTGAAATGCACCGCCTGCGAGATGATCCCGAGCCCCATGACCTCGGGCGGGCCCGGCCGGATCGTCCCGTCCGCCTGCCCGGCCCGGACCAGCTCCGTGAGCGCCGCCTGGACCCGCAGCATCGGCCCGATCGCCGCCGCAGGCGGCAGCCGCCCCACCGCCAGCTCCTGCAACATCAGATAGGGCACGTCCGGGTGAGCGCGCAGGTACTCGAAGAACACCCGCACCACCGCCGCCGCCCGGTCGAGCGGCGCACCCGCGCCCGCCGCGACCGCGATCACCCGCTCCGCCAGCGGCCCGACCGAAGTCTCCACCACCCGATCGTAGAACGCCCGCTTCGAGCCGAAGTGATAGGTGATCGCCCCCAGATTCGCCCCCGCACGCGCCGTGATCGCCCGGACCGACGCCCCGTCATATCCGCGCCGGGCAAACAACTCCCGCCCCGCCCGAATCAACGCCTCGACGGTTGCCTGTCTTTCGCTATTGCGTTCTGACACTGTTCTGCGCGCCCCATACGTCGCCGCCGTGTCCGGGCAGCCTGGTCGGGGATGCTGGAGGTCCTGGGTCTTGGGTGTCAGGTATCAGGACTCAGGTACCAGGTATCAGGTCCTGGGTCTTGGGTCCTCGGCTGAGGCCTGACATCCGCCCTCTGAGACCTGAGACCTGAGACCTGAGACCTGAGACCTGCCTCATTCAAACGTTCGTATCACAAATAAACCACCCACCCCGAACGCGCAAGACCCACGGCGCCACCCACCCCTACGCCTCCACTCGCGGCTCCCTGCCCCCCGCCTCCGCCAGCTCTCCCATGAGCGCGCGCTCCTCCTCCGTGCTCCGCGCGGTGACCACGACCACGATCGAGTCCGGAGCCTCGCGGGCGCGCTGGTGGCGGCGCTCGGCACGACGGCGGACGGCGAGCCCGATCAGCGCGCCCAGCGCCGCGCCGCCCACGGTGCAGAGGTTGGGGCCGAGCAGCTGGGCGATGATCGCCATCCCTGGCGGTTGGAAGCCCGGCCACGCGATGAGCGCGAAGGAGATGACCGTCCCGACCAGTAGCCCGATGATCCCGCCCGCGCCGGCGTATCGCATGGCGTCGCGACCGGGCTCGCGTGCACGGGTGGGGTAGAACCGCTCCGCCGCCTCGGGCGAGACGACGACGTCGATCAGGTCCCGCGGCACGCCCGCCCGGACGAGCCGCGCAACGACGCGATCGACGGATGCCGGGTCGTCGAAGAGCGCGGATACGGCGGTCCGTTCGTGGAAGTGCGGCCTGGGGACCCGCTCGCTCATGGCCGTCCCCCCGAGGAGCCGGGACGCGCGGCGCCGCCCGTAGCGCTGGACGCACCGGACGCACCGGACGCACCGGACCCGCCTGATCCGCCGGCCTCCCCGGAGCCGCCGGCGCCCCCGCCCCCACCCCCGGCCCCGCCCGTGCCCCCACCCGCGCCTTGCGCCTCACCGGCTCGACCCGCCTCGCCCTCCTGGTCCGCCGCCCCGGCGAACGTCCCCGCCTCGACCGCGGCGGTCAGCTCCTCGATCCTCCACGGCTCGGTGCGGTCGCGGGTCGCCTCCCTGAGTCGGGCGACGAACCCGGCGTCCACCGGCGGTGCGTCGTTCGACTCCCACTGGCGGATGTAGCTCACCACGCCGGCGATCTCGGCGTCGGAGAGCATCGTCCCCCACCCCGGCATGGCGCCGACGTAGAGGTTGCCGGCGACCTCGACCGGGCCCTGGAGGCCGTGGACCACAATGAGGGTGGGGATCTCCGGCGGCCCGACGACCCATTCGGAGCCGATGATCGGCGGGAACGCGCCCGGCACGCCGAGCCCGGACGCCTGGTGGCAGGCCTGACAGCGGGAGATGTAGACGCGCTGCCCGGCGGCGATCGGATCGGCGGCGGCGCCGCCGTAGCGCGCCGTCGCCTCCTCGGCGACGTAGCGCTCGAGCGGCGCGTACGCCAGGTGCGTGTCGAGCCCGAAGTTGCCGCCGAGCCGGCCGAGGTACCACCCGCCCCAGAAGAGGGCGAGTGCCGCTGCGGTCCAGAGCCACCACGGCACCGGCTCGCGCCCTTCGATCGGGTCGCGCGGCTCGCGGAAGATCGGACGGTGCAGCAGCTCGACGTCGGGCTCGAAGTCGTGCATGCCGGGCTCCGGGAGCGCCTGTTCGTGCGCCTCGATCTCCTCGCCCGGCACCGATCGGTCGTCGCGCGACGCGTCGCTGAAGCCCGGGATCCGGTCCTCGTCGCTCATGGCAGGGTCTGGCCCGGCCCCGCGCCGCCGGCCTCGAGCTCCGTCGCGGCCGCACCGCCCGCCGCCGCGCCGGCCGCGCTCCCACCGGCCGCGGGCCCGATCGGGTAGTCGCGGCGCAGGGAGAGCAGGTAGTCGACGAGGGCGAGGGCGTCTGCGGTCGCGACGACGACCTTGCCGCGCGGCGCGCGCGGGCCGCTGATCGGCACGATCCTGTCGTGCGGCGTGACGGCGCCCGGGTCCTTCTCCTCGAAGAGGAACGGAAAGCCGGGCATGATCGACCACTCGACGACGGCGCGCGGATCGTAGAGGTGGATCAGGTGCCAGTCCGGGTCCGGGAGCCGCGCGCCGACGTTGATCAGGTCCGGCCCCGTGCGCATCGTCCCGAGCAGGTGCGGCCGATCGTAGACGTAGTCGCCGGGCTCGCTCGGCCGGTCGCCCCAGCCGCGCAGGACGTCGGTGGTGAAGGCGGCGTCGCGGATCTGCTGGGTGTGGCAGTACAGGCACCCGTTCGCGATGTAGACCTGCCGCCCGCGGAGCTGGGTCTCGGTGTACGGCTCGAGCCCCTCGGGGATGGCGACGTTCAGGAAGAGCATGTGCGGGATCCCGACGAGCACCATCGCGGCGAATCCGATCGTCGCCATGACGCCGATGATCAGGATCCCGATCCGGGTCACGTCGACCCCTCCTCCACATCCCGGACCAGCACCGGCCGCACCTCGTGGAGCGCCGGGACCTCGAGCGGCGGCACGGGCCCGCTGACCATGAGCAGATAATGGTAGGCGAAGAGGACGTGGCCGATCGTGAGCGCGATCCCCGCGATCGAGCGCACGATGAGCCCCGGCTCCGCCAGCTCGACCGAGCGCTGGAACGGCACCTGGGGATCGATCAGCGCCAGCCCCTGGAAGACGCCGGCGATCGTGAGCGCGATGACGTACGCCGCGATCCCGAGCACGGAGAGCCAGAAGTGCCAGCGGATCAGCCGTGCGCTCGGCCATTCCCTGTGCACCAGGCGCGGCACGATGTAGTACATCGAGCCGAACATGACGAGCGTGACGAAGGCGTAGACGCCGACGTGCGAGTGCGCGATCGTCCAGTGCGTGAAGTGCGTCGTCCGGTTCACCTCACGCAGCGAGGTGAAGCTGCCCTGGAGCGAGACCGCCGTGTAGGCGATCGCGCCGATCACGACGAAGCGCAGCGTCGGGCTGTAGCGCAGCGCCTTGAAGCGGCCGACCATCGTCATGTGGTGATTGACCGCAACCGCCAGGACCGGGATCACCATGAGCACGCTCGCGGTCACTGACGTCGTGATCATCCACGTCGGCAGCGGGCCGCCGATCACGTGGTGCAGCCCGTTCAGCGCGTAGAAGAAGGCGAGCGTCCAGAAGCCGAGGAGCGAGAGCTGGTAGCTGTAGATCGGCCGGCCGAGCACCTTCGGGATGAAGTAGTACGCCGCGGCCAGCGAGATCGCCGTCATCCACAGCCCGAGCGCGTTGTGCGCGTAGAACCAGTTGACCGCCGCGCTCTCGACGCCGAAGAACGTCGGCCAGTTCCCGATCACGAAGATGACCGGGAACCAGACGAACGCGCCCATCGAGTACCAGACCGAGACGTAGAGATGGTCGACGTCGCGCCTCAGGATCGTGACCAGGATCGGGATCCCGACCATCGCGCCCGCCACGACCAGCAGTGGGTCGGCCAGGTAGCGGTCCATCTCGAGCCACTCGAGGCCGTCGTTCCGCCCCGCAAGGATCAGCGCCACGCCGATCGCGACGCCGATGTTCCACAGCACCGCGCCCGCCAATGCGAGCTTCGGCCAGCTCAGCTCCCGGTGGACGAGCCGCGGCACGATCCACAGCGCCACGCCCAGCATTGCCAGCGACGCCCACCCGTACGACATGGTGTTCAGGTGCGCCGTGCGCGCCCGCCCGAACGTCTGCCACGCCGGGCTCGGCAGCAGGTCCGGCATGTGGAGCTTGAAGCTGGCCAGGTCGCCGAAGAGGGAGCCGATCAGGAGCCAGATCAGCGCCGTCGTGAAGCAGAAGAGGACCGGCGCGCGGCTCGACTCGTCTGCGCGGAGCCGGATCTCGACATCGTCGTGGAGCGGCAGACGCTCGGCGGGGACGCTCATTCCGCGACTACCTTCGCCTGGTCACGCATGTGGCGCACCCCCGCCCGGTCGGCGCGCTCACTCCGCCCCTCCCCACTCGCCCGGCTCCGGCGCCAGCGGCGCGCCGTGGAGCCGCCGCGCCTCACGCTCCTCGTCGGTCTCCCAAGGCCGCTCGAGCCGCAGGTCCCGCGAGTCGAAGACCAGGTGCGCCTGGGCGTCCATGTCGTCGAAGTGACCGCGCCGCCACGCCCATGCGAAACAGACGAGCGCGAGCACGCCGAACAGGACGCCGGTGAGGAGTACGGCCAGGGATGCAGGGATCATGGTGGGCGGGGACGGTTGCAAGGACCGAGCCATCACCTCCGGACCACGTTTCCGTTTCCTGGTTTGACCGATCCCGACATGCGACGGTCCGACAAAAAGCGGTCTAGGGGGCGATCGGCGTCCCGAATGCCCGCCTAGACCGAACGATGGGGTGAGCGAAAACGGAAAACGGAAACGTGGTCCGCTAGAGGCGCCAGATCTGCGCGACCAGGAAGCACACCGTGAACCCCATCACCAACGGCAGAAGCGCCGCGACCGCCGTCCACTTCGCGCTCCCCGTCTCCTTGTAGATCGTATAGATCGTCGTCGAACACGGGTTGTGCAGCAGACTGAAGAGCATGACGCAGACGGCGGTGAGGAGCGTCCAGCCGCCGGCCTGGAGCAGGGCGCCGATCTCGGCGGCGGTGTCCAGCTCGAACATCACCCCGGCACCGGCGCCGACGCCCTCCATCCCCGCGGTCAGGACGGTGAGCATGAGGATCGTCGGGATGACGATCTCGTTGGCCGGGATCGCGACGATGTAGGCCAGCAGGATCACGCCGTTCAGCCCGAAGAGCCAGGCGACCGGATCGGTGAAGCTCACAAAGTGCTCGGCCAGGCTCAGACCGCCGACCTTCACGTTGGAGATCAGCCAGATCACGGCGCCTGCCGGCATGGCGAAGACGACGGCGCGCCACAAAACGATCAACGTGCGGTCGATCAGCGAAGTGTAGAGCGTCTGGAGCACCCGGGGCGGCCGGTAGGGCGGCAGCTCCAGGCTGAACGTGCTCGCCTCGCCTCGCAGCACCGTGCGCGACAGGAGCCACGAAGCGAAGAACATGAAGCCGACGCCCAGGAGCGCGACCGAGACGACGGCACCTGCGGAGACCAGCCCGGCCAGGTGCGCAGGCGCGACCGCGCCGATGAAGATCGAGGCGAGGAGGATCTGGGTCGGCCAGCGGCCGTTGCAGAGCGAGAAGTTGTTCGTGATGATCGCGATCAGCCGCTCCCTCGGGCTGTCGATGATCCGCGCCGAGACCACGCCCGCCGCGTTGCACCCGAAGCCCATGCACATCGTCAGCGCCTGCTTGCCGTGCGCGCCCGCGCGGCGGAAGAGCGCGTCCAGGTTGAAGGCGACGCGCGGCAGGTAGCCGAAGTCCTCGAGCAGCGTGAAGAGCGGGAAGAAGATCGCCATCGGCGGCAGCATCACGCTGACGACCCACGCCGTCGCCAGGTAGACGCCGTCGAAGAGGAACCCGCCGAGCCACCACGGCATGCCGAGCGCAGCCTCGACCGACTTCAACGCCGGGTGGATCGTCCCGATCAGCAGGTCGGCCAGCAGCCCCGAGGGGACGTTCGCGCCCGCGATCGTGATCCAGAAGACCACCGTCAGGATCAGGAGCATCACCGGGAAGCCGGTCCACCGGCTGGTCAGCAGCCGGTCCAGCGTGCGGTCGAGGTCGAAACGCGCCTTCTTCAGCCCCGTCGCCACGGCGCGCTCGGCGATCTCGTGCGCAGCCGTGTAGATGCTCTCCGTCAGCGCATCGTCGAACCCGGCAGGAAGCCGCCAGCGCAGCGACGCCGCGTGCCGTAGCACCCTCTCGCGCGCAGCGGCCGGCGCGACCACGGATTCGACCGCGCCCGCGACCCCGGAATCGGCCGCCCGCGCGACCCCGGATTCGGCCGCCCGCGCGACCGCGGATTCTGCCGCCCGTACGACCGCGGATTCTGCCGCCGGCGCGCCCACGGATCCGGCCGCCCGCGCGACCGCCGATTCGGCAGCCGGCAACGAGGGTCCCGTGCCGACATGCATCCCTGCCCTGGCGGCTTCCCCCGCGTCGGCCGTCTCCACCACGTGCCCGCCGTCCCCTGCACCGCCGCCGGTCACGGCCCCCCCTTCCCCAGCGACATACCCGCCAGACCCGCCAGACCCGCCAGACCCGCCAGACCCGCCAGACCCGCCAGACCCGCCCGCACCCGCGCCCGCGCCCGC
>CAYPGK010000025.1:0-39780 GCA_964410055.1 uncultured Gemmatimonadaceae bacterium | reverse complement strand
GGGGGGGGGGGGGGGGGGGGGGGGGGGGGGGGGGGGGGGGTTGGGGGGGGGGGGGCGGGGGGGGGGGGGGGGGGGGCCCCGGGCGGGGGGGGGGGGGCGCCCCCCCCGGCCCTGGTTCGTTGCATCCGGCGCGAAGCACGTGGCGGCGCCGGAGGTTCGCGGACCTACGGCGGCCGTCCGGTGCGAGTTTCGTGCGCCGCCCGGGCGATCACGCGTTGCGCAGGGCGCGGTCCAGGTCCTCGATCAGGTCTTCGACGTCCTCGATGCCGACGGAGAGTCGGACGAGGGAGTCGGTGATCCCCATGGCCTGCCGTCGGTCGGCCGGCACGGAGGCGTGGGTCTGGAGTGCGGGGAGCCCGATCAGGCTCTCGACGCCACCGAGGCTTTCGGCGAGCGCGAAGAGGCGAGTCCCCTCCACGACCTTCTTTGCGCGCTCCGCGGAGCCCAGCTCCATGCTGATCATCCCGGTGAACCCACGCATCTGGCGTTTGGCCAGCTCATGCTGCGGATGAGATGGGAGCCCCGGGTAGTGGACCGCCTCGACGCCCGGGTGGTCCTGGAGGAACTCGGCCACGCGCTGGCCGTTCTGGTTGTGGCGCTCCATGCGCACGTGGAGCGTCTTGGTTCCGCGCAGCACGAGCCAGCAGTCCCAGGGGCCCGGGACGGCGCCGACGGCCTTCTGCTGGAAGCGGAGGTCTTCGGCGACCTGGTCGTCATTCGTCACGACGATCCCGCCGATCACGTCCGAGTGGCCGTTCAGGTACTTGGTGCTGGAATGCACGACGATCGTCGCGCCCAGATCGAGCGGCCGCTGGTTGTAGGGCGAGGCGAAGGTGTTGTCGACGGACACGAGGATGCCCGACTCGCGCGCGAACTCGGCGATGGCGCGGATGTCGGTGAGCCGCATCATCGGGTTCGTCGGCGTCTCCAGATGGATCAGCCGGGTGTTGGGCCGGATCGCGCGGCGCACGTCGTCGGGGTCGCGGGCATCGACGAAGGTGAACTCGATTCCGAAGCGGGAGAGAACCTGTGTGAACAGGCGGGTGGTGCCGCCGTAAGTATTCTCCTCGGTCACGACGTGGTCGCCGGCGGAGAGGCGTTTGACGATCGCCTCGGTGGCGGCGAGTCCGCTGGAGAAGGCGATGCCGTGGCGTCCGCCTTCGAGCGAGGCGATGTTGGCCTCCATCGCCGAGCGGGTCGGGTTCGTGACCCGGGCGTACTCGTGACCCTGGCGGGGCTTGCCCAGTCCTTCCTGAACGTAGGTCGAGGTCTGGAAGACCGGCGGCATGATCGCGCCGGTCACGGGTTCCGGTTCCTGTCCCGCGTGGATCGCGCGGGTCGCGAAACGAAGGGCGTCGTCTGTCATCGGCTTGTCCGTTGGGAGTGGGTCGGAAGAGACAGAGGCTGAAAAGGTAGGCACCGGCCGGAGGGCGGGCAACGGGACCGAGCGACGCCGTCGATCGGGATGGGCGGGTTTGCTCCGGTGGGTGCCTGCTTTTAGACTTTGGGCACGAATCGGGTCTGGCGAGCGGGTGGATGGAGTAGCGTGGCGCGGTGGTTCGCCGCGCGCCATGCTCGAGGCGCCCGCGGCGCCGCCCTCTGGAACGGGACTGGAGGCTCACGGATTGTCGCAACATATCCTTGCACATGACCGGGTCACCGCGCCGGGCGCCGAGCCCGGGCGCTGGCTCTTCCTTCTCCACGGGATCTACGGGATGGGCCGGAACTGGGGCTCGATCGCGCGGCGTGTCGTCGCGTCGCGGCCGGATTGGGGTGCGGTCCTGGTCGACCTGCGGGAGCACGGCGGCTCCAAGGGGTTCGAGCCGCCGCACACGCTCGTGGCGGCGGCCAGAGACGTTCACGAGCTCACCCGCTCGCTCGGCGTGCGCGCGGACGCGATCCTCGGCCACTCCTTCGGCGGCAAGGTCGCGCTCACGTACGCGCGCGAGTTCCCGGAGGATGTCGACCAGCTCTGGATCGTGGATTCGACGCCCGAGGCGCGCACCGCGGATGGGAGTGCGGTGCGCATGCTGGAGTCAGTGCGTCGCCACCCCGGCCCGTTCGCGACGCGGGGTGAGCTGGTGAGCGCGCTGGAGGGCGAGGGTTGGGCGAGCGGCGTGGCGCAGTGGATGTCGAGCAACCTGACGCCGGCGGACAGTGGTTACCGCTGGGCGCTCGATTTCGAGGCGATGCAGTCGCTCCTCGACGACTTCTTCGCGACGGACCTCATGGGGCTGGTCGAATCGCCGCCGGAGGGGCTGGAGATCCACTTCTTGCGTGCCACCCGGTCGGACGTGCTTAGCCAGGATGCGGCGGCCCGGATCGCGGACGCGGCGCGACGAACCGGGCGCGTGTGGTTGCACGATGTGGAGGGTGGTCACTGGCTCAATGCGGACAACCCGAACGCGGTCAGCGAGCTGCTCGAGAAGGGGCTTCCGGCAGCGAGGAATTCTGCTTGACCGACAAAGACGCACGGTCTAATATGTCCGATCCGGGGCCGGCCGTGCACGAATACGGCGGCCCCGTCGTTTATTGGAGGCGGTGATGGCATTCGAGATCCCGAACGGATTGATGGTGAGCGTGTCCGGCGTTCGGGGGCGCGTGGGCGAGGCGCTGACGCCGGAGGTCGTGGCGCGGTTCGCGGCAGCGTTTGGCGCGTATCTGGGTGAGTCGGTGGGTGGACGCAAGCCGCGCGTGGTCCTGGGCCGGGACTCGCGGACGTCGGGACCGATGTTCGCGCGCGTGGCGACGGCTGCGCTCCAGTCCGTCGGGTGCGACGTGATCGACGTCGGACTCGCGCCCACGCCGACCACGCTCTTCGCGATCCGCCATCACGATGCCGATGGCGCGATCGTGGTCACGGCGAGCCACAACCCCGTGGAGTGGAACGCGCTCAAGTTCGCGTCGGGCGCCGGGATGTTCCTGGACGCGGACGAGGGCCCGCGGATGCGCGCGTACGTGGCCGAGCGGCCGATCCCGTACGCCGCGTGGGACGCCCTGGGCGAAGTGTCTCAGGACGCCGACGCGCCGGCGCGTCACGTCGAGGCGGTTCTGCGCATTCCGTATCTCGACATCGACGCACTGCGTAAGCGGCGGTTCAAGGTCGCGCTGGACTGCATCCGCGGTGCGGGTTCAACGGTGCTCCCGCAGCTCCTGGAGGCGCTGGGGTGCGAGGTCGTCGGGCTGAACCTCGAGCCGGACGGCCGCTTTCCGCGCGAGCCGGAGCCGGTCGCCCAGAATCTGGGCGAGCTGGAGCGGCTCGTACGTGAGAGCGGCGCGGACCTGGGGATGGCGACCGATCCCGACGCGGACCGTCTGTCGCTGGTCGCCGGGAGCGGCCGTGCGATCGGGGAGGATTTCACGCTCGCGCTCGCTGCGGAGCTGGTGCTGCGACACCGGCGTGGTCCGGTGGTCACGAACCTGTCGACCAGCCGGATCCTCGAGGACGTGGCTGCGAAGGCGGGCGTGCCGCTCCATCGGACGGCGGTGGGCGAGATCAACGTGGCTCGGCGCATGGAGGCCGAGGGCGCCGTGGTCGGCGGTGAGGGGAACGGCGGGGTGATCCTACCGGACGTCCATCTCACGCGGGACGCCGTGGTTGCCGCTGCGCTCGTGCTCCAGCTCCTGGTCGAGACCGGCCAGACGCTGGACGAGCACGTGGCCGGCCACAGGCGCTACGTGATCATCAAGGACAAGCTCCCTCGAGATGCAGGTCGGGTGGAGGACGCGTACGCCGTTCTTTCGGACCGGCTGCCGGCTCCCGAGATCGACCGGCAGGACGGGCTGCGGCTCGCGTGGCCGGATGAGGCAAAGTGGTTGCATCTGCGCCCCTCCGGCACCGAGCCGATCCTGCGGATCATGGCCGAGGCGCCGACGGAATCGGAGGCGCACGATCTCGTGGCCAAGGCGCGAGAAGCGCTGGTCCCGGCCGAGGCGCCGTCGCCTGCCGCCGTCGGTGTCCGGGAGCATACGAATTGAAATCGAACCGGCGATGGGCCGGAAGAACGGAGCGGGCGCCGGCCGGGTCGCACGTCCTGCCGGGCTACGTGGAAGGGTGAAAGTGAGAGAGAGATGTGCGGAATCGTAGGCTACATCGGTGACCGACCGGCCGTGCCACTGCTCGTCGACGGCCTGAAGCGCCTGGAGTACCGCGGCTACGACTCGGCGGGGATCAGCATCGTCGTCGGCGATCGGCTGGAGACCCGCAAGACGGCGGGGAAGATCAGCCGGCTCGAGGCGGTGCTCCGGGACCAGGGCACGCCGGAGGGCACGTGCGGGATCGCGCACACGCGCTGGGCGACGCACGGCGCGCCGACCACGACGAACGCGCACCCGCACGCCGACTGTGCCGGCCGTTTCGCCGTGGTGCACAACGGAATCATCGAGAACGCGGGCACCTTGCGGCGCAAGCTGGAGGAGCTCGGCCACGAATTCCGCACGGAAACGGACACGGAAGTGCTCTCTCACCTGATCGAGGAGGCGTACGACGGCCGGCTCGAGGAGGCGGTCCGTGCGGCGCTGCGTCAGGTCGAGGGCACGTACGGCATTGCCGTGCTGTGCTGCGAGGAGCCGCGCAAGATCGTCGCGGCACGTCGCGGCAGCCCGCTGCTGCTCGGGATCGGGGACCGGGACGAGTACTACGTGGCGAGCGACGTCGCCGCGATCCTGGCCCAGACGCGGAAGGTCGTCTACCTCGACGACGGCGAGATCGCGGTCCTGACCGAATCGGGCTTCGAGACGCTCTCGCTCAAGGGCGACACGATCAGCAAGGAAATCGACCACGTCACCTGGGATCTGGACGCGATCGAGAAGGGCGGCCACGACCACTTCATGCTGAAGGAGATCTTCGAGCAGCCGGAGACGCTGCGCAACGCGATGCGCGGCCGGCTCCTCGAGGAAGACGGCAACGTGAAGCTGGGCGGCGTGACGCTCTCGCGCGACGAGCTGCTGAAGATCAAGAACATCACGATCACGGCGTGCGGCACGTCCTGGCACAGCGGGCTGATCGGCGAGTACATGCTCGAGGAGCTCGCGCGCATTCCTGTCGAGGTCGAGTACGCCTCCGAGTTCCGGTACCGCAACCCCGTGATCGGCGAGGACACGCTGGTCATTGCGATCAGCCAGTCCGGCGAGACGGCCGATACGCTGGCGGCGCTGCGGGAGGCGAAGCAGCGCGGCGCGCGCGTCATGGGGATCGTAAACGTCGTCGGCTCGACGATCGCGCGGGAGACGGACTTCGGGATCTACCTCCACGCGGGCCCGGAGATCGGCGTCGCATCGACCAAGGCGTTCACGAGCCAGGTCCTCGTGCTCTCGCTTTTCACGATCCTGATGGCGCGGCTGCGCTCGATGTCGATCCTCCAGGGGCGCGAGCTGGTCGCGGCGCTCCAGCGGCTCCCCGACCAGGTCGAGCAGGTGCTCGAGCTGAACGAGGCGATCCGAGAATTGGCCCGCACCTACAAGGACGCGGCGAACTTTCTGTACCTGGGCCGGGGCCTCAACTTCCCGTCCGCGCTCGAGGGCGCACTCAAGCTGAAGGAGATCAGCTACATCCACGCGGAGGGCTACCCGGCCGCGGAGATGAAGCACGGCCCGATCGCGCTGATCGACGAGAACATGCCAGTCGTCGTGATCGCGCCGCACGACGGCACGTACAGCAAGATCGTCTCGAACATCGAAGAGGTGAAGGCGCGTGGCGGCCGGGTGATCGCGGTCGTGACCGAGGGGAACACCGAGCTGCGGGACCGGGTCGACCACCTGATCACGATCCCGCAGACGCACGAGATCCTTACGCCGATCCTGGCCGCGATCCCGCTCCAGCTCCTTGCGTACCACATCGCGGTGCTGAGGGGCTGCAACGTGGACCAGCCGCGGAATCTGGCGAAGTCGGTGACGGTGGAGTGAGGTCCTGGCGTCGGGGCCCGGACTCCTGCATCCATGACGCTGGAGGAGATCCGGCGTGAAGGTCGTACTGCAACGCGTATCCCGGGCGCGGGTCACGGTCGACGGGCGAGTCACCGGGGAGATCGGCAAGGGATATCTGCTGCTGGCCGGCTTTCGGGCGGACGACGATGAGTCGCGGCTGCAGTGGATGGCGGACAAGGTGGTCGGGCTGCGGCTGTTCGCGGACGCCGAGGGGAAGATGAACCTCTCGCTGGAAGAGGTGGGCGGCGAGGTCCTGGTGGTCAGCCAGTTCACGTTGTACGGTGACGCGCGCAAGGGCAGGCGGCCGAGCTTCGTGGAGGCGGCGCCGCCGGAGATTGCGATCCCCCTGTACGAGAGCTTCGTGGATCTGATGCGCGAGCGTTTGCCCGGCCGTGTGGCGACGGGCGAGTTCGGCGCCATGATGGATGTGGAGCTGGTGAACGACGGGCCGGTCACCCTGATCCTGGAACGATGACAGCGACACAGCCCGAGGGAGAACGAGGGGGCGTGGCGACGATCGAGGTTCCGCCGCTGGTCCTGGCGTCGCGATCGCCGAGGCGAGTGCAGCTCCTGGAGATGCTTGGCCTGTCGTTCGACGTGATCCCGGCGGAGGTCGATGAGGCGGCGCACCCATCGGCGGCGCCCAGGGAGGTCGCGGAGTACCTTGCCCGGGAGAAGGCGCTCTCGGTTGCACGGTTGCGGCCGGACGCGCTGGTGATCGGGTGCGACACGCTGGTCGTGGTCGACGGCGAGACGCTGGGCAAGCCGGCGGATGCGTCGGAGGCCGTGCAGATGCTGCTCCGGCTCCAGGGTCGTGAGCATCGGGTCGAGACCGGGATCGCGATCGCGGCGCCGGACGGCCGGGTGGAAAGCTCCGTCGAGGGGATCCGTGTCCGGTTCCGGCCGTTCGACCGGCGGACCGCCGAGGAATACGTTGCGACGGGCGAGCCGCTCGACAAGGCGGGCGCGTACGGGATCCAGGGCTACGGCGCCACGCTCGTGGACTGGATCGAAGGCGATTTCTTCGCGGTGATGGGGCTGCCGATCGCACGAATGATCTCGCTGTTCCGGGCGCTCGGCTGGCGCTACAACTTCCGCGGATTCGAACTCCTACCCTGAGGCGATCTCCATGACAAACCCGGAAGCCGTTCGCTGGAGCGAGGATGGGGCCGCGGTGGACCTGCTCGACCAGACGCGGCTCCCGGAAGCCGAGGTGCGTCTGCGGCTCGAGACGGCGGAAGCCGTGGCCGAGGCGATCCGGACGCTGCGCGTGCGGGGCGCGCCGGCGATCGGGATCGCGGCCGCGATGGGCGTCGCCGTCGAGACGGCCAGGCACGTGGATTTGCCGGACGCAGACTTCCGGGCGCGGGTCCGGTCCACCATCGCGATGCTGGCCGCAACGCGTCCGACGGCGGTCAATCTCACCTGGGCGCTCGACCGCATGTACCGGCGCATGGAGCGGGCGGTCGATGCAATGCCGAAGGAGGTGAGCTGGGCGCTCTTCGACGAGGCGAACGCGATCCTGATCGAGGACCGCGGGATGTGCCGCCGCATCGGGGAGTGGGGCCTGGAGGTCCTGCCGAAAGGCGATGTCGCGGTGCTGACGCATTGCAACGCCGGCGCACTCGCGACGGGCGGGGTGGGGACGGCCCTGGCGCCGATCTACATGGCGCACTCGCGCGGGCATCGGATCCGGGTCTACGTGGGCGAGACGAGGCCGCTCCTCCAGGGGAGCCGGATCACGGCATGGGAGCTGGAGCGTGCGGGCGTGCCCGTGACCGTGGTTGCCGATGTCGTCGCGGCCAAGCTCATGCGGGAGCGGCGGGTCGACCTCGTGATCACGGGCGCGGACCGGATCGCGGCGAACGGCGACGTCGCGAACAAGATCGGGACGTACGGCCTGGCCGTGCTCGCGCGGCATCACGAGATCCCGTTCTACGTGGCGGCGCCGACGAGCACGATCGATCCTGCCACCGCAACGGGCGAAGCGATCCCGATCGAGGAGAGGGATCCCGACGAGGTCCGCCGAGGCTTTGGACGCCTGACGGCGCCGGAGACGGTGCCGGTGTACGCACCGGCGTTCGACGTGACGCCGGCCGATCTGATCGACGGGATCGTGACCGATATGGGCGTGCTGCGGTCGCCGTACGAGGAATCGATTCCGCAGGCGCTGGGCCTGGTGCGCGCTTGACTGCACGAAGAGGAGCGTGACATGCGGAGCGTGCTGGCGATCGATCAGGGGACGACCGGTACGACGTGCCTGGTGATCGACGAGCAGGGGCAGGCGGTGGCCCGGGCGTACTCGGAGTTCACGCAACACTTCCCTCGAGCCGGGTGGGTCGAGCACGACGCGGAGGAGATCTGGGCGGTCACGCTGCGGACGGCGCGCGAAGCGATCGAGGCGGCGGGCACGGTGCCGGAGGCGATCGGGATCACGAACCAGCGCGAGACGGTCGTCGTCTGGGACCGGGCGACGGGGGAGCCGGTCCACCGGGCGATCGTGTGGCAGGACCGGCGGACCACGGCGCGGTGCCGGGAGCTTAAGGAAGAGGGGCTGGAGTCGTGGGTCCGGTCGCGGACGGGGCTCGTGCTCGACCCCTACTTCTCGGGGACCAAGCTGGAGTGGCTGCTGCGCGAGGTCCCCGGCGTGCGCGAGCGGGCGGAGGCGGGCGAGCTCGCGGCGGGCACGATCGACTCGTGGCTGATCTGGAAGCTCACCGGCGGCCGCGTCCACGCGACGGACCCGACGAACGCGTCCCGGACGCTGCTCTACAACATCGATCGGCTGGATTGGGACGACGAGCTTCTGGCCCTCTTCGGCGTGCCGCGCGCGCTCCTGCCGGAGGTGCGGCCGTCGAGCGGCGATTTCGGCGTGACGGACGCATCGCTGTTCGGGCGGGCGATCCCGGTGCTCGGCGTGGCCGGCGACCAGCAGGCCGCGCTCTTCGGGCAGGGGTGCTGGGCGCCGGGGCTCGCGAAGAACACGTACGGCACGGGCGCGTTCCTGCTCCTGAACACGGGCGAGCGACGGATCGAATCGTCTCGGGGGCTGCTCACCACGGTCGCCTGCGACGCGCGCGGCGGCGCGGCGTACGCGCTCGAGGGCTCCATCTTCATCGCGGGCGCGGCGGTGCAGTGGCTGCGCGACGCGCTGGGGATCATCGTCCACGCGCCGGAGTCCGAGGCGCTGGCCCGCGAGCTGGAGTCGAACGACGGCGTGTACTTCGTGCCGGCGTTCGTCGGGCTCGGCGCGCCGCACTGGGACCCGGACGCGCGGGGGACGATCGTCGGACTGACGCGCGGGACCGGGCGCGCGCACCTGGCTCGCGCCGCGCTCGAGGCGATGGCCTACGCGACGCGCGACGTGCTCGAAGCGATGGAGGCCGATTCGGGCGTCGAGGCGGTCGAGCTCGCCGTCGACGGCGGCGCTGCGCTGAACGACTGGCTCATGCAGTTCCAGGCGGACGTGATCGGGCGGCCTGTGCGCCGTCCCGCGATGGTCGAGACGACGGCGCTCGGGGCGGCGGGGCTGGCGGGTCTCGCCGCCGGGATCTGGCCCAATGCCGATGCGTTTCGGGGCGCCATGCCGGACCCCACGGTCTTCCGGCCCGAGATGGAGAGCGCGACGCGGGACGCGCTCGTCCTCGGCTGGCGCCGCGCGATTGCGGCGACCCGCGCCTGGTCGGCACACACCGCGTGACCGCGGGGCCGCGGCCCGGCTCTTGAAGTCGACGGCGGCATGCTCATCTGGACCCCGCTCCTGTTCGCGTTCTGGCTCGGATCCGCCGGGGCGGCCGCGCCCGCCGCGGTGCTACCCGGGCCGCCGCCCAACACGGTTCTCCCTGTGCTGCCACCCGCCGACATTCCTCTTGCGGCGCCGCCCGGCACATTTCTCCCTGCGCCACCGCCTGCGGCCGTCGACGCCAATGCGCCGGCCAACGACGCCTGGTTCGCAGAGGACAAGCTCCGCCATTTCTTCCTCTCCTTCGCCGCGACGAGCCTTGCGTACGGCGCGGTCCGGACGGCGGGTCTGGACCACGGCCCGGCCGAAATCGTGGCGGGCTTGAGCGCGGCGGCTGCGGGCGTCTGGAAGGAGATCGACGATCGTCGCCGCGGGCGGCCGTTCAGCTTCCGGGACCTCGCCTGGGACGGCCTCGGGATCGCGGCCGCCCTGATCCTCGCCGCCCAGACCCGCTGAGCGGCGCGCCAGGCGACGATGCTGCCCCCCGCCCTCGTCGTCCCGGCGATCCGGCTCCGCAACTTCGCGGTCGGGTCTCGGCTGGAGTGGATCGAGCCCGACGGCCGCGGGGGATACGCTTCATCGACCGCGGTCGGCGCCAACACGCGCCGCTACCACGGGCTCCTCGTCGTCGCTCGACGCCCGCCGACCGAGCGCGTCGTCCTCCTCTCCCGCCTGGAGGAAACGCTCTTCACGCCCGACGGCGAACGCTACGACCTGGCGGCCAACGTCTACCCCGGCGTCGTTCACCCCGAAGGATTCCGCTACCTCGAGGAGTTCCGCCTCGACCCGTGGCCGACGTGGCGCTACCGACTCGGCCCGCTCACGCTCATCCGCACACTGTTCGTCAACCGGGGCGCGGGCGCGGTCGTGCTCCGCTACCACCTCGACGGCGGCGCGGCTCGCCTGGAGCTGCGGCCGCTCGTCGCCGGCCGCGACTTCCATGCGCTCATGGAGGCGAACGACGACGTGGCACGGCACGCGTACGTTGCACAGGGTCACGTCGCCTACTCTCCCTACCCGGAGCTCCCGCCCCTCGTCCTCTCCTTCGACCACGGCGAATGGCGCGACACCGGGGACTGGTACTACTCGACGCTCTACCCCATCGAGGCGGAGCGCGGGCTGGACGACCGGGAGGACCTTTTCTGCCCCGGCGTCCTGACGGTCGAGCTCCGTGGCGGGCGGAGCTGGACACTTGCGTGCGCGGCGGCGCCCGTCTCGGTTTCGCACGTGGAGGCGTGGGAGGTCGAAGAGCGGCGTCGGAGGACGGAGATCGCCGCGCGAGGGTGGCGTGTGGGCGACGGCGACGGCGCGCTCGGCGAACTGGGCGCGCGGCTCGCGCTCGCCGGCGACGCCTTCGTCGTCGAACGCGACGGCGGGCGCACGATCCTGGCCGGGTACCCGTGGTTCGCGGACTGGGGACGCGACGCGATGATCTCGATCCCGGGGCTCCTCCTCGCCCTCGGCCGCACGGACGATGCCGCGGCCGTGCTGCGCGCCTTCGCCACGCACCTGCGCGACGGGCTGATCCCGAACCGGTTCCCAGACTACGGCGGCACGGTCCCATGGGACCATTACAACGCCGCGGACGCGTCGCTGTGGTTCGTCGAGGCGGTCGGCGCGCTCGCCGAGGCCGGCGGCGATGCGCGCGAGTTCTGGCCAGTCGTGCGTGCGATCCTGGACGGCTACAGCGCGGGTACGCACTTCGGGATCGGCCTCCAGCCCGATGGTCTGGTGCGTCAGGGAGTCGAGGGCGTGCAGCTCACGTGGATGGACGCCAAGGTCGAGGGCTGGGTCGTCACGCCGCGGGAGGGGAAGGCGGTCGAGATCAACGCGTTGTGGTACAACGCACTGCGCCGTGCGGCGAGGCTGGCCGAGGGGCTCGGAGAGCCGGCCGGCGATTACGCCGTGCTCGCGGACCGGGCGCGAGATGCGTTCCGCGCGTTCTGGTTCGAGGAGGGCGGCTACCTCTACGACCGAATCGGCGACGACGGGAGGCCGGACCCGTCGCTCCGGCCGAACCAGCTCTTCGCGGTCTCGCTGCCGCACTCACCGCTCTCCGCCGATCAGGCGGCCGGCGTCGTGACGGCCGTGGAGGAGTCGCTCCTGGTCCCGCTCGGCGTTCGCACGCTCGCGCCGAGCGACCCCGCGTACGTCGGGCATTACGGCGGAGGTCGGCACGAGCGCGACGCGGCGTATCACCAGGGCACGGCCTGGCCCTGGCTCCTCGGGCCGTTTGCGGCCGCGTACCTGAGGGTCTACGGGCGCGATGCCGCGGCCCGCGACCGGGTGCGCGAGCTGCTCGTCCCGGTGACGGCGCACATGAAGGAGTTCGGATTGGGACAGATCGCAGAGGTCGTATCGGGCGACCCGCCGTTCGTGCCGGGCGGGTGCTTTGCACAGGCGTGGAGCGTGGCGGAGGCGATCCGCATGGTGGGGATGGTGGCGGGGGCGGGGAAGGAAAGGGAAGGTGCCGGAAGTGTATGGGATCGTTGGGGTTCCGGATGAGGGGTCGGCTCGGGGACGGTGTGGGGTGGTGGGTGGCGAAGGGCTGGGAGGCAATGTACTTTGCGGGGCATGGAATTCATCGTCATTCTCCTGATCGGCGCAGTGGGTGCGGGGTTCGTGCTGGCGCCGGTGTTTCGGGCGAGACGCGCGCCGGCGGCCGGCGTGCCTGTACTCCTCGATGAGGCGGCCATCGACCGCGAGGTCGAACGGTATAGGGAAGCGGTCCGCGCGGGGACGGTTTGCGGACGGTGCCGGTTCGCGAATCCGGCGGGGAGCCGGTACTGCGCGGACTGCGGAAAGCCGTTGGCGGAAGAGTAGGGGGCGCATGGCGGCGGTTCCGTTGGTGGCGGACCTGCGCAGCGACACGGTGACCCGGCCGACGCCCGGGATGCGCGAGGCGATTGCCCGGGCCGAGGTCGGCGACGACGTCCTCGGCGACGATCCGACCGTGCGCCGGCTCGAGGAGCGCGTGGCCGAGCTGCTCGGCAAGGAGGCGGCGCTCTTCTTCCCGAGCGGGACGATGGCCAATCAGACGGCGGTCGCGGTCCTCACCACGCCGGGCAGCGAGGTCATCATCGAAGAGACCGGGCACATCCTCGACTGGGAGGGCGGCGCCCCGGCGCAGTGGGCGGGCGTCCAGCTCCGGCCGGTCCCCACGGACGACGGGCTCCTCACCCCCGAACTCGTCCAGGCGGCGATCCGGCCCGAGGCGCGCATGGCCCTGCGGACGTCGCTCGTCTGCCTGGAAAACACCCACAACGCCGCGGGGGGCCGGGTCATGCCCCTCGAGACGATGCGCGCGATCCGCGATGTCGCGGCGCGCCGCGGGATCCCGGTCCACCTCGACGGGGCGCGGCTCTGGAACGCGAGCGCCGCGACCGGCATGCCCGAGGCGGCGTTCGCCGCTGAGGCCGACACCGTCATGGTCACCCTCTCCAAAGGGCTCGGCTGCCCCGTCGGCTCGCTCCTGGCCGGGAGCGCGGAGCTGATCGACGAGGCGTGGTACGTGCGGCGGCGCCACGGCGGCGGCATGCGCCAGGCCGGCATCCTCGCCGCAGCAGGGCTCTACGCCCTCGACCACCACCGGGACCGGCTCGCCGAGGACCACGCTCGGGCCCGCCGCCTGGCCGAGCTGCTCGACGGCACCCCGGGGATCCGCGTGATCCCGCCCGAGACGAACATCGTCATGATCGACATCCTGCGCGACGACCTGGATGCGACCTTGCTCGTCGAGCGCGTCAGGGAACGCGGCGTGTTGCTCACCCCGTTCACCGCGCGCCGCGTCCGGGCCGTCACCCACCTGGACGTCGACGATGCGGCGGTGGATCGCGCCGCGGAAGCGGTCTGTACGGCGCTCGGCGTGCGTGTGTGAAAATCGCATAACTTCGTCGCTCCGGCCGTCTGTCCGCGGCGTGCGACAAATGTTGTCCCATACGGAAATTTCGGTGTCCGACACAGGCCTTGACCGGCCGAGAAAAATCGTGAAAATTGGCCGCGGACAACAGGAACCGAGATCCGCGCGGGGGGTACCACCGACGTCGCAGCAGGACAACCGATCCCACAGGGAGAGACAGGCGGAACTATGCCAACCGTGGACATCAGTGAGGACAAGCGAAAGGCGCTGAGCGTAGCGATCTCGCAGATCGAGCGCGCGCACGGCAAGGGCTCGATCATGCGGATGGGCGCGGACGGCGCGCGCATCGTGGTCGAGGCGATCTCGACGGGTGCGATGAACCTGGACGCGGCGATCGGGATCGGTGGGATTCCGCGCGGCCGCATCACGGAGATCTACGGCCCGGAGTCGAGCGGTAAGACGACGCTGTGTCTGCACGTGATCGCGAATGCGCAGAAGAAGGGCGGCGTGGCGGCGTTCATCGACGCGGAGCATGCGCTGGACGTCGAGTACGCGCGCAAGCTCGGCGTCGACGTGGAGAACCTGCTGGTCAGCCAGCCGGACACGGGTGAGCAGGCGCTGGAGATCGCGGAAGTGCTGATCCGCAGCGGCGCGGTCGACGTGGTGATCATCGACTCCGTGGCGGCGCTGGTGCCCAGGGCCGAGATCGAGGGCGAGATGGGCGACTCGCACGTGGGGCTCCAGGCGCGGCTGATGAGCCAGGCGCTGCGGAAGCTGACGGGCGCGGTCAACCGGTCGCAGACGGCGGTGATCTTCACGAACCAGATCCGCGAGAAGATCGGCGTCATGTTCGGCAACCCGGAGACGACGACGGGTGGCCGGGCGCTGAAGTTCTACGCGAGCCTGCGCCTGGACATCCGCCGCATCGGCGCGATCAAGGACGGGCAGGACCAGGTCGGGAACCGGACGCGGGTGAAGGTGGTGAAGAACAAGGTCGCGCCGCCGTTCCGGCAGGCCGAGTTCGACATCATGTTCAACGAGGGGATCAGCCACACCGGTCTGCTGATCGACCTCGGGGTCGAGACGGACGTGGTCGAGAAGTCGGGTGCGTGGTTCAGCTACGGCGACGTCCGGCTGGGCCAGGGCCGTGAGAACGCGAAGGCGTACCTCAAGGAGAACGTGGAGCTCGCCGCCGAGATCGAGGCGAAGGTTCGCGAGCAGCTCGGGATCCGCGGCGTCGGTGCGGCGTCGGCGGACGACGAGGGCTGAGGCCCGGTCGCTACTCGCAGCGTCCGCACGAAAAGGGAGCGGTGTCGCCTCACGGCGACGCCGCTCTTTTCTCATCCCACCGCATCGATTCCGACTATGCGCAGACGCATGACGTGCTGCACGTCGAGCTCGTCGCGCCAGACGCCGTAGATGTCGTTGCCGATGAAGCGCACCGGGCGGTAGCGCTCGGGAAAGCGGACCACGCCCAGGTAGCGGCCGTCGGCATCGAAGACGTCCCATTCGGCTGCGCCGAGGTCCTCGGGGTTGAAGCTGCCCGTGGCGGCCGCGGTCTCCGCGGTCTGGCCCTGCTGGACCCAGATCGACCGCTCGGGCCCGGCCGCGACGTTGTAGAACGCCGGGTAGTGGTCGGCAAAGCTGATGGCCTGCATGAGCTGCTGACGGACCATGGGCGGGACGCCCTGCTGATCGAAGAGCGACTCCATGGCCTTGCGGATCTTCTGCTGGTCGTCCTCCGTGACCCGCGTGCGGTCGAAGGAGCGCTTGATGACCCGCGCGAGCCGGCCATCGGGCCCACGCACCTCGATGCGGTAGTCGGCATTGCTGGCGGAGACGGTCGAGCCGTCGGGCCAGACATCCCAGACCGGTTCCGGCTCGAAGAGCCGGATCTGAGGCGTGCTGCCCTGCATCTGGAACGTCTTCCCCTCGGGGAGCCGCAGGAGCGTGTCGAGGACGGCGCCATCCGTGCCGCGCACCAGGACGACGTGGGCGTTGGCCGCGGCCTGCTGGCCGGGCATCGGCATCGGGAGGGGGCGGGACTCCTGTGCGAAACGGCCGCCCGGCAGGTGCGTCCACTTGATCGCGAGGCCGGCGGTCATCGGAAGCGGGAAGCTGCCCGCTTCGGTGCCATCCGGAAGGAAGCGGTTGACGCGCTGCTGCATGGCGTCCGGGACGAAGATCGTGTCGCCGGGGCCGACGAGGACGGCGCCCGCTCCGAGACTCAGCTCGCCGGGGCCACTCCCCGGTCGGCCGATCGTGCGCAGGTAGGTGCCGTCGGCATCGTAGACACGTACGTTCTGCGCCTGTTGGTCGAGTACGTAGATCCTGCCGCTCGCGTCCACGTCCAGACTGACGATCGCACCGAACTGGTAGTTGGGATCGCCGTCCGTCGTGCCTATCAGGAGCGACTCTTCGACTCTCCACGCCTGGCCACCGCGCCACACTCCGGTCGTCGGGTTCGACACGATCGCCACGCCCGCGCTGTCCGTAACCGTGCCGCTCCATTCGCCCGTCGAGCCGCCGCCGCACGCGGCCACGACGCCGCAGAGAAGAAGGCCCAATGATCTAGTTGTCTTCATCCTGCGCTCCTGTCGAGAGTTCCAGCGGCCCGGCGCCGCCGCGCCGGGAGTAAGGAAGGATGGGGTGATGCGGGCGCGAAGGAAAGGGCGTATTTCCGGAACGGTGGGAGTATCGGGCGAGGGCAGAGGGAGCCCGCAGGGTGGAGCGGAGAGGGATCCACCGGAGGGTGCCCGGCGCGCTGGGCGACGCCCCTTCGCAACGCTGGCGGGAGCCTCTATATTATACGCCCTTTACATTTGAACCCGATCGAAACGACACGGCTTTCATGAAGGCCTCAGAGATCCGCCGGAAATTCCTCGACTACTTCGAGCGTCAGGGGCACAGCGTCCAGCCCAGCTCGAGCCTCGTGCCCCAGGACGACCCGACGCTCCTGTTCACCAACGCCGGGATGGTGCAGTTCAAGCGCGTGTTCCTGGGCGAGGAGCAGCGGGCGTATCGGCGGGCGGCGACGTCGCAGAAGTGTCTGCGGGTGAGCGGCAAGCACAACGACCTGGAGGAGGTCGGTGTGACGCCGCGGCACCATACCTTCTTCGAGATGCTCGGCAACTTCTCCTTTGGCGACTACTTCAAGCGCGAGGCGATCGGCTACGCGTGGGAGCTGGTCACGAAGGAGTTCGGGCTCGAGCCGGACCGGATCTGGGCGACGGTCCACCATTCGGACGACGAGGCGTTCGAGCTCTGGCAGGAGGTGGCGGGGCTGCCCGCGTCGCGGATCTTCCGTTTGGGCGATGCGGACAACTTCTGGCAGATGGGCGAGACCGGTCCGTGCGGGCCGTGCTCGGAGCTGCACTACGACCGTCGCCCGGCGTCCGAGATCGGCAAGCCGCTCGACGTCGAGGCGTTCGTCGAGCTCACGGAACGGAGCGAGATCCTCGAGTTCTGGAACCTGGTCTTCATGCAGTACGACCGGGGCGCGGACGGCGAGCTGACGCCGCTCCCCGCGCCATCGATCGACACCGGCATGGGGCTCGAGCGGCTCGCCGCGCTGCTCCAGGGCGTCGACTCCAACTACGAGACCGACCTCTTCACGCCGCTGATCGAGCGGGCGGCGGAGGTCGTGGGCGTGCCGTACGAGGCGGCGTCGCCGAGCGGCGTCTCCTACCGCGTCCTGGCCGACCACGCGCGGGCGACCGCGTTCCTCATGGCCGACGGCGTCTTCCCGACCAACGAAGGGCGCGGCTACGTGCTGCGTCGGATCATGCGCCGCGCCGTGCGCCACGCCTGGCTCCTCGGCCGGCGCGAGCCGACGCTGGTCGACGTCGTCGATGCCGTGGTCGACGTGATGGGCGGCGCCTACCCGGAGCTGATCGAGCGGCGCGAGCACCTGCTGCTCGCCACGCGGACCGAGGAGGAGCGCTTCCTCGAGACGATCGACACGGGGATGGAGCGGATCGAGGAGCTCGCGCCCGACCTCGCGCCGCAGGAGCGTGCGGCGATCGATGAGGGTGTGCGCCCGCGTCCGACGCTCTCGGGCGAGGACGCGTTCCGCCTCTACGACACTTTCGGCTTCCCGCTCGACCTGACGGAGCTGATCGCCCGCGAGCGCGGGTACGCGGTGGACGTCGAGGGATTCGAGCGGGCGCTCGAGGAGCAGCGCGAGCGCTCGCGTGCGGACCGCCGCGCGGCCGGGCTCGAGGTGACGGCCGACGAGCTGAGCGCGGGGTGGGAGGAACTGGACCCGGGGGCGGAGCAGGAATTCGTTGGCTACCAGAAGACGTCGCTCGAGACCGACATCCTCGCCTATCGTCGCCTGAACGGGCGGCTCGCGCTACAGCTCCGCGAGAATCCGTTCTACGCCGAGGCGGGCGGACAGGTCAGCGACCGCGGCGCGGTCGAAGGCGATGGCTGGCGCCTGGAGGTCGATGACGTGCGGCGCGTTGCGGGGCGGGTCGCGGTCCTGGGCGACGTCGAAGGCGATTTCCCGGGCGGCCGCTCGCCGCTCCGCGTGACCGCGACGGTCGAGCAGCCGGCGCGCCACGACACGGAGCGCAACCACACGGCCACGCACCTCCTGCACGCTGCCCTGCGCAAGGTGCTGGGCACGCACGTGCTCCAGCGCGGCTCGCTCGTCGCGCCCGACCGGCTGCGCTTCGACTTCTCGCACCCGAAGCCGATGACGCGCGAGGAGATCCGGCAGGTCGAGGACGAGGTCAACCGCGCGATCCTCGCCGATGAGGACGTTTGCATGGACTACATGGGCTACCCCGAGGCCGTCTCGAAGGGCGCGATGGCGCTCTTCGGCGAGAAGTACGGCGACGTGGTCCGCGTCATCGAGGTGCCCGGCGTGAGCATGGAGCTGTGCGGCGGCACACACGTCCGGCACACGGGCGAGATCGGGCTGTTCCGGATCGTGAGCGAGAGCGGCGTCGCATCGGGCGTGCGGCGGATCGAGGCGGTCACGGGCCCGGCGGCGTACCGGCGCGCGGTCGAGCAGGAGGAGACGCTGCACGAGGCGGCGTCGCTCCTCAAGACGTCGCCGGACAACCTGCTGCGGCGGATCGAGCAGCTCATCGAGGAGAATCGCGAGCTGGAGCGGCAGCTCGAGCGGGCGCGCGCCGCCGGAACGGCGGACGTGGTCGGCCAGCTCCTGGAGGCGGCCTCGGCGGTCGACGGCGCTCGCGTCGTCGCGACGGAGGTCGACGTCGCATCCTCGGACGAGCTGCGCACTCTCGGCGACCGGCTGCGCGAGCGGCTGGGCAGCGGCGCCGCGGTCCTGGCGGCTCGATTCCCCGAGAAGACCGCGCTCTTCGCCGTCGTGACCGACGACCTGATCGCGAAGGGCGTTCGCGCCGACCGTCTGGTCCGCGAGGTCGCGCAGTTGACGGGCGGCTCCGGCGGCGGGCGGCCGCACATGGCGCAGGGCGGCGTGGGCGATCCGGCGAAGGTCGGCGAGGCGCTCGGCCGCACCGACGCCATCGTACGCGAGCTCCTCGGGAAGGGATGAGCGTGGACGAACGCACGCTGGACTGGCTCGAGCGACGTCGCCCCGCGCCGCCGGCCGCGCTCTTCGAGCGGATGGCCGAGGCGGTGCGTGCGGCCGGCGCGGCCGTCGAGGGCGTGCCGCCGATCCCGGCCGCGCTCGGCACGGCGGCGCTCGACCGGCTGCGTGCCGCGCTCCAGGCGCCCGAGGGCCGTGCGGCCGCACTCGACCTCCTGGCTGCCGATGCGCTCCTCACCTACGCCTGCGAGGCGGCGGCCGAGATCGGGCCCGAAGCGCTGGAGGCGACGACCCGGGCCTTCGGCCCCGACCGGCTCGCGACCCTGATCCCCGGACGAGAATGAAGAGTCCGTTCGTCAGCGAAGTAGAGCGCCACCTCGAGGGGCTGGCCGAGACCGCCGCGCGCGCCGCGCGTGAGCTGTCCGGCCGGGTGGCCGAGGTCGCCGAGATGGTGCTCCGCACCCTCGGCGCAGGCGGCACACTTTTTTTCTGCGGCAACGGCGGCTCGGCCGCGGACGCGCAGCACCTGGCGACGGAGTACGTCGTCCGGTTCCGCCGCGACCGGCGCGCGCTCCCGGCGATCGCGCTCACGACAGACACGTCGCTCCTTACCGCCGCATCAAACGACTTCGGCTTCGAACAGGTCTTCGCGCGGCAGATCCGCGCCCTGGCCCGGGAGGGCGACATCGTGTTCCTCCACTCGACGTCCGGGCGCTCGCCGAACCTGCTCGAGGCGGCGCGCGCGGCACGGGACGTGGACGCCCGGACCGTTGCGCTCCTGGCGGCCGGGGGCGGGCCGCTGCGCGAGCTGGTCGACGTCGCCCTCGTCGTCCCGACGGAGGAGGGCGCCCACGCCCAGGAGCTGCACCTCGCGATCGGCCACGCGATCTGCGACATCGTCGAAAGCCGCCTGGCCGGTCACGGCACGGCCGAGTACTGAATCCATGGAACGTACGACACGGGACGCGCTCCACCGGGCGCGGGAGGCGGAAAAGGAGCAGGCGCTCTTCTACGGCGCCCTGGCCTCGCAGGCCGAAGCGGCCGGCGACGCCGCGACGGCCGAGCGGCTCTCGGGGCTGCACGCCGACGAGCAGCACCACCTCTCGCGTCTATCGGCGCGGCTCCTCGAGCTCGGCGAGTCGTTGGCGGACCTGAGGAGTGTGGCCACGCCGGCGGCACGGCTCGAGGGGTGGGAATCCGTCGCCCGCGAGCGCGAGGCGCGGGAGGTCGAGCGGTGCCGTGCGCTCCTGGAACTCGACCTCGACCCGGAGACCGAGGCACTCGTCCGCGAGATCCTCGACGTCGAAGAGCTGCACAGGGAGCAGCTCGGCGGGAAGTGGATGAGGGCGTGAGCGGGCACGGAGCCGAATGGAACTGAATCCGCCGCGTGCCGTGCGCGAGATCGCCCGCCGCCTGGAGGATGCCGGGTACGAGACGTGGGCGGTCGGCGGCGCGGTCCGTGACGCCGTCCTCGGCCTCCCCGCCGACGACTGGGACCTGGCGACCCGCGCGCGGCCGCAGGAGGTGCGCCGCCTCTTTCGCCGCACCGTCCCGATCGGCATCGAGCACGGCACCGTCGGCGTCCTGGCCGATGGCGTCCTCTACGAAGTGACCACCTTCCGCCGCGACGTCGAGACCTTCGGCAGACACGCGACGGTCGAGTTCGCGGACACGATCGAGGAGGACCTCTCGCGGCGCGATTTCACCTGCAACGCCCTGGCATGGCACCCGCTCACGGGCGAGCTCCGCGACCCGTACCTGGGCCTCGAGGATCTGCGCGCCGGCCGCCTGCGCACCGTGGGCGAGCCGGCCGAGCGCTTTGCGGAAGATTACCTCCGCGTCCTGCGGGCGCTCCGCTTCGCCGGCCACTTCGAACTGGCCATCGATCCCGTGGCGTGGAGCGCGCTCGCCGAGGCGACGTCGCACCTCCCGCATCTCTCCGCCGAGCGGATCCGCGAAGAGCTCTGGAAGATCTTCACCAAGACGCCGCGTGCATCTCGCGCGCTCTCGCTGTATGCGGCGTCCGGCGCGCTCGCGGTACTCTTCCCCGAGCTGGACCGCGTGATCGGCGTGGGCGGGGGTCGTGAGGCAGGGCGCGCGCGGGTTGGCAGCGACGTGTGGGGCGCGCCAGTCGACGAACGAGGCGGGCAAGGCGCGGCCGGACCGGTCTCGGCCCGGCCGCCCGTCGACGCATGGACCCACAGCCTCCTGGCGGTCGATGCGCTGCCGACCGCCCGGCCGATCCTGCGGATGGCGGCGCTGCTGCACGCGGTCGGGATGCCGGGCGCACGGATGCGCGACCTGCGCGGGGGGTGGCGTTACACGGGGCACGAGGTCCAGGGCGCGCGCATCGCCGAGGCGATCATGCGTCGGCTCAAGGCGTCGAACGCGGACACGGCGCGCGTTCGGCGGCTGGTGGCGCACCAGTCGGACCTCTTCCCGCCGGACGCGCCCGCGGCGGGCGTGCGGCGGTGGCTGCGCGACATCGGCGTCGATCTGGTGTATGACCTGTTCCGGCTCCGTTTCGCGCTCTGGCGCGCGGGCGGAGGCGGGGCGAGGGCGTCGGAGCTGACCGGCCGCTGGCGCGTGATGCACCGGATCCTCCTCGAGCATCCGGTCCTGGATACGGCCGGTCTCGCGGTCGACGGGCGGGACCTCCAGGCAATCGGCCTCGAGCCCGGGCCGCGCTTCGGCGAGATCCTCCGCATGCTCGTCGAGGCGGTGATCGAAGACCCCGAACTGAACACGAGGGAGGCGCTCCTGGAGCGGGTGCGGCGGGAGGTGGCGGAGTGATCGAGCCGGTGGTGTTTGCCGTACTCGCAGGCGCGGCGAACCTGCTGGGCGGCGCAATGGTGGTCGCGCGGGCGCGTCGCGGGATGGGCGCACTCGACACGATGATCGCGTTCGGCGCGGGGTTCATGCTCGCCGTCGCCGTGCTCGAGATGCTCCCCGACGCGATGGGCGTGCGCGGCGGGCCGACGGCCGTGATCATCGGGTACCTGGTCGTGCACCTGACGCAGCACGTGATGACGCCGCACTTCCATTTCGGGGAGGAGACGCACGTCGAGGCGATGGTCTCGCGCGGCGTCGGCGTCTGGGCGCTCATCGGGCTGATCCCGCACTCCTTCTTCGACGGCGTCGCCATTGCGGGCGGATTCCTGGCGGCCCCGGAGCTGGGCGTGTTGATCTTCCTCGCGGTCGCGCTCCACAAGATTCCGACCGGCGTCACCCTCGCCAGCGTGATGCTCGCCAGCGGGAACACGGTCCGGCAAGCGTTCGGCGCCCTCGTCGCGATCGCGCTCGCGACGGTGCTGGGCGCCGCGGTCACGCCGGCGATCGGCCTGCTCGGCGAGTACGGCCTCGCCCTCGCGGCCGGCGTGACGATCTACGTCGCCGCATCGAACCTGATCCCGGAGACGCAGAACCGGCCGGGGCTGATGGTGCCGGGCGGCGTCCTGATGGGCGCGGGATCTTATTATCTGGTGCGGATGCTGATCGGGGGACACTGATGGGCCCGCCGCGCGGCCGGCGTTCGGAGCGGCCGCGCCCGGGGCGATGAGAGGATGGACGAACTGGAGCTCTTCGAGGAGACGACGACGGAACCGGCCGCGCCGGGCGACGGGTTCGATCCCGGCGCGCCGCTCGCCGCGCGCATGCGCCCGCGTACGATCGACGAGTTCGTCGGCCAGGAGCACATCCTCGGCCCGGGCCGCGCGCTCCGCGAGCTGATCGAGCGCGACGAGGTCGGCAGCCTCATCCTCTGGGGCCCGCCCGGGACGGGGAAGACGACGCTCGCCCGCATCGTCGCCGAGCGCACGCGCGCCGTCTTCGTCCCGTTCAGCGCGGTCACGGAAGGCGTGCCGCGCGTCCGCGAGATCCTGCGTGAGGCCGAGGCGCGGCGGAACGCCGGCGGTCCGCGCACCATCCTCTTCTGCGACGAAATCCACCGCTTCAACAAGGCGCAGCAGGATGCCTTCCTCCCCCACGTCGAGGCGGGCACCATCTCGCTGATCGGCGCGACGACCGAAAACCCGAGCTTCGAGGTGAACGGCGCGCTCCTCAGCCGCGCCCGCGTCTTCGTCCTCGAGCCGCTGGGTGAGGAGCACCTGGAAACGATCCTCCGCCGCGCCCTGGCCGACTCCGAGCGAGGGCTCGGCGGGCGCGGCCTCGAGGTCGACGACGAGGCGATCGCACTCATCGCCCATGAAGCCGACGGCGATGCGCGCCGCGCGTTGAACGCGCTCGAGACCGCCGCGACCCTCGCCGGCGAGGGCCGCCTCACCGCTGAGACCGCGCGGGAGGCGCTCCAGCGCCGCTTCGCCCGCTACGACAAGGCCGGCGAGGAGCACTACAACCTGATCTCGGCGCTGCACAAGGCGGTACGGGGCAGTGACCCTCAGGGCGCGCTCTACTGGCTCGCGCGCATGCTGGACGGCGGCGAGGATCCGCTGTACATCGCACGGCGGCTGGTCCGGATGGCGATCGAGGACATCGGGCTCGCCGATCCGCAGGCGCTCCAGATCGCGATCGCGGCCCGGGACGCCTACCACTTCCTCGGCTCGCCCGAGGGCGACCTCGCCCTGGGCCAGGCCGCGGTCTATCTGGCGACGGCGCCCAAGTCGAACCGCCTCTACAAGGCGATGGGTCAGGCACGGGCCGCGGCGCGGGAGACGCCAGCCGAGCCGGTCCCGCTGCACATCCGGAACGCGCCGACGAAGCTCATGAAAGGGCTCGGCTACGGGCAGGGTTACCGGTACGCGTTCGATTCCGAGGACCACTACCTGCCCCAGGAGTACCTCCCGGAGCGACTGCGGGGCACGGTCTTCTACTCGCCGAGCGCGTTCGGCTTCGAGAAGCGCATCGGCGAGCGACTGGCGTGGTGGGAGGAGCGGCGTCGCGAAGCGGAATCGAGGAACCGGGGCGCGGAGGAGCGAGGTGGTGAACGGAGCGAGTAGTCGGGTGGTGCGGCGGATCGCGGCGATGGTGTGCGCTCTCGTCGTGGCCGGCGCGGCCACGGCGTGCGTGCCGCGGATCGAGGAGCCGGAAGTCCGCGTCGCAGGCGTGCGCCTGGGCGGGATCGGCCTCGAAGGCGGGTTGCTGTATGTGCGGCTCAGCGTGGTGAACCCGAACGGTTTCGCCCTCGAAGCGTCCGGGCTCACCTACGACGTGGAGCTGGCCGAGCCGACGTCCGAGGGCCGACGCTGGATCGACGTGACCCGGGGCTCGTACACCGAGGAACTCCGCGTAGGCGCGAACGACAGCGCGGTCATCGAGATCCCCGTAGAATTCACCTATCGCGGGCTCGGCGGTGCGATCCGGAGCATCGTCGGCACGGGCACGGTCGATTACCGGGTACGGGGCACGGTCTACCTCCGGGAGCCGGTGTCCGTGGAGGTCCCCTACAGCCGCACGGGCACGGTCACGGTGATCGGTCAGAACTGAGCCGGTGCCGGGGGGTACATCCACGGAAGTTCACCCTCAGAAAAGGAGCCTTCTCATCAGCGAACCGATTTCGACCGAGACGCCGCGCGAGCGTGCGGTCCTGGTCTCGGCCCCCATGAAGTGGGAGTCTCCACGCGCTGCGGAGGAGCACCTCCACGAGCTGTCGCGGCTGGCGGACACCGCGGGCGCGGTCGTCGTCGGCACGCTGCTCCAACGGCTCGACACGCCGCATCCCAAGTACTACATCGGCGAAGGGAAGGTCGCTGAGCTGAAGGAGCTCGTCCGCGCGACCGACGCGTCGCTCGTCATCTTCGACGAGGAGCTCTCGCCCGCGCAGGGCAAGAACCTCGAGGACGCGCTCAAGGTCAGGATCCTGGACCGGGCCGAGCTGATCCTGGACATCTTCGCGACGCGGGCGCGGACCAGCGAGGCGCAGATGCAGGTGGAGCTCGCGCAGCTCCAGTACATGCTTCCGCGGCTCAAGCGGATGTGGACCCACCTGGAGCGCACGGGAGGCGGGATCGGGACGCGCGGTCCCGGTGAGACGCAGCTCGAGACGGACCGCCGGCTGATCAACCGTCGCATCCGCGACCTGCGCCAGAAGCTGGAAGTGGTCGCCCGGCGGAGGGCTACGCAGCGCAAGGGGCGCAAGGGCGAGTTCCGCGTCGCGCTGGTTGGGTACACGAACGCGGGGAAGTCGTCGATCCTGCGGGCGCTCGCGGGGAGCGACCTCTTCGTCGAGGACCGTCTCTTCGCCACGCTCGACCCGGCCACGCGTCAGGTCGAGCTCGGCTCGGGGACGCGGGTGCTGGTGACGGACACGGTCGGCTTCATCCGCAAGCTGCCGCACGACCTGGTCGCCTCGTTCCGCGCGACGCTCGAGGAGACGCGCGAGGCGGACCTCCTGCTGCACGTGATCGACGCCTCGCACCCGAGCTGGCCGGAGCACAAGGAGGTCGTCGAGGAGGTGCTCGCCGAGCTCGGCGTCGCCGACCGGCCGATCCTCGTGGTCTTCAACAAGGTCGACCAGCTCACGCACGAGGAGGAGGAGGCGTTCCGGGAGCAGGTCCGGATGGAGCTCCGCGAGCCGTTCGTCTTTGCCTCGGCCGTCGAGGCGGGCGGGCTGGACGCGCTGCGCGAGGCGGTCCATGCAATGCTCCTCGAACAGCGGCCGGAGGTCCGTCTCAGCATTCCGGTCCAGGACGGTGAGGCGTTGGCGGTGGTGTACCGTGAGGGTGAAGTGCTGGTGAGGGAGGACGAGGGGACGGTCATCAACCTCGTCGCGCGGCTGCCCAGGCCGGCGATCGGGCGGCTGCTCCGGCGAGTCGGTGTGGGTGTGACGGGCGCGGCATGAGCGAAGAGATCGTCATTGTCGGGCCGGGCCGGATGGGGCTTGCGCTCGGCTCGGCGCTCGCTACGAGTGGAGAGGTTCGGCGGCTGACGTTCTTCGGCCGGGAGGTCGACCCGCCGCCGCACCCGCTCTTCAGCCGGAGCGGTGGCCAGATCGAATACCGGCTCGGCCCGCAGCCGCTCCCTCCCGAGACCTCGATCCTGATCCTCGCGGTGCCCGACGACCGGCTCGAAGAGGTCGCGCGGGCGGTGGCGAGCGTGGGGCCGGCGCCCGCGGGTTGCGTCGCTCTCCACCTGGCCGGCGCATTGACGACGGAAGTGCTCGCGCCGCTCCACGCGGCAGGCTACGCGGTCGGTTCGCTGCACCCGCTCCAGACGGTCGCCGATCCGTGGTCTGGAGCGGACCGGCTGGTCGGCGCGGCGTTCGCGCTCGCGGGCGAGCCGGAGGCGCTCGCCGCGGGGCGCAGGCTGATCCACGCGCTCCGCGGCACGCCGCTCGTGGTGCCGCCGTCGCTCCGGCCGATCTACCACGCCGCCGGGGTCTTCGCGTCCAACTACTTCGTGGCGCTCGTCGCCGTGGCGGCCCGGCTCCTGAACGAGGCGGGCGTGCCGGAATCGGATGCGCTCCCCGCGATCCTGCCTCTGGTGCGCGGCACGCTCGACAACCTCGAACAGCTCGGGATCGCCGCCGCGCTGACGGGCCCAATCGCCCGCGGCGACGTGGACACCGTGCGCCGGCACCTCGCGCGGTTGTCACCACAGGAGCGTACGCTATATTCCGCGCTCGGCCTTCAGGCGCTCGAGCTGGCGCGGGCGGTCGGACTGGACGCCCAACGCGCGGCGGAGCTGGAAGCACTCCTATCCTTCGAGTAATGCGACTCCACATCAACATCGATCACGTTGCGACCGTCCGTCAGGCGCGGCGGACGGATGAGCCGGATCCGGTTCGCGCCGCCGTGCTCGTCGAGCTGGGCGGCGCGGATGGCATCACGGTCCACCTTCGCGAGGATCGGCGTCACATCCAGGACAGGGACGTGCAGCTCCTGGTCGAGACGGCCCGGACCGGCGTCAATCTGGAGATCGCGGCCGAGCCTGAGATGGTGGAATTCGCGGCGGGGCTGCGCCTCAAGGAGGCGACGCTCGTCCCCGAACGCCGGGAGGAGGTGACGACGGAGGGTGGGCTCGCGCTCAATAGCGACCTGCAGCGCCGCAAGGTCGCCACGGCGCTCGAGCGGCTCCGGGCCGCGGGGATCCGGACTTCGCTCTTCGTCGATCCGGACGCCGAGTCGCTGCGCTATGCGGCCGAGCTGGGCGCGGATGCGGTCGAGCTGCACACCGGCGTGTACGCGGAGGCGTTCAAGCGCGGGGCCGCCGAGGCCGAGGCGGAGCTCCAGCGCCTGCGGAGCGCCGCGGCCCGCGCCCGTTCGCTCGGCCTCGACGTCCATGCCGGACACGGTCTCACCTACGAAAACGTCACGCCGGTCGCGGCGATCCCCGAAATCGAGGAGCTGAACATCGGGCACAGCGTGGTGAGCCGCGCCGTGCTGGTGGGGTTGGAGAGGGCGGTCCGCGAGATGAAGGAGCTCCTCCGCCACGTGCGCATGTCCATAGGCGCGCCGGAAGGCTGAGGCCATGGCGATCGTTCGCGATTTCTTCCGGACCGAAGCCGACGAGTGCCTCCGCCGACTCGAAGAACTGCTCGAGGCGGCGGCGACGGGCTCGCTCGATGCGCCCGAGCTGCTTCGCGTCGCGCGCCTCCTCCGGGGCAGCGCGCAGATGGCCCGGGAGGAGGAGGTCGCCTCGGTCGCGCGGGCGCTGGAGACCGTCGCCCGCGGCGTCGTGAGCGACGTCGTGGCGTGGGATGAGGAGCTGGCCGCCCGCGTCCGGTCCACGGTGGCCGACCTGCAAGCGCTCGTCGAGTCGACGGAGCCGCAGCCTGACCGTGGGGCCCGGGCCGCTCGGGCGAAGCGCGCGCTCGACCGCTGGGTCCAGCCCGCCGCGCCGGCCGCGCCGCCGACCCCTGCGGCCGATGCGGACGAGGAGTTCCAGGACTTCGCGGCCCGCGAGGTCGCATCGATCGGGGCCGAGATGGACCGGTGCCTGCCGGTGCTGGTGCGCGAGCCGCGCAACCGGGAGCCGCTCAAGGCGATCCTTCGCCGCCAGCGCGCGCTCCTCGGTGCGACGCGTGTCGACGATCTGCCGCCCGTCGCCGAGGCGCTCCGGGCGATCGACCGGATCTGCAGGCTGATCGCGCGGCAGGACGTGCCCGTCGAGGGGGACTGGCTCGAGCTGTTCCGCACCGCGCGCCGCGTTCTGGCCGAATCGGTCGAGGGCATGGTCGCGGGCACGCCGCCCGCCACGACGCCGTCGCTCGAGCCGCTCCGCCGCATCCGCGACGGGCTGCTCGGCCGCTACGGCGTGCTCCAGGAGCCGCAGCGCGCGCAGATGCCGGCAGGCGTCGAGCCGCCGAAGAACGTCGGCGAGTTCTTCCTGCACGAGGCCGGCGTGCTCATCGGCCGGATCGAGCGCATGGCCGGCGACCTCGAGCGTGCCACCCCGGACCGCCAGCTCGTGCTGCGCCGGGAGCTGCAGGGTGCGCTCGCCGCGCTGCGCGACACCGCGCTCGGGCTCGGTTTCGGACGCAGTGCGCAGATGGCCGAGACCGCGCTCGCGCGGGTCGGCGGCGCCACCGCGTCCGAGGTGCTCGATCTGCTCCCCAAACTCAGGGAGACGGTCGAGTCGGACCAGCCGGTCTCCGTCGCCGCGGCGCGTGGCGCCGCGGAAGGCGATGGTGCGGCCGCGGGTGGGGCGGGGCAGGGCGCGGCTTCGCATCGCCCCGCCGCGGGCGCGGATGGCGTCGTGCCCGTCTCGGCGCTCGTCTACCGCGGGCCCGCGCTGCTGAAGCGCGCCGAAGAGCTGCGGCCGGTCATCGAGCGGGCGCTCGACGGACACGAGGATGCGCTCCGGGCGCTCGAAGAGCTGTACGATCTGATCCGCCAGGGGCTGCCGTGACGCGTGGCAGGCGCCGCTCCCGCCTCGATTGGAAAGCGGTCGTCGGGATCGCGCTCGGGGTCGGGCTCCTCGTCTACACGCTCCGCGACGTCGATGCCCGCGAGGTGATCGCGGAGATCGGCCGCGCCAACCCGTGGCTCCTCCTCCTCGGCGTCGCCGCCACGGTCGCGCCCATGGCGATCCGCGCCTGGCGCTGGAAGGCGCTCCTCCAGCCGGTCCGCCGCGACACGGCCTTCCGGTCCCGCTTCCGCGCGACCATGATCGGCTTCATGGCCAACAACGTGCTCCCCGCGCGCGTCGGCGAGTTCGCCCGGGCGTACGCCCTCTCGCGCATGGAGCCGGTGCCCGTCGTCGCGTCGCTCGGCACGCTGGTCCTCGAGCGGATCTTCGATGGCTTCATCGTCGTCTCGTTCCTCTTCCTGGCGATGGCGCTCCCGGGCTTCCCATCGCTCGAAGCGGTCGGCGTCGAGGATCCGGCCGGCGCGGCCCGGGTCGTGATCGCACTCCTCATTGCGCTCGTCCTGGCCCTTGCCGCGCTCGTCGCCTGGCCGCGCCGTGCCGTGGCCGCGGCCGAGGCCGTGGCCGGACGCGTGCTCCCCGAGTCGCTGCGACGCCCCGTCGTCGGCGCGCTCGAGGCGTTCCTCTCCGGGATCGGCTCGCTGCGCGACCCGGTCCTCCTGCTGCGTGCCGCGTACTGGTCGGTCTGGACCTGGCTCGTTCCCGGCATCGGCTTCTGGCTCGGCTTCCAGGCCTTCGACATCCACGTCCCGTTCGCCGCAGCGCTCTTCCTCCAGTCGCTGATCGCGCTCGCCGTCGCGCTTCCGGCCGCGCCCGGCTTCTTCGGACTCTGGGAGGCTGCCGCGCGGCTCGGGCTGCACGACATCTACGGCGTGCCGCTCGAGAAGACGATCGGCTTCGCGATAGGCTTCCACATGGGCGGCTTCCTCGCCGTCACCCTCTGGGGCCTCGTCCACACGTGGCAGGTCGGCCTCTCCTGGCGCGACGTCGAGCGCAGCGAGGCGGCCGTCGAGGCCGGAGTCGAAGCGGACGCGGCGCCGACCGCCCGCGGCGGAAGGGAGGGGCGGCCGTGAGCGCGGCCGCGGAGCGACCCGGCGCGGCGACCCTTGTCCGCGCGCCCGCCAAGGTCAATCTGACGCTGCGCGTTCTTGCCCGCGAAGAGACCGGCTACCACCAGATCGAGACGCTCTTCTGCGCACTCGAGCTCGCCGACACGCTCGAGCTGAGGACCGGCGGCGATGGGATCCGGCTCGAGGTCGAGGGAGCGGAGCTCGGCCCCGTCGACGACAACCTGGTCGTCCGCGCCGCCCGCGCATTCGAACGGGCGACGGGCAAGTCGCTCGACGTCGGGATCCGGCTACGAAAGGAGATCCCCGCGGGTGCGGGGCTCGGTGGCGGCTCCAGCAATGCGGCCGCCACGCTCGACGCGCTGAACGAGCTGCACGGCCGGCCGCTCGACGACGCGGCGCTCGTCGAGCTGGCCGCGGACCTCGGAAGCGACGTCGCCTTCTTCCTCTGCCGCTCGCCGCTCGCACTCGCCTGGGGGCGTGGCGAACGGCTCCTTCCGCTGCCGCCCTTGCCCCGCGCGCAGGTCCTCCTCGCCGTGCCCGGTTTCGCGATCCCGACGCCCGAAGCGTATCGCGACCTGGCCGCGTACCGCGCCGAAACGCGAGCCCGTGCCGGCGCCGCCGTCATCCCGCTCGGCGCGTTGGCGTCCTGGGAAGAGGTCGCGCGCGCCGCGGCGAACGACTTCGAGCCGCCCACCTTCCGCCGGTTCCCCGAACTCGCCGAGCTCAAGCGACTCCTCGCCGAGGCGGGCGCTCGCATTGCGCTCCTCTCGGGGAGCGGCTCCGCCCTCTTCGGCATCTTCCCCGACGAGAAGCAGCGCGACGACGCGGTCTCGGCGCTCCACGCGCACGGGACGGGGCTCCGCCTCATCTCTACCGCGACCGCGGCCGGCCTCCCTCTGCCGTAGGTGCGGCGCGGTCCAATGCCCGACCCGGCGCATTGCGGCCCGTTTCCATCGACACCGCAGGCCTCGACCGCATGGAGTTTGCAATTGATCGGAGCGCCCTTTTTCGTTATTTTTCAAGACTAGTGGTCGTTTTCGGTGCCCCGTGGTGTAATTGGCAACACGCCGGACTTTGGATCCGTGAGAGTGCAGGTTCGAGCCCTGCCGGGGCAACTTCTCTCCCGCTGAAACGGGCGTTCGCCCTGGCCTCCCTCGAATCTGTCAGGTTATGGCAATTCCGTGGCGTGGCCTCACCGGAAGGCGCCTCCCCCGGGACGTGCACGCTCCTGGCAACCGGGACGGTTCGACCGAAAGACAGGTACCGTTTCCGCTGGCGATACGCCGGGCTTCGTTCCTGATGGCGCGCACCGACCAGCCCTGATCGGCGCAGTGGCGAGCGCTGATGCTGGTCACATGGGTCCGGTCACCGCGAGTTTGCGGTGGCCGGACCCATGGGCGTTTCCATCCGAAGCGCGTCGACGTATACTAGTGGCCGCTCCCCGGAAGTGCTGTCGGCTGGAGAATCGGCCTTAGCGAACGGACCCGCCACGCGGGCCCGCCAGGCCCCTATTGCCATCTCGCGAACCGGGCGTCGCAGGTGCACCGCGCCCGAAGGAGGAGCCAGTTGGCCGTGCCCGAACCCGCCCGCATCCTCTTCGCCGGCGTGCTTTACCTCCTTGCCGTGCAGCTCGGCGTTGCGCTGGAGTTCGTCGAGCAGGCTGCGACGTTCCGCCCCGCGGCCGGGGTCGGCCTTGCGGCCGTGCTCCTCTGGGGGTACCGCGTCCTCCCCGCGATCTTCGTCGTCCAGCTCGTGGTCTGGCTGTTCCGTGGATCGGCCGTCGCCAGCGCACTGGCGATGGGCTCGGCGACGACGATCAGCGCCTTTGTGGGCGCGTTCGCGGTCCGGCGGATCGCCGGGCCGGACAGCCGGTTCGACCGGGTCCGCGACATGCTCGCGCTACTCGCCGTCGCCATCGCCACGACCGCGCTCTGCCCGACGATCGTCCTGAGCCTCGACGCGCTGACCGGCGTCGGCTCCTGGGACGGCTTCGCGGCACGCTGGAGCATCCGCTGGCTCGGCGACATCGCGGGCGCCGTCGTCGCCGCGCCGGCGCTCCTGGTCTGGGCGCGCCGCCCGCGCCCGGGCCCGATCGGCGCCGCTTCGACGGAATTCGCGCTGCTCATCACCTCGCTCGTCGCCGTCCTCCTCCTCGCCTTCGCCCGCGTCCCCGCTGCCCACGCGGGGTACGCGCTCGCCTTCGTGGCAGTGCCGTACGTGATCTGGACGGTGCTGCGCTTCGGGCAACACGGCTCGGTCGCGACGGTCCTCGTCATCGCCACGATCGCGACGTGGGAGACGATGCACGGCGCCGGCCCGTTCTCGCAGCAGGGCGTCGTCGAGAGCACGATCTACCTCCAGGCATTCATCGTCGTGCTCTCGCTGGGCACGCAGATCCTCGCCGCGGCGATCGCGGAGCGCGAGCGGGCGCGCACCGAGCTCGGCTTCCAGAAGTCGTTGCTCGAGGCGCAGCACGAGGGCGCGATCGATGGGATCGTCGTGACGGGCGACGACGGCGTCGTCCGGACCTCGAACCGGCGCTTCGTTGCGCTGTGGGGCTTTCCCGGTGACCCCGTCGGCTCGACGGTGGACGCGTGTTTCGGGCACATTCTCACGCGCCTCACGGATCCTCAGCCGTTCCTCGACCGCACGACGGAGCTCGCCGCGCAGCCGGCCGCGAGAGCGAGCGGCGAAGTCGTCCTGGTCGATGGTCGGATCTTCGAATGGCACGCGGCGCCGATCCACGGACCCGGCGGCGTCCGCTACGGGCGCGGTTGGTTCTTCCGCGACATCACCGAGCGCCGTCGTCTCGAAGAACAGCTCCGGCAGGCGCAGAAGATGGAGGCCGTCGGCCGGCTGGCCGGCGGGATCGCCCATGACTTCAACAACCTGCTCACCGCGGTCCAGGGCCACGCCCGCCTCCTCCTCGACGACCTGGGCGCCGACGATCCCATGCGCCCCGACCTCGTGGAGATCCGCGACGCGGCCGAGCGCGCATCCTCGCTCACCAGGCAACTCCTGGCCTTCGGCAGGAAGCAGGTCTACCAGCCTCGCGTCATCGACCTGAACACGATCGTCGTCGACACCGCCCGCATGCTCCGCCGGCTGATCGGCGAAGATGTCGAACTGACCACCGCTCTGGAGCCCCGGCTCGGCCACGTCCGCGCCGACCCCGGCCAGCTCCAGCAGGTCCTCATGAACCTCGCGCTCAACGCTCGCGACGCGATGCCCGGCGGCGGCCGGATCACGATCACGACTGCCAACGCCGAGCACGATCCCGCGCGCGGCGCCGACCTCGGCGGCTGGCCCGGCGCCTGGGTCGTCCTCTCCGTCCGCGACACCGGGGCCGGCATCGCGGCCGACGTGCGCGAGCACATCTTCGAGCCGTTCTTCACGACCAAGCCGCCGGGGAAGGGGACCGGCCTCGGCCTCAGCACCGTCTACGGCATCGTGCAGCAGAACGACGGGCGCATCGTCGTCGAGAGCGAGGTCGGCCAGGGCACCGAGGTGCGTGTCTACCTGCCGCGCGTCGGCGTTCCCCTCGACCCTCACGAGCCCGCGCCGCTCGAGCCCGAATACCGCGGCGACGGCCAGACCGTCCTCGTCGTCGAGGACGACCCGGCCGTCCGATCCCTCGTCCGGCGCATCCTCGAGGCGAAGGGCTACTGCGTTCGCGAGGCCGCGAGCGGCACCGAGGCGCTCGACCGGTTCGGCCACGCCGCCGCCGACATCGACCTGCTCCTGACCGACATCGTCCTGCCGAAGATCGACGGCCGCGAGCTCGCCGACCGGTTCCGTGCACTGCACTGCGATCTCGCCATCGTCTACATGTCCGGCTACGCCGACGACGAGCTGCTCAGCGACCCCGCGCTACGCGACCCCGGCGCCTTTCTCCCCAAGCCGTTCACCCCCGAGTCGCTCGCGCGCGCCGTCCATGACGCGCTTCACGCACGTCGAGGCGTCACCAGCGGTTGACACGACTGCCCTCATTTCAGTACACTTCAAGGCTGTCGTCACATGTATCCCGGTAGCCGATGATGGTGATGCCTGATCACGGATTCCATGGACCGATGTTGCTCCTGGCCGGAACGGCCAACCGCGCCCTGGCCGAGGAAATCGCCGAGTCCATGGGGCTGCCGCTCGGGGACGTGACGATCAAGCGGTTCGCCGACGGTGAGATCTTCGTGCGGATCAACCAGAACGCGCGCGGCCGGGATGTCTTCATCATCCAGCCGACGCCGCCGCCGGCGGACAACCTGATGGAGGCGCTGCTGCTGGTCGACGCGGCCAAGCGCGCCTCGGCGGCGCGGGTCACGCTCGTCGTGCCCTATTACGGCTACGCGCGGCAGGACCGCAAGGACCAGCCGCGTGTGGCGATCAGTGCAAAGCTGGTGGCGAACCTGATCTCGGCCGCGGGCGTGGACCGGGTGCTGGGGATGGACTTCCACACGCACCAGATCCAGGGCTTCTTCGACGAGCCGGTCGACCACCTGTACGCCGCGCCGGTGTTGACCGGCTACTTCCGCAAGAAGGCGCTCGAGGATCTCACGGTCATCGCGCCGGACGTGGGCGCGGCGAAGATGGCACGAGGCTACGCGCGGCGGCTGGGCGCGCCGATCGCGATCATCGACAAGCGTCGCCCGCATGCGAACGTCGCCGAGGTGCTCTCGGTGGTGGGCGATGTGGAGGGGCGGCGCTGCCTGATCGTGGACGACATGATCGACACGGCGGGCACGTTGCGCGGCGTGATCGACGTGCTCCATGAACGAGGTGCGAAGGAGATCTACGCCGCGGCCACGCATCCGGTGCTGTCCGGCCCCGCGGTCGAGCGTCTCCAGGACTCGCCCCTGATCGAGGTCGTCGTCACGAACACGCTGCAGGTGCCTGAGGAAAAGCGGTTCCCCAAGCTGACGATCCTTTCGATCGCGGAGCTGTTCGCGCGGGCGATCCGGTACACACACTCGAACGAGTCGATCAGTCAGTTGTTCGACTGACGGCAGGAGAAGACGAACATGGCAACCAGTGCCGTTCTGAAGGCGACGTCCCGTGAGGATCGGGGCAAGGGCGCGGCGCGGCGGCTGCGCGCGGCCGGCCGGATCCCGGCGGTGGTCTACGGCCACGGCGAGGAGTCGCGTGCGCTCTCGGTGGATGCGCTCGAGCTCGAGCGCCTGTTCTCGCGCATCGCGGTCGAGAGCACGCTGATCCAGCTCGAGATCGACGGCAAGCCCGGGGCGCGCGTCCTGGTCCGCGAGGTTCAGGACCACCCGTATCGTCCCGAGGTGCTGCACGTCGACTTCTACCAGGTCCACGCGGGCGAGCGCGTGAACGTCGAGGTCCCGCTGCGCCTGGTCGGCAACGCGGAAGGCGTGCGCGAGGGCGGCGTCCTCGAGCAGGCCCTGCACACCCTCTCCGTGCGCTGCCTGCCGGACCAGATCCCGGATGCGATCGAGGTCGACGTGAGCGCGCTCAAGGTCGGCGACTCGCTCCACGTGCGCGACATTGCGCTCCCGGCCGGCGTCGAGCTGCACGGCGATCCGGACGGCACGGTCTGCTCGGTCGGCGCGCCGACCGTCGCGGCGCTGGAGTCCGGCGCCGAGGCGTCCGAAGGCGTGGGCGGCGAGGTCGAGCCGGAGCTGGTCCAGAAGCGCGAGGCCGAGGCCGGCGACTAGCGCCGGCCGCGAGGCGGCTGCGCATCCGGGGCGGGGGCGTTCGTGAAGGTCATCTGCGGGCTCGGCAACCCGGGCCCCGAGTACGAGGCCACGCGCCACAACGTGGGGTGGTGGCTGCTCGATCGACTGGCGGCCGAGTGGGGCTTCGGTGCGTTCCGCCGGGAAGGGCGTGCCCGGGTCGCCGCCGGACGGGTCGGCGATCACGTCGTCCGCCTCGTCAAGCCGATGACCTACATGAACAGGAGCGGCGCGGCCGTCGCGCCGCTCCGAACGTTGCCGGATTTCGACGTCTCGCGCGACCTCCTTGTCGTCGTCGACGACGTGGCGCTCGATCCGGGGCGCATGCGCTTTCGGGCGCGGGGCAGTGCGGGCGGACACAACGGGCTGAAGTCGGTCGAGGCCGCGCTCGGCACGCGCGAGTACGCTCGCCTGCGGATCGGTGTCGGCGGGCCGCCGCCCGGCGTCGACCTGGCCGACTGGGTCCTCGCCCCCCCGTCCCGTGACGAAGAGGCGCACATCCTGAACCTCATGCCCGAGCTGACGGACGCGGTCCGGGTCTGGGTCGAGGAAGGGATCGAAGCGGCGATGAATCGCTTCAATCGGTAAAGGGAATCACCTCACACATCGAGTTCATCTCCAACGGAGGCGTCCGTGTCGCAACTCATGACGTGGGCCACGTGGTCGCCCCTGCTGGGTCTGATCGGCCTGGTAGGCGCGCTGGTCCTGTACCTGTACATCGCGAAGCAGCCGACAGGCACAGAGCTCATGCGGGAGCTGTCCGATCGCATCCACGAGGGTGCGATGGCGTTCCTGCGCCGCGAGTACACGGTGCTGTTCGTCTTCCTGATCATCGTGGCCGCCCTGCTCTACCTCGCGGTCGGCGGTGCGACGGCGCTGGCGTACGTGACCGGGGCGCTCAGCTCGATCCTGGCCGGCTTCTTCGGGATGACGGCGGCGACGCGCGCCAACGTTCGCACTTCTGCTGCGGCGCGCGACGAGGGGCAGGGCAAGGCGCTTCGGGTCGCCTTCTTCGGCGGCGCGGTGATGGGGCTCTCCGTGGCCGCGCTCGGGCTGCTCGGGATCGGCGTATGGTACTTCTTCCTGGGCACCGAGGCGATCTCGGACGCCGACTTCCTCCGCTTCTCGGAGATCGTCGGCGGCTTCGCCATGGGCGCCAGCTCGATCGCGCTCTTCGCCCGCGTTGGCGGCGGGATCTACACCAAGGCCGCGGACGTCGGCGCGGACCTGGTCGGCAAGGTCGAGGCGGGGATCCCCGAGGATGACCCGCGCAACCCGGCCACGATCGCGGACAACGTGGGCGACAACGTCGGCGACGTCGCGGGGATGGGCGCCGACATCTTCGAGAGCTACGTGGGCGCGGTGATCGCGACGATCGCGATCGGCGCGACGAGCCCGATCCTGGCGGCGAGCCGCGCGGAGGCGATCGCGCTGCCGATCCTGACGATCATGGTCGGCCTGGTCACGTCGCTCCTCGGGATCGCGCTGATGAAGGTCTTCGAGCGGTCGAATCCGGCCGCGGCGCTGCGCAACATCACCTTCATCGCCGCCGGACTGTTCGTCGTGATCATGTACTTCGTGGTCACCGCGCTCGGCTTCGAGATCTTCGATCCGGTCGAGGCGCGCGCCTACCCGGTCTCGGGGCCGTTCTGGGCGATCTTCGCCGGCGCGCTGACCGGCGTGCTGATCGGTCTGGCGACCGAGTACTACACGGCGGCCAAGCCGATCCGGAAGATCGCGGATTCGAGCCAGACCGGCTCGGCCACGAACATCATCTCCGGGCTCGCAGTCGGGATGGAGTCGACCGTCGCGCCGATCCTGCTGATCGTCCTCGCGATCTGGGTCTCCTACTACTTCGCCGGCCTGTACGGCATCGGCATCTCCGCCGTCGGCATGCTCGCCACGGTCGGCGTGACGATGTCCGTCGACGCCTACGGCCCGATCGCCGACAACGCCGGCGGCATCTCCGAGATGGCCGGCCTCGGCCCCGAGGTCCGCAAGATCACGGACGGCCTCGACGCGATCGGCAACACGACGGCCGCAATGGGGAAGGGCTTCGCCATCGGCTCGGCCGCGCTGACCGCGCTCGCGCTCTTCAGCGCCTACACCAGCGCCGTCGGCCTGGGCGAGACGGGGCTCAACATCGTCGACCCCGCGGTCGTGATCGGGCTGCTGATCGGGGGCGTGCTGCCGTTCTTCCTCGGCGCGCTCACGATGACCGCCGTCGGCCGCGCCGCGGCAGGGATGGTCGCCGAGGTGCGGCGCCAGTTCCGCGAGATCCCGGGGCTCATGGAGGGCACCGCGCGTCCCGACAGCGCCCGCTGCGTCGACATCTCGACGCGCGCCGCGCTGCGTGAGATGATCGCGCCCGGCCTGCTCGCCGTCATCGCGCCCGTCGTCGTCGGCTACTTCAGCCTCGAGGCGCTCGGCGGGCTCCTCGCCGGCGCGACCGTGACCGGCGTGTTGATGGCGCTCTTCATGGCCAACTCCGGCGGCGCCTGGGACAACGCCAAGAAGTACATCGAGGGCGGCGCCTACGGCGGCAAGGGCTCGGACTCGCACAAGGCCGCCGTCGTCGGCGACACCGTCGGCGACCCGTTCAAGGACACGTCCGGCCCGTCGATGAACATCCTGATCAAGCTGATGAGCGTCGTCTCGCTCGTGCTCGCGCCCTGGTTCGTCCGGGTGCACGGCGGCGATTCCGACACGCTCGGCATGATCTGGGATGGCGTCGTCGAGGCGGTGCGGGCGTTCCTCGGATAAACGGGATCGTCCGATCGCACGATCGGCACGCGAACATCGGGGCCCGGCCGGTTGGCCGGGCCCCTTTGTACGATGTGGCCACACCTGGCCATGGACCGAAAACCGTGGAGTCGCCTGATGCCCGACCTTTCGTTCGACCGTGTGATCTCCTTCGCCCGCGACCTCATCCGCATCCCGAGCCCGCCCGGCGGCGAGGGCGACGTCGCCGAGCGCGTGCGGGGCGAGCTCGAGGCGCTTGGCTTCGACGACGTGTGGACCGACGAGGTCGGCAACGTCATCGGACGCATCGCCGGACGCGGGAACGCGCCCCCGGTCATGCTCTGCTCGCACCTCGACGTCGTCGACGTCGGCGACCCGGCAGGGTGGGAGTATCCGCCGTTCGAAGGCGTCGTCGCCGACGGCTTCCTCCACGGCCGCGGCGCCATGGACATCAAGGGCCCGCTCGCGATCCAGCTCTACGCGGCCGCGCACTTCATCGAGCGCCGGCCGGAGGGCGACGTCATCGTCGCCTTCACCGTCTTCGAAGAACGTGGCGGGTGGGGAATGGCGCACCTCATGGAGTCCGGCCGCCTCCGCCCCGGCGCCGTGATCATCGGAGAGGCGACCGCAGGCGACGTCTGCATCGGGCACCGCGGCCGCGCGGAGCTGGTCGTCGAGGTCCACGGCGTGGCTGGCCACGCGAGCGCGCCCGACCGCGCGCGCAACCCGCTCGGCGCCCTCGCCACCCTGATCCCCGCGCTCGAGGAGTTCGCCGCCGGCCTCGGCTTCGACCCGGTCCTCGGCCGCGCGACGCTCGCGCCGACCCGCGTCGAGACGCTGCCTCGCAGCAACAACGTGATCCCGGACCTGGCCCGCGTAACCGTCGACTGGCGCGTCCTCCCCGGCGCGACCGCCGACCAGGTCCTCAGCGACCTCGAATCCTTCCTCGCGCCACGTGTTCGCCTTCCCGAGGGGTGCCGCCTCGAGGTCCGGTTCAACGTGGACCGTCAGCGCACGTACACGGGCCTTGAGGAAGACCGACGGCTCTTCACGCCGGGCTTCCTGATCTCGCCGGACCACCCGGTCGCCGCGGCCGCGGCGGCGACGATCGAGCGCGAGACGGGGCGCCGGCCCGCACTCCGGCCGTGGCAATTCGCGACCGACGGGGGGCAGGCGTGCGGGGTGCACGGGGTCCCGACCATTGGGTTCGCGCCGGGCGACGAGCGGTTCGCGCACACCAATCGCGAGCGGCTCGAGCTCGCGAGTGCGCGGGGGGTGTACGAGGCATATCCGGCGGTGGTGCGGGCGGTGCAGGGGGCGGTGGGGTAGGGGCGGGCCCGACGCGCCCGTGTCGCCGGCGCGGCTCGGTCGGATCGGCTGAGGGGCCGGCACGCGGCCGTGCGTCCGGG
>CAYPGK010000024.1:0-39798 GCA_964410055.1 uncultured Gemmatimonadaceae bacterium | reverse complement strand
CCCCCCGCCCCCCCCCCCCCCCACGCCCCCCCCCCGCCCCCCCCACCCCCCCCCCCCCACCCCCGCCCCCCCCCCCCCCCCCACCGCCCCCCCCCCCCCAGCCCCCGCCACCACCCCCACCCCGCGCGTCCCCCACCCCCGTACACCCCGACCATCTCGGCCTCGTCCACGATGTGACCCTCCATCGCCTCCTCGACGCGGTCCCGCGTCGCGCCGGGGTTCAGGCTCAGCGTGGTGTCGAGGGCGTACACGTGGAAGCGGAAGCGGTGAGGCTTCCCGGGTGGCGGGCAGGGGCCTCCGTAGCCGATGCGGCCGAAGTCGTTCTCGCCCTGAGCGGCGGCGCCGAGCCCCTCGACGGTCGGCTCCGCCGGGATTGCCGCCGGCAGCGTTCGCATGTCTGCGGGCAGGTTCCAGATGACCCAGTGGTCGAAACTCCCGCGGGGAGCGTCGGGGTCATCCACGATCAGCGCGAGGCTGATCGCCTCTTTGGGGACGTCCTCGACGACGAGCGGCGGCGAGATCCCCTCGCCCTCGCACGTGTAGGGCTTGGGGATCCGGCCGCCGTCCTCGAATTCCGGTGAGCTGATCCGCATGCGCGCCTCCTCGGGTGCGGGTGCACGGGCGCGCGACCGGTCGATATGATCGCCCGGCCTACCGCGGCCCCGTCTCCCTCTACCCCGCCTCCTGCCGCAATCCCGGGACCACGCGCGGCTCGCTGAGCTGCACGGTCCGTCCGCCCGTGATCAGCCGCACGCCGCGCTGGTACATGAGGTACGCCCACGCCCACTGCACCATGACGACGGCGCGGTTGCGGAAACCGATCAGGTAGAGGATGTGGACGAAGACCCAGACCAGCCAGGCGATGGGTCCGCTGAGGCGCAGCCCGCCGATCTCGGCGACGGCCGCCGCGCGGCCGATCGTCGCGAGGCTGCCCTTGTCGAAGTAGCGGAACGCCGGCCGCGTCTTCCCCTCGAGGTCGGCGCGGATCGCGCGGGCGACGTGGCGGCCCATCTGCATCGCGGCGGGCGCGACGCCGGGGACGGGCCGGCCGTCCTGCTCGATCGAAGCCAGGTCCCCCGCGACGAAGACCTCGGGGCGGCCGGGGACGGACAGGTCCGGCGCGACCCTGACCCGCCCCGCGCGGTCGGTCTCCGCGCCGAGCCGTGCGCCCAACGGCGAGGCGGCGACGCCGGCGGCCCAGAAGACGTTCCCCGCCTCGATCCGCTCGTCGCCGATCCAGACGGCGCCTTCCTCGATCTCGGTGACCCGTGCGCCGGTCCGGACCTCGACGCCGAGCCGCTCGAGCTGGCGCCGCGCCTTCTCGGATAGCGACGGCGGGTAGCCGGGGAGCACGCGGTCGGCACCCTCGACCAGGAGGATCCGCACCGTCGTCGTATCGATCGAACGGAACTCACGCGGCATGACCTGCCTGGCGATCTCCGCCATCGCGCCGGCCAGTTCGACGCCCGTCGGACCCGCGCCCACGATGACGAAGGTCGACAGGCGACGTCGCGCCGCCGGGTCCGCCTCGCGCTCCCCCGTTTCGAAAGCCAGCAGGAAGCGACGCCGGATCTCTAGCGCGTCGTCGACGGTCTTGAGGCCGGGCGCATGCGGCGCCCAGTCGTCGCGACCGAAGTAGGCATGCGTCACGCCCGTCGCCACGACGAGATAGTCGTAAGGGACCTCGCCGTCGCGCAGACGCACGATCCGCCGCTCCACGTCCACGTCCACCACCTCGCCCATCCAGACCTCGAGGTTCTCCTGGCGTTTCAGGATCGATCGGATCGGGCTGGCGATGTCGGACGGGGAGAGCGACGCGGTCGCGACCTGGTACAGCAGCGGCTGGAAGAGGTGATGGTTGCTGCGGTCGATCAACGTGATCCGGACCGGTGCGTCGCGCAGCGCCCGCGCGGTCCGCAGACCCGCGAAGCCGCCGCCCAGGATCACGACGTGGGGTAGGATCTTATCGGGCATACCGGGACCCGCTCGCGTTCATGGTGACGGGCGGCCCCGTTCTTTCCGGCCTTTCGGCTTTGCCGACCGGTGCGGCGCCGCCTCACGAGCGGCCGGCGCCGCCGGCTCGTCGATGACCCCGCGCGGCGCGCGGCCTACGGTGCCCCGGGGATGCGGAGCACCTGTCCCGCTACTACCCGCGAGGTGCGCAGTCCGTTCTCCGCCTGGATCGCCTCGACCGTCGTGCCGAAGCGCCGGGCGATCGTCCAGAGGCTGTCGCCGCGGCGGACCGTGTATTCCGACACCTTCGGCAGCTCCTCCGGCGGCGGCGGACTCGCCCGGAGCTGCTCCGGGCTCACGCCAACGTAGCGCAGGTACGGCCGCGGAAAGAGCGCGATGTGGTAGTGCGGCGGATTGCGCTCGTACGTCGCGTCCAGCACGCCCCGCGCCTCCAGGTGCAGCAGCGTGTTTTCCAGCCACTGGCGGCATGCGCGGTCCGTCGTGCGACGAATGTCCACCGCCATCCCGGTCGGGTGGACCGACCGTTCCGACGCATTGCGCGGCTGCGCCGCGCTCGGCCGGACCAGGCTCGTCACGATCAGCGGCTCGCCGCAAGCGTCGTAGTACTGCCGCGCCAGCCGCTCCAGGAACAGCTTGACCTCGGGCCGCGTGTACGGATACGACACCTGCCGGAACTTCAGCACCGAGCTCTCCTGTACGGGGACCAGCAGCCCCGCGGCCACGAAGCGGCGGACTTCGTCCGGGTGGTCGAGGTAGGAGAAATCGTGGAGCTCGGCCTGGCGGTTCTGACGCGTGAGCGAGGCCGGCGAGCCCCGCAGGCTCTGCGCCTCTGCCACGCCCGCGGTCGCCACCAGAGCTGCGACGACGATCGCGAAGATCTTTCGGTCCATCTTGCTGCGACGGCTGTGATTCGTGGAACCCGGCCCCGCGGCCGCTTCACGCGGGGCTGGACCCAAGAGAACGTTGGACGACGCGCCGTGCAACTCCCGCACGGACCGCGCCGGCCGGTTCCGGACGGGCGGCGCGGCTTGCCGGCGCACCCCGTAGAGTCGGTGGCGAACCGTGCCCCGCGGGGTGCGCCGCGCCTCTTTACGGCGCGCCGTCCGCCGCGACCGTCGCCGCGTCCTCCCCCTTCAGCCAGTACTCGAACCACTGCCGCAGCCGCCCGAGCCGGTCGACCAGCAGCCACGGCTCGCCCGTGCGCGAGAGGTCGTGCGTCGAGCGCGGGTAGCGCACGAACTCGACCGGCACGCCGTGCTTCTTCAACGCGGTGAACCACTGCTCCGCGTCCGTCATCGGCGTGCGGTGGTCCTCCTCCGACTGCACGATCAACGTCGGCGTCTTCACGTTCCTCGCGAAACGGATCGGCGAGAGTGTGTCGTACATCGCCGGGTTGTCCCACGGCTTGCCGAAGAACTCGAACTCGGTCAGCCCCTGCGCGTCCGAGCTCCCGTACCACGACCACCAGTTGCTGATCATGCGGTCCGTCTGCGCGGCCTTGAAGCGGTCCGTCTTGGTCGTGATCCACGCGGTCATGAAGCCGCCGTAGCTGCCGCCCGTCACGCCCATGCGCGTCGAGTCGACGTCGGCCCGCGCCGCGGCGATGTCGACCGCCTTCATGATGTCGAGGTAGTCGTCGCCGCCCCAGTCGCCGCGCGTCGAGTAGGTGAAGTCCGCGCCGTAGCCGCTCGAGCCGCGCGGGTTCGTGAAGAGCACCCACATCCCCGCGCCCGCGATGTTGTGGAACTCGTCGAACCAGTTCTCGCCGTAGCGCGAGTGCGGGCCGCCGTGGATGTAGAGGACCAGCGGGTACTTCTTCCCGGGCTCGTAGCCGTACGGGTACATCAGCCACGCCTCGATCTCGCGCCCGCCGACCGACTCGTACGTGAAGCGCTCGGCCGTCGGGAACTCGATCTCCGCCACCAGCGCGTCGTTGAAGCCCGTCAGCCGCCGTTCGTTCCGCCCGTCCGTCCCCGCGATGTAGAGCTCGGTCGGCCGGTCGATCGAAGAGGCGACGAACGCGACGCGGCGGTAATCCTTGTCGAAGCTCACGCCGAAGAAACGGCGACGCCCCGAGACGACCTCACGCGGCTCGCCGCCCCGAGCCGACACCCGGAGCACCGCGTCCCGGCCGCCGATCGCCGCCGTGAAGATGATCTCGTTGTTCGAGATCCACTCGAAGCTGCTCACCTCGTACGGCCAGTTCCGCAGCACCTTGACCGGCTCGCCGCCCCGCACGTCGATCACGTACAGCTCGTTCTGCGCCGTGCGAATGCCGCCGTTCGAGATGAACGCCAGCCGCCGGCCGTCCGGCGACCACGCGAGGTTCCGCTCGCTCCCCATCAGCTCGGCAACCTTCCGCGGCTCGCCGCCGTCAATCGAGATCACGTAGATGTCCGCATCGTTGCGCGGCGCCTCGTCACGCTCCGCGTCGTACGGCAACAGCGCCAGCGAGTCGCGCTCGGCCTGCACCACCGAATCCGGCCGGAGCTGCGCGTCCGCGACGAACGCGATCCACTTCCCATCCGGCGAAACGACCGCGCCCCGATGCGAGTACGGCGCATTCGTGATCATCTTCTTCGCCGTATCGCCGTAGGCCTGCATCCAGAGCTGCGCCGGCCGCCACTGCCGCGCCTCCGCGGGGTTCGGGACGAAGCCCGGCCCGTTCCGCTTGTAGCCCAGCTCCACAATGTGCCGGCCGTCGAAGCGCGCCGCATCGAGCGGCTTCGTGATCGAGCCGTGCGGCGGGCGCGCCATCGGCTGCATCTTCGCGTACGGGTTCGGCGCCCTCTCGCCGGCCGACTCGCGATCCCGCTCCGCCGGCGCCGTCCACACCGCGAAGCGACCATCCCGCGGCGTCGAGCCCGTCGGATAACCCTCCACCTGAGTCGCCTCACCGGCAGGCCGGTCCATCCGCAGCGCCCACGTCGACCCCTCGCCGCCCGGACGCCGCGACGTGAAGAACAGGTACTTCCCGTCCGGCGACCACCGCGGGTTCGAACTCTCCGTCCCCGGCGACGTCACGCGGTACGGCTCACCGCCGTCCACCGGCGCGACCCAAACCTCGCTGTGACGCCGGTTCTCCTTCTCCACCACCGTCGTCACCGTGAACGCGATCATCTTCCCGTCCGGCGAGAACGCGGGCGAGGAGAGTGTGGTGACGCGATACCAGTCGGCAGGGGTGAACGCTCGGCGCGCATCCGTACCCTGCGCCAGGCCGACGGCCGGGATCAGCAGGAGCGTCGCGCACAAGACAAGCATCCGACGCATTGGGCTCACTCCGGTGCGATGGGACGTTTGAGTGGGAATGGCAAAAGAATAGCGCGCAACCGCAGGAATCGTCAAACCATGCGGGCACCGGAGCGCCGCCACCTTCGCCACGGGCGCGACCGGGCGACCCGCACGAACCCACCGCAAGCCGCGACCAACCCATGTCTGGATGGGACGTCGCCCACCACTCCGACCGCCGCGACGCCGCTGCGGGACCCACATTCCATGCCATCCGCCGCCCTAGCGCTCTGTCCGCTGGATTTGTTGGTCCTCCCCTGGCCCCGCGACCGACGGCCGCCGCCCCCGCCGGGGTACAGCCGGCCGCCCCCGTGCGCCGAACGGCGCGCCCCCGCGCCCCCCGCATGCGCGCCTCACCAACCTCATATTACATTATCTCCACAGCATCAAATCCGAACCCAAGGAGGTCCACCGTGCCCCCATCCATCGCCGACCTGCGCCGCGAATACGCCGGGACGCCGCTCCTGGAAGAAGCGGTTCACCCCGACGCGATCGCGCAGTTCCGGGCGTGGTTCGAGGAGGCGTTGAGTGCGGGCGTGGTCGAGCCGAACGCGATGACGCTGGCCACGGCGACGCCCGATGGCCGGCCGTCGGCGCGCATGGTGTTGCTCAAGGGATTGGACGAGCGCGGATTTTCTTTCTACACGGACTACGAGAGCCGTAAGGGGCGGGAGCTGGCGGCGAATCCGCACGCGGCGCTGGTCTTCTACTGGCCCGAGCTGCACCGCCAGGTACGGGTCACGGGCACGGTCGCGCGCGTGTCGCGCGAGGAGTCGGAGGCGTACTTCCGCGGCCGCCCGCTCGCGAGCCGCCTCTCGGCGTGGGCGTCGCGACAGAGCGAAACGGTGCCGGACCGCGAGACGCTCGAGACGCTCCACCGTGAGGCCGAGGCGCGATTCCCCGATGGCGACGTCCCCCTCCCCGATCGTTGGGGCGGCTTCGTTCTCGACCCCGATGCGATCGAGTTCTGGCAGGGGCGTCCGGGCCGCCTCCACGACCGTCTCCGCTACACCCGCCTGCCGGACGGCGGCTGGCGCATCGAGCGGCTCTCGCCGTGACCGACTCGGCACGCGACGACGACCGGAGAGTGGATTCGGTCGCACCGGCGCCCGCTGACCCGGCCGGCCGCGTTTCGGGCACGCCCGCGTTCCTCTCGCCCGGCGCGGAGCCGTGGCCGTATCTGACCGCTGAAGTCCCCGCCGTGCCCGGCACGCTCAAGGCGCGCTACGAGGATTTCGTCGTCGAAGAGGTCCCGCTCTACGAACCCGAAGGCCACGGCGACCACGTCCACTTCACCATCGAGAAGGCCGGACTGACCACGCACAAAGCGGTGGCCGACATCGCCCGCGCGCTCGGCGTGCGCCCGCGGGACATCGGACTCGCCGGCCTGAAGGACGCTCGCGCCGTCACGCGCCAGACGCTGAGCATCGAGCACGTCGACCCGGACCGCATCGCCGCGCTCGACCTCCCCCGGATCCGCGTCCTCGCCGTGGCCCGCCACCCGCGCAAGCTGCGGATCGGGCACCTTTCGGCGAACCGGTTCGTGATCCGTCTGCGCGACGTCGACTTCGCGCGCGTGAGCGACGTGCACCACGTCCTCGAGGTGCTCGCGAGCCGGGGCGTGCCCAATTACTTCGGCGCCCAGCGATTCGGCGTGCGCGGCGACACGGCGGAGATCGGCCGCCGCCTGGTCGACGGCGACTTCGACGGCGCGGTCTCACTCATTGCGGGCGCGCCCGGGCCGCACGACACCGGCTCCGTACTCGAGGCGCGGCGCGCCTTCGAGGCGGGCGACTACGCCGCGGCCGCAACGCTCTGGCCGCGAGCCTACGCCGCGCACGCCCGGCTCTCGCGCGCGATGGCGCGCGAGAAGGGGAACGCCCGCCGCGCGCTCCGCGCGTTCGACCGTCGCATGTTGCGCCTCTTCGTGAACGCCTACCAGTCCTGGCTCTTCAACGAGGTGCTCGCACGGCGGATCGACGGGCTCGACCGCATCCTCGACGGCGACCTGGCCGTGAAGCACGACACCGGCGGGGTCTTCCGGGTCGAGGACGCGGCCGCCGAGCAGCCGCGTGCGGACGCGTTCGAGATCTCGCCGACCGGCCCGCTCCCCGGCCCCGAGATGCGTCGGGCGGAAGGCATGCCCGGCGAGATCGAGGAGACCGTGCTGCGCGAGGCCGACCGGCGGCTCGAGGATTTCCCGTCGACCGGACCGTTCCGCGTGAGTGGCGGCAGGCGTGCGCTCCGATTCCCGCTCCGCGACGTGTCCGTCGAGCCCGGCCACGATGAGGCGGGCGATTACCTCGAATTCCGATTCACCCTCCCGCCCGGATGCTACGCGACCGCCGTGCTGCGCGAGGTGTGCAAGGACCGACTCGCCGGCCCCCCGGACGACGGCGACGGAGAAGGTGAGGCTGCAGGCGTGGACTGATGCCTGCGCGCGTGATTGTTGGCATTGCGTGCGCCGGTGCAAGCCCGCTCGGGTGCCGACAGGCCGTGAGCTTACGTCCGTCCGCAGGTGGTGCAATGGCGTACGCCGACGCTCGCCGTATGCGTACGACAGCGCTCATCGGTATGGATGGTGATCACTTCGACGCACAGCCGCACGTCGCGTGGGCCCGGCCTCCCGGGATTGCGAACCCGCGCAGCCTGGCACACCTTGCCAATCCGCCCGGCGCAGCTTGGCAATCCGCCCAGCGCACCTTGCCAATCCACTCGCCGCGGCGAACGATACCTCCTGGAGCCGGGTAGCTGTTCATCGGACGCCGGCGCCGCCGGGATCCGGACTCGGCCCGGCCGGGTGGGAGGCCCCGGTGGCGCGTCGGTCTCCGTGGCGTTTGCATGATTGGAGGGATGATGTCCTGGAAGGGCCTGGCGCTCGCCTTCGCCGCGGGCGCGCTGTTGACCGCATGCGCGGACGTGCCGCCGCCCGCCGGCGCCGTTGGATCGATCGCGCCCGACTACGCCGCGCGCACCCTCGACCACGACACCGTCTCGCTCGCCGAGTTCCGCGGCAACGCCGTCCTCCTCAACGTTTGGGCGACTTGGTGCCCGCCGTGCCGCCAGGAGATGCCCGACCTCCAGGCGCTGCACGAGGAGTTCGAAGGCGCGGGGCTGCGCGTCGTCGGCGTCAGCACCGATGCGGCCGGCGCGGACGAGCTGGTGCGGGACTTCCTCGCCGAGTACGGGATCACCTACACGATCCTGCGTGATCCGGGCGAGCGCATCATGTCGATCTTCCCCGCTCCGGGCGTGCCGCTCACGGTCCTGATCGATTCGGAGGGCAGGGTCGCGTGGCGGCACCTGGGTCCGTTGACCTCGAACGACCCCACGCTCCGCGACGCGATCGCCAGGGCGCTGCCGGCGCGACGGGGTTGAAGCCCCGAATGTCCTGCGCGGCAGCGGGATCCCGTGCGAGCGGGTCGGCCATCCGGGTGGACTGCGCCGTATGATGCGCCGGAGGGCGGTCCCTTTCGGGTCCCGCCCTCCATCTATTCGAATCGGCCGTTCCAGGCCGCTCACGCCAGGTAGCCGGCAGCGTCCAGTACTGGATACATCAATGCAGCCATTGCGCCAACGTACAAGACCACGCTTCCCAAGGTCTTAGCCACCGCCACCTGGATCACTGGATCAAGCTTCATCGTCATCGAGGCATCCTCTATCGTTGAAGCGGCCGAGCCGCGTCGTCATGGAATCTGAGCCCGTCGGGGTCCGGTGCCGTCCGGCTCCGGGTTGCACGCCCATACGGACGAGGGCGCGGATCGGTTTCAACGGTACGGCTTCGCTCGATCCCGCCTTCACCCCTTTAGAAGCCACGAAGGCCGAAAGGGTTGCACATCGCTCCGGATCTTCGTTCTTGTCTGGGGTTCTGCGCGGATTTACCTTCTTCGACCCGTAGGTCATGGTCGGTGATGCGGCCGCCGAACCTGCGTGGTGCCCCTCCGGGCGTCACTCTTGGGAGGACATCATGCGCGCTGCCGTGATCGCGGCCCTGCTCCTGCTGGGCGGCCCGGCCGTGGCTCGGGCCCAGGCCGCACCGTTCCGATATTCTGCGCACGCGGATTTCCAGTACGTCGCCGGCGAGTACGAGCGCGCCGCCGGCTTCTTCCCCGGCACGCTCCGGGCCGCCGGCGAGTACGCGGTCGCGGACCGCTGGAGCCTCTTCGCCGAGCTGGTCACGCGTGCGCGCACGTTGGACGCGACCTTCGAGCGCATCGCGGTGCGCTGGGCCGCGCGCGACGACCTCACCCTCGCCGCCGGGCGTCTCCACTCGCCGATCAGCTACTGGACCGCCACCTACGCACCCGGCTCGTGGAACCGGACGAGCGTGAGCATCCCGGTCATCGCGAACCCGGACATGGGCGTCCTGCCGATTCACATGGTCGGCGCACGGGCCGACGGCCGACGCTCCGCGGGCGCATTCGAGTTCATGGCGAGCGCGGCGTACGGCAACGGCCGTGAGCCGGCCTCCGGCGGCCCCGGCGACGGGGGCGATCTCGACGGGAACCGCGCCTGGTCGCTCGCCCTCGCGGCGCTGCCGCGTGAGCTTGATGGCCTGCGCGTCGGCGGCGCGGTATACGGCGACCGGCCCCTCACGCTCTATGGCCGCGAGGTCGACGTGCGGATCCTAACGGCGCACGCGGCGCTGGACCGCGGCGGCGCGGAGCTGGCCGCCGAGTACGTGCGCATCGGGCACGAAGCCGATGCGGACGAGTACGTCAACCGCGGCTACTGGGCGCAATTCGGCTATCGTCTCGCGGAGCGGTACCTCAGACTCAAGCCGTATGTGCGCCTGGAGCAGTTCAACGTGGTCAATGACGATCCGGTCTACGGAGGGGACTTCCGCGACCGACACGCTACGATCGGCGGCGTGCGCTATGATTTCCTGCGAACCGGCGCGCTGAAGGCCGAGCTCCGCTACGAGCGGATCGGCAGCGCCGATCGGACGACGTCGCTCCACGTCGAAGCGAGCTTCCGCGTGGCCGGTCCCGACGGGCGGCCGCCCACGCTCCTGGCCGGTCCGCCGGAGCCGCCCGAGCGGTCCGCGCAGGACACCTCCGCGACGGGAGAGGTCGCGGAGAAGGCGGCCCCCGAAGTCGCCGTGGGCGATGCTTCGCCCGTGCAGCCGCCTCGGCGGCAGCCGCCGTCCGCCGCAGCCCGGCGTGGAGCAGCGGCGAACCCGAGCGAGCCCCGGCGTGTCGGCGTGGCCATCGTCGTGCACCCGGCCACGCCGGTGAGCGACGTCACGCTCCCGGAGCTGCGTCGCATCTTCCGGGGCGAGCAGTCCGTCTGGCCCGGCGACGAGCGCGTCGTCCTCCTGGTCCGTACGCCCCTCCCCGTCGAACGCGACGTGGTCCTTGATCGGATCTATCAGATGGACGAGACGGAGTTCAGGCAGTACTGGCTCGGACGCATCTTCCGCGATGCGACTGCGACGGGCCCGCGCGTCGTTTCGGACCCGGAGACGGCGCGGCAGCTCGTCGCCGCGCTGCCGGGCGCGATCAGCTTCCTCCCCGCCGATCAGGTCGGCCCCGAGCTGCGCGTGCTTCGCATCGACGGCAAGCTCCCCGGCGAGCCCGGCTATCCGCTGCAATGAGTCCGATCCTGCGCCTCGCGGCTATCGGCCGGCGCGCGGGCAAGCGCCTCGGCGCCGCGATCCGGCTCCGCTCGATCCGCATCCGGCTGATCGTCTCGTTCGGCGCGCTCCTCGCCATCGGCGCGCTGAACGTCATGACGTACTACCACGCCGCCACGCGGCGCGCCGAAGTCTTCGAAGAGGTGCGGCGCGCGGTCGAGCGCCAGACGCTCAGTCTCGAAGCGCTGCACCAGCTCGAGTCGACGCACCGGGAGCTCACGCTCCTCTCCGGGGTGATCGGCGTCGAAGGGCCACCGCCCGGCGACGGCGAGCGTGAAAGGTTCAGGGGCCAGACGGATTCGATCCTCGGGCTCCTCGACCGGCTGCACGAGCTGTCGAGTCCCGACGCGCGCGTGGCGGTCGACCAGCTCCGATCGAAGGCCGCGACGCTCGTGGAGCGCTGGCGCGAGTTCCACGACAGCCGCGGCATCGACCCCGTGCGCGCGCTCGCGGTCAGCGTCGCGGTCCACCCGCTCGCCACCGAGCTGATCAACCACGACGTCCCGGCCGCGGTCGAGCGCGAGAAGGCCCGCGTCGCGCAGATCAGCGAGGCGTTCGTCGAATTGGAGCGTGACCTCTCTCGCACGCTCTGGATCATCTTCGCCGCCTCCGCCCTCTTCGGCAGCCTCCTTGCCATCACGACCTCGAGGGACCTGCTCGGCGCGATCGGCGCGCTGCGCTCCGGCGCCGAACGGGTCGGCCAGGGCGACCTCGACCACCGGATCCGGGTACGCCCCGGCGACGAGCTCGCCGAGGTCGCTGCCAGCTTCAACGACATGGCCGCGCGGCTGCGGCAACGGACGGAAGAGATCGACGAACAGCGCCGCTTCTCCGAGTCGCTGCTCCTCAACATCCTCCCGCGCCGTGTGGCCGACGAGCTGCGGCAGAAGGGGCGCGTCGACCCGAAGTACCACCCCGACACCACGATCATGTTCGCCGACCTGGTCGGCTTCACGCGCCTCTTCGACAACCTCTCCGTCGACCGCATGGTGCGCCTTCTCGACGAGCTCTTCACCGACTTCGACCGGATCGCCCGCGGTTACGGCCTCGAGAAGCTGAAGACGATCGGCGACGCCTACATGTGCGCCGGCGGGCTGCTCCGCGACGACGTCTCGCACCCGGTCGACACGGTCCTCGCGGCATTCGACTTCGTCCGTGCCGTCGAGCGCCGGGCCGAGAACGAGCGCCTCCCCCTCGCGATCCGCATCGGGATCCACACCGGCCCCGTCGCCATGGGCGTCGTCGGGATCGACAAGTTCGCCTTCGACGTATGGGGCGACACCGTGAACTTCGCCGCGCGGCTAGAAGCCGCGAGCGGAGAGAACCGCATCAACCTCTCCCACGGGACGTACGTCCGCGTCAAAGACTTCTTCACCTGCGAAAGCCGCGGCGAGGTCGTGACGAAGGAGGAGAAATCGCACCCGATGTACTTCGTCTGCGGCATCCACCCCGAGCTCGCCGGCGACGGCGCGCCGCCGCCCGCGTTCCGCGAGCGCTACCGGGCGTACTTCGAGAAACTGCCGGTCCAGTTCCCCGAGGCGCTGGTCGAGGCGTGAGCCGGCCTCCAGCCGCTTGACGCCGATCGTCTCGATCGCCCTTCAATAGATCCGATGCGACGCGAACCGGCCGTCGCATTCCCTTCCACGCCGAGCGTCGTTACGCCCGGAACGACCCCGATCACGGCGACACACGCGAGGGCCGGCGCCACGTGGTCCCGCCCTTGCACCGATCGTCCCGAAAAGATGCTGAGCATGTTTGCCTCCCTCGTCCGTTGATGGCCGTAGTGAGACGCCGCTACACGCCGCGCGCGTCCAACACTCTTGCGCGTGAGAAGTTGATCGCGACCCGTTTGCTGGCTCTTACTTCGGACGGACGGGGGCCTACTTGTCGACGGAGACGGTTTCTGCGCGTCCGGCCGCACGGATCTTGCTCGCAATGGCGCTGCGAGCCCGCTCAGATCGGGCGGGCCGAAAGACCGCGGATCGCCGAGGAGGAGCCCGTCATGGCCGAGCAGGAGCGCAGGGACGACGAGCAGCCGGTCCGCCTGCAGGTCGCGAGCGCGAAGCCGCAGGATGTGGGGCGCGGCGTGGCGCGGGTCGACCAGCGGGCGCTCGGGCGGCTCGGGCTCAGGGAAGGCGAGGTCATCGAGATCGTCGGCAAACGGAGCACCGCGGCGGTCGCGGTGCCGCCGTACCCCGAGGACGAGGGGCTGAACATCATCCGGCTGGACGGGCTGGAACGCGCGAACGCCGACGTCGGGATCGGCGACTCGGTCGAGATCCGGCGTGCGGACGTGCGGCCGGCGCGGCGCATCGAGCTGGCGCCGGCGCAGAAGAACGTGCGGCTCACCGGCTCGGGCGAGATGCTGCGCCGGACGTTCCTCGGGCGGCCGCTCGTGGCCGGCGACGTCGTGTCGACGTCCGTCTACCGCCGCGCGGCGATGGGGCCGGAGGCGGGGATGTTCCCCGAGGACATCTTCCGTATGTTCTTCGAACAGCCGGCGTTCGGGCTCCAGGAGATCCGGCTGCGCGTCGTCTCGACGCAGCCGAAGGGGATCGTGCAGGTCTCGGAGGGGACGGAGATCGAGCTGCTCCCCGAGTACGTGGAGGCGGCGGAGCTGCCGCGTCGCGCGGACGTGACCTACGACGACGTCGGCGGGCTCGGCGACACGATCCAGCAGGTCCGCGAGATGATCGAGCTGCCGCTCAAGCATCCCGAGCTTTTCGCGCGCCTCGGGATCGATCCGCCGAAGGGCGTGCTGCTCCACGGCCCGCCGGGGACGGGGAAGACGCTGCTCGCGCGCGCGGTCGCGAACGAGGCGGACGCGTCGTTCTTCCACATCGCCGGCCCGGAGATCATGGGCCGCTTCTACGGCGAGTCGGAGCAGCGGCTGCGCGACATCTTTCAGCAGGCGCAGCAGCAGGCGCCGTCGATCATCTTCATCGACGAGCTGGACTCGATCGCACCGAAGCGCGAGCAGGTCACGGGCGAGGTCGAGCGGCGGGTCGTGGCGCAGCTCCTCACGCTCATGGACGGGCTCGAGCCGCGGCAGAACGTGGTCGTCATCGGCGCGACGAACCGGATCGACGCGATCGACGAGGCGCTGCGGCGACCTGGTCGCTTCGACCGAGAGATCGTGGTCGGCGTCCCGGACCAGGACGGCCGACGCGAGATCCTGGCGATCCACACCCGGGGCATGCCGCTGGCCGAGGACGTCGACCTGGACGACCTGGCGCGCACGACCTACGGCTTCGTCGGCGCGGATCTCTCGGCGCTCGCCCGCGAGGCCGCGATCGAGACGCTGCGGCGCAACCTCCCCGACATCAACCTGGAGGCGGGCGAGATCCCGACCGAGGTGCTGGAGCGGCTCCAGGTCACGGCGCGCGACTTCGAGAACGCGATGCGGCGCGTCCAGCCGTCGGCGCTGCGGGAGATCATGATCCAGGTGCCGAACGTGCGCTGGGACGACGTCGGCGGGCTCGAGGAAGCGAAGCAACTGCTCCGCGAGGGCGTCGAGCTGCCGCTCAAGCACCCTGAGGCGTTCCACCGGCTGGGGATCCGGCCGGCGAAGGGGTTCCTCCTCTTCGGTCCGCCCGGCACCGGGAAGACGCTCCTGGCCAAGGCCGTGGCGCGGGAGGCGGAGTCGAACTTCATCGCGACCAAGTCGAGCGACCTGCTCTCCAAGTGGTACGGCGAGTCCGAGCAGCAGGTGAGCCGGCTCTTCCAGCGCGCGAGGCAGGTCGCGCCGACGGTCATCTTCATCGACGAAGTCGAATCGCTCGCGCCGCAGCGCGGCGGCGGGCTGGGCGAGCCGGCCGTGACCGAGCGCGTCGTCAACACGCTCCTCTCCGAGATGGACGGGCTCGAGGAGCTGGAGGGCGTGGTCGTGATCGGCGCGACGAACCGCCCGACGCTGATCGACCCCGCGCTCCTCCGCCCCGGCCGCTTCGATGAACTGGTCTACGTTTCCGTCCCCGACCGGGACGGGCGGCTCAAGATCCTCCAGATCCATACCGCAGACATGCCGCTGGCCGAGGATGTCGACCTGGAGGCACTGGCCGACCGGACCGAGGGGTACACAGGCGCGGACCTCGAGGACCTGGTCCGCCGGGCAGGGATGCAGGCGCTGCGCGAGGACATGGAGGCGACGGAGGTCCCGATGCGCTTCTTCGAGCACGCGCTCGAGGAGGTCCGCGCCTCCGTGCCGCCCGAGACCGAGCGCGAGTACGAGCGGCTGGCCGAGGAGCTGAAGCGTCGCGCGAACGAGCCGCGTCGCATCGGATTCGAGCTGGGCGGCGTGCGGGAGCGACGGCGAGAAGGAGGTGAGGAGCGGAGGATGGCGGCGGATTAGCGGGAACGTACCCGGCAGCACGGGGCGGCGCGTGGCCGGCAGGCCTGCGCCGCGCCCGTGCGATCGGCCGGTACGACGTCACTCCACCATCTGCGACAGCGTGGTCAGCTCCACGACCTGGAAGCGGCGCACGCCGACCGGGAGCTCGATCTCGACGGTCTCTCCGACCTTCGCACCCATGAGCCCACGGCCGAGGGGGCTGGACATCGAGACGTGCCCGGCGTCCAGGTCCATGAAATCGCCGGCGACGATGGTGTAGGTGAACTCGTCGCCCGTGTCCAGGTTCTTCACGGTCAGCCTCGAGCCGAATCCGACGCGGTCGTCGGGGATCGACTTCACGTCGATCTTCGACAGCTCCTGCATCCGCTGCGTCAGATGGTTGATCCGCGCCTGGACGAACTTCTGGCGATCGAGCGCGGCGTGGTACTCCGCATTCTCGCGGAGGTCTCCGAGTTCGACGGCCTTCTGGATCGCCTTCGGGATCGTGACGCTCAGCTCGCGGCCGAGCCGATCGAGCTCCTCGGATATCCTGGCCTTGATCTCGTCGAGCATGGGGGCCTCCGATGCTGCGCGTACGCCGCCCGCGGTCCCACTTCGCGGGCGGCGCATGCAGAGAAAGCGACGGCCCCCCGGCGCCGGTTCACCATCAGCGCCGCAGGGCCGAAGTCGAGGGGAGTTCTCCTGATTGAAGATAGTGCATCGTGCACGAAAAAGGGAGGGCCCCGATCGGGTCGGGGCCGGGCGGACGGGTGCACGATCTCGGTCCGGCGCCCCGCCGCACCCTAGTAGAGCAAACGATGCCGATGGGCGAACCTGCCGCGCCGATTGAGGAAAACCGCGATCTCGTAGTAACCCGCCGCTGCGAGGCGATCCAGGTCCCCGTCTCCATCCAGATCGGCGAAACCAATGTCGGGGGGGAGGGAGAATGGATTCCTCTGGCATCGACGAGGTGGACCATCGGCGGCGCATCAGGGCGCCGGCGAACGGTCCTCGGTGTGGAGCAGCTTTGCGGCGCGGAACAGCTCGTCTGCGGACTGGAGCAGCTTGCCGCGCAGGCGCGGGGGCAGCTCCGGGTTCGCATCGAGGAACTCGCGAACGGTGGCGGCGACGGCGGGCGAGCCGTGCCCGCGGAGCGTGGCATCGAGCCAGCGCTGGGGGAAGAAGATGTCGCCGGTCCGGCGGATCTCCTCGAGCAGCTCGAGACTCGGCCGCACGTATCGCTCGGCGTGCCGGGCGCGGAGCGGGTGGTGCAGGTAGGAGACCGCGGTCAGCACCCACGCCTCGCGGCGGCGGTTCTCCGGGTCGGCGAGCGAGGCGAAGAAGGCGTCGCGCACCGCCGCATCCGCCGAGAGTGCGGGGATCAGGAACTCGAAGCGCGCGCGCCGGTCCGGGTTCTCGATCCGCGCGAGCTGGGCCTCGAGGATGTCGCTCCAGCCCTCGACCTCGCGCACGGCGAGCTCGAGGGCGAGCGTCGTGAAGTCGCTCTCGGCGAGGGGCAGGCCGGGAACCGTTTCGTCGCCGCGCCAGATCCGGTGCAGCCGCTTGACGCTCGGCGCGGTGAGCGCGACGTCGCGGTAGGCCTGGAAGAAGAGCGACTTGCGGCTGGACGAGCCGGCGCGTTCGAGGTGGCGCCAGAGGAGCGCTTCGACCTCCGGCGCGCGCCGCTCCCGGTCGGCGGCGGAGAGGTAGCGCCAGTACGCGCCGGTCAGATACGCGACGATGCGTTGGGTGTTCAGCTCGTCGCCCTCGGTTTCGAGAGCGCGGGCGGCAAGGTCGATGAACTCGCCGGGCGGGACGATCCCTTCGAGCATCGCGTCCCAGAGGGTGATCCATGCGATGCCGCGCACGAGCGGCTCCCGGATCGACGGCAGGTGCCGCAGCAGATGGCGTCGGCTGTGCGCGTCGAGGAGGAAGAGCCCGTACCCGACGCCGCTGCCGTCGGGCAGGACGAAGTCGGGCGCGGGCAGGCCGTTGGCTTCGGGGACGTCGACCACGGGCCCGTCGAGCTCGACCGGGATGATGCGGACGGTGTCGGGATAGGCGAGGAGCACGTCGAGGCGCTGGCTCCAGATCCTGCCCTCGTCACGCGGGTCCGTCTGGATGAAGCGGAGCGAGGCGATGCGTCCGTCCTGGATGTCGAGTTCCGTCTCGACGGTCGGCCGGCCGGGCTCCTCGACCCAGACCGCGCTCCACGCCGCGAGGTCCTCGGGCGAGCGGCGGTCGAGGATCTCGATGAGCTGCGGCCACGTCGCGTTGGCGTACGCGTAGGTGCGCAGGTACTCCCGCAGCCCATCCCGGAACGTCTCCTCGCCGACGAGCCGCTCGAGCTGCCTCATGACGATCGGCGCTTTCTGGTAGATGATCGGGCCGTAGAGCGAGGCGGCGTCGTTCAGGTTCTCGAGCGGCTGCCGGATCGGGTTCGCGCCCTCGGTGCGGTCGATCTGGTACGCGGCCGGGTGGTGCGCGAGGAGGAAGCGCAAATCGTGGTCGATCTCGGGGAAGGACGGGTTGACGATCTTCGCCGCCATGAAGTTCGCGAAGACCTCCTTGGTCCAGACGTCGTCGAACCAGTCCATGGTGACCAGGTCGCCGAACCACATGTGCGCGGTCTCGTGCGCGATCAGGCTCGCGCGCCCGAGCCGCTGGGCCTGTGTGGCCGAGGCCTCGAGGAGGAGCGACGACGCGTTGTAGAAGACCGCACCCGGGTGCTCCATCCCGCCGAACTGGAAGGCGGGGATCAGGACGAAGTCGAACTTTTCGAAGGGATACGGGATCCCCGTGTACCGCTCGAGCCAGGCGATGGCGGCGGCCTGGAGGTCGAAGATCTCGTCGCGGTTGCGTGCGATCTTCTGCGCGTCGGTCTCGCGGTGGTACATGTTCAGCTCGCGCCCGCCGCGCACCGCCGTCTCGACCTGGAAGTCGCCGACGGCGAAAGAGAAGAGATAGGTGCTGATCGGCCGGGTCTCGGCGAAGCGGAGCACGGCCCGCTCGCCGTCGACGTCGCGGCGCACGAGGCGGCCGTTCGAGACCGCGCGCCAGGCTGCGGGGATCTCGAGCGTCAGGCGATAGCGAGCCTTGAGGTTCGGCTGGTCGAAGCTCGGGAACGCCTGCGAGGCGCGGTCCGGGACGAAGAGCGCGTAGAGGAAGTCGTCGCTCCGGTTGAGCGGCTCGTCGCCGGCAGTGAAATCGATCTCGAGGTGGTTGTCGCCCTGCCGCAGCGCCTCCGGAGGCACGACGATGTGGCCGTTGACGGCGCGGTATTCGACCTTGCGCTCACCGACGCGGACGGCGCCGATGCGGTCGGCCGGCTGGCGGAAGTCGAGGACGAGTGGCGACTCCGCTTCGCTCAGCCGCAGCCGGATCCGGACGCGCCCCTGGATCGGCTCCGTCCGCTGCTCGGGGATCGAGAGCCGCAGGTCGTAGCGCAGGTCGGAAATCGTGCCCGCCCGGTGACGAGCGAGCTCCCAGGACACACCGGGCGAGAGGTCCGGCTCCACCGGCCGATCACCAGGCGCCGGGACCCATGCGTACGCGGCGCCCAACGCCAGGGCGAGGATCGAGATCATGCTGCCGTCGCAAGTGCATGCATTTCTTGAGTAGTCGGAAGAAGATGTTCGAATGCGTTGCGCATTGCAACTTCCTGGCTCGGCGCGGCGAGTTTCGGCGCGGCCCCGGACGCGCGGTCCGGCGCCCGTCACGCCGCGCGCCACCACCCGTGCGGCACCCCTTGTGCGACGATGGGACGCCGAGGAGCACGCAGGAGGCCGCATGATCCGATCGATCCTGGTGCCGCTGGATGGCTCGGCGTTCAGCGAGCAGGCTCTGCCCACGGCGGGCGCGATCGCCCATCGCGAAGGCGCGGTGCTTCGGCTGGTGAGCGTGCACGTCCCGACCGCGATCCTGCCGTTCGGCGGCTCGACGCCGGTGGAGGCGGAAGGAGAGCGGAGGGCCCGGGAGCGCATCGACGCGCGCCTGAGACGCCTCGCACGGCGCCTGGCCGACGACTACGGCATCACCGTCACGCACGCCGTCGTGGACGGGCCGGTCGTCGAGTCGATCGAGGGTTACGCCCGCGAGGTCGGCGCAGATTTGATCGCGATGACGACGCACGGCCGGGGCGGGCTCCAGCGCGCATGGCTCGGCAGTGTGGCGGACGGGTTGGTGCGGCGTACCCACCTGCCCGTCCTGCTGATCCGTCCGCGCCGCCGCACGTCCGGGCGGCTGCGGCTGGCCGCGTTCCGTCGCGTGCTCCTCCCGCTGGACGGCTCGGCCCTGGCCGAGGAGGTGATCCCGGCCGCGGTCGGCGTGGCCGGGGCGACGAGCCCGGAATTCCTGCTGCTTCGCATCGTGCCGCCGCTCGGCGTGGTCGAGCCGCTGGCGGCCGAGTTCGCCGCCTTCGTCCCGAGCCCGGACCTGAAGCAGCGGATGGAGGAGGCGGGCGCATACCTCGACCGGGTCGCGCGAGCGCTGCGCGTCGAAGGGCACGAGGTCGACACGCGTGTGGTCCCGCACAGTCAGGCGGCGATCGCGATCCTGAACGAAGCGGAGCGCGTCGACGCGGACCTGATCGCCATGGCGACGCACGGCAGGGGCGGCGTCACGCGCATGGTGATCGGGAGCGTGGCGGACAGCGTGCTCCGGCAGACCCCGGCACCGCTGCTGCTCTTGAGGCCGGAAGGGGCGTGACCCGGTGAGTTGGCGAGGCCGCTCGGGCGCCCGGCGTCAAGGCACCCGGGCGGTGGGACGCGCGCCGGGGGTGCGGCGGCGGACCGGCGCGCGCGTGCACGCCCGCGGCTCGCACCCGACGCGCCGAGCGATGCGCTTCCAGACCGCGTCGTGGCCGGACGACCCGTGCTCCAGCCACGCTTCTACGTGCGCCATCTCGTGCAGCAGCGTGTCGCGGAGCTGCGCTTCGTTTCCAGCCAGGAAGAGGTCCGGGTTGAGTGCGAGTTCGACGACGGTGCGCGTTCCATCGGCGCCGCGGTGCCAACGGACGTGGCCGAGGCGGCGCGTCATGCGGCGGCTGAGGCGCAGCGGCAGGTCGGCGGGGAGCCGGCCGCCGAAGCGCTCCGCATTCAGGCGCCGGTACTCGGCCTCGAGGAAGCGGCGCTGCTCGGGCGTGCCGCAGCAGGGACCGGGGCGCGGCTCGGCGATCGGCCGTGCTCCCTGCCCGCCCGGCCCCGTCGGGAGCGCGAGCCGGCCCCACGCCCGGATCGCCGCCACCGCCTCGGCGTGCGCGGCGCTCCCGCGCCGTGCGGTGAGGAAGGCGGCAACGGCGTCCAGCACCTCCTCCGGCGCGTCGCCGAACGCGATGTGTGCGTGGAGCGTCGTTCCGTCGCGTGAGACGGAAAGGAGTCTACTGCGGTTGTGTTTCAGGCGGACGGCGCGGATCCGACGCACTCCTCGCCGTGTGAGCGCGGCGAGGAGTGCATCGGCATCCCGGCTCAACGTGCGCGGACCCAGCTCCAGACCTCCTTGGCGGATGCGCGCTTGCCGGTCTCGAGGACGCCGACCCGGTAGATCCGCGCAGCGACCCAGAGGATCAGGATGGTCGTCGCGATCACGCCGAGCGCCGCGATCACGAGGTGCAGCGCCGGGACCGCGCCGATCACGGCGCGCATCGGCATGACGACCGGCGCGGTCAGCGGGAAGAGCGAGCCGATCACGGCGGTCGTGCCGTCCGGGTCCTGGAGCACCGCGCCCATCATCATGATCGCGACGATGAGCGGCATGAACACCGGCCACTGGAGCTGCTGCGCCTCCTGGTCGGTGGTCGCGATGGCGCCCATTGCGGCGTAGATGCCGGAGTAGAGGAAGAAACCGCCGAAGAAGAAGAAGAGGAAGACGCCGCCCACCGAGAGCGGCACATCCGGCAGCTCCGGCATGGCGCCGCCGCCGAGCCTATCGGCGAGTGCGTCGCCGTTGGTCAGGAGGAACGCGGCGAAGCCGATCCAGATCAGGATCTGGAGCAGCCCGGAGGCGCCGATCCCCAGGACCTTGCCGACCATGAGCTCCTCGGCACGTATCGAGCTCATCACGACCTCGACCACACGGTCGCGCTTCTCCTCGAGCACGCTGCGCATGGCGGCGGTGCCGTAGAGGATGACGGCCATGTAGACCAGAAAGCCGACGATGTAGGTGAGTGCGATGAGCGAGGCCGGCGTGCCGCTCGCGGCGCTGCTCCCGATCTTGCGAGCTTCGACCCGGACCGGCCGGAGCGCGGAGGCGACCTGCGCCGGGTCGATCCCGGCCGAGCGCAGGCGCATCCCCTGCACCGTCATCTGGACCGCACCCTCGATCCGGGCGAGGTCCATCATGTTCGTGGCGTTCTGTCCCTCGTAGAGCGGCCGCGCGCCGTCGATCACGTCGGCGGGGAGCCAGAGGTAGCCGTCCAGCTCCTCGGCCTGGACGCGCTCGACGAGCCCTGCGCGCGTCGCATCCGGATCCTCGCCGACGGGGAGGACCTCGACGTGGAAGCGGGTCGTACGCCGTGCCTCCTCGGGCGGCGGCACGACGCCGAGGACAGCGGCGACCTCGCGGGCCAGCGCCTCGTCGCTCTCGGCCACGATCGCGATCGTGCGCTCACCGCCGCCCGGACGCATGAACAGGATCTGGAGCGCGAAGACCCCGACGATGAAGACGGGCACGAGGATGGTCCCGATCACGAACGCCTTCGTGCGGACCATCTCGTTGAACTCACGCTTGACGACGGACCACGTCCTATACATGCACCACCTCCTCCATCAGCCCGGCCGCGGCCTCGACGCCGACACGCTCCAGGAAGATCTGCTCGAGGGACGCCTCCACGCGCTCGAAGCGCCGGACCGGCAGCCCCGCGTCGACGACGTAGCGCAGGAGGTCCTGCGCCGTCGCGTGCGGGCGGATGCGCACCTCGGCGACGTGCCCGTCCTCGCGGACCTGCGCGACCATCGGCGCGGCGCGCAGGTGCGACATCGACTCCGGCGTCCACTGCTCCAGCGCGATCGCGACGTATTCGCCGCCGTGCCGGCGCTTGACATCGGCGATCGGGCCGTCGACGACCTTCTGACCCCGCGAGAGGATGCAGACGTGGTCGCAGATCCGCTCGGCCTGCTCGATCATGTGCGTGCAGAAGACGATCGTCCGACCCTGCCGCTTGAGATCGAGGATGATCTCCTTGAGGAGCTGCTGGTTGATCACGTCCAGTCCGCTGAACGGCTCGTCCAGGATCACGACGTCGGGCTCGTGCAGCACGGACGCGATGAACTGGACCTTCTGCTGGTTCCCCTTCGACAGCTCCTGGAGCCGCGCGTTTTCGCGATCGGCGAGGCCGAAGCGCTCCAGCCATTCGCGGATGCGCGGCATCGACTTCGAAGCCGGGATCCCCTTGATCTCCGCCATGAAGGCGAGCAGCCGGCCGATCCGCATGCGGCGGTAGAGGCCGCGCTCCTCGGGGAGGAAGCCGATACGGTCCAGCGCCGCCTGGTCGACGGGCCGGCCCCAGAGCAGGACCTGCCCCGCATCGGCGTTCAGGATCCGGAGCAGTATCCGGATCGTGGTCGTCTTGCCGGCGCCGTTCGGGCCGAGGAGCCCGTACGTCGCGCCTTGCGGGACCGCGAGGTCCAAGCCGGCGACGGCGGTCACCTTGCCGAAGCGCTTGTCGACGCCGCGCAGCTCGATGACCGGCGCGTCCCCGCCCCCGTGCATCTGAGTCGTCAACGTGTTCACTCCCTGTGGTAGGTCGCGGTGAAGGTGCCGTGATCGTCGATCGGCTGCGAAACGGTCAGGACGTCTCCATCGAGCGTCCCCTCGGTGGAGCCGTGTTTCGGGTCGGCGGCGTGCAGCGTGATCCGCGTCCCGGAGATGGTGTACGTGCCCTGGTAGGTGAACGGCATGTCGGCCAGACTCACCGTGCCGTCGACGAGGAGGTCGACGCGGAAGCCCGCCTCGTACTTGCCGTCTTTCCCGAGCGTGAGCGTGCCGGACTGGATCCGCGCCTGCCAGGTCCCGCTCTCGTCCTCCCACGTGACGGCGACGGCCGGCAACGCCTCGCCGTTGGCCGACTGGAGCACGTAGGTGCCCGCCGCGGCGTCGTTCGTGCCCGGCCCGGTGGATTCGTCGCCGCAGGCGACGAGCACCGCGGCCAGGGCGAGGGTCGCCAGAGTCCTCGTCATCGCGATCGTCCGCTCCAAGGTCGCTCTCAGAAAGGGTAAGCCGTTGAACGGACTTACGTCAACGGGCCGGCCAGCGGCTGCTTTCGAGACGCCGGTCGGGCGTGAGGCGCCCGGCGAGCCTGGGCCCGGCCACGTACGTCCAGCACGCCCACTCGCCCGCGCGCACGCCGACCCGGCGGAAGAGTCCGTCGGCGACGCCTTCGTACTCGTCGAGGCGGGGGAGCAGCGACGTCGGGCAGCGCCAGACCTCGCCTTCGACCCGCCCCGGGCCCGCCAGGACGAGCGCGGGATACTCGCCGTCGATGTCGAAGAGGGTGCCGCCGACCGTGGTGGTGGCGACGAGTTCGCACCCCTCGAGCAGATCCGTCGCGGAGCCGCCGCGCCGCAGGGTGCCGTACGTGAAGAGATGAAAGGTCGCGGCGCTCTCGCGGGCCGCGTCACCCTTGTTCATGTCGGTCCTCCTACCGGCCGTCTCCGCAACGGAGCCGGCCGGGTTCACTGCCGCACGAGCCCGGGCTGCCGAGCCCGGGCTCGTGCGGCCCTGTCAGTCATTATTCTACCAGCCGCCCGGGTGAGGCCGACCGGTTCGCGCCCCGCGGAATTCGGGGGCAAATCGCCCGCCGCGCCGGCGCATCCGGGGCCGGCCCGGCGGCCGCATCGATCCACGCCGCGACCAGGTGAGCGCGTTGCGAACTCGACGCACGCCACGAATCCGACGCGCGGCGTCGTGCGCCGCCCGGGCCACCGCCGGGTGCTCGACCCTGCCGGCCAGGGTGATCACCGCGTCGTCAGCGTATACGGAGATCCGGTCGGCCTGGTCCTGCGGGAGCACGAGGTACAGCGCACGGTCGACGGCGCGGGCCAGCTCGCGGTCCTGCAACGCCCGGCGGTGCCTCTCCGTGACCGCCCGCGACACGTGGTGCAGCTCGTGCGGCCAGCCGCTCCCCTCCGGCTCCGGCGGGTAGAGCATGCCTCGGGGCATGCGGTACTCCGGCCGGTCCGCATACGCCCCGCGGTAGCCCTCCGGCCCCATGAACCCCGCGCGCTCGTAGCGACCGACCGGCTCGAAGTCCTGTATCCGGTGCGCTCGGCGATACTCCCATGCCGCACGCTCGCTCGGCTGCGGCATCCACCGTCGGCTCATGATTCGCCCTCCTTCCCTGGCGGTCCTCCCGTCCACCCCAACCGCACGTTCCACACCGCCCCCTACCGCCCCGCGCACGCCGCCCTCCGTGCCCGGGCCGAGGCGCGCGGACATCTCCTGGAGGACGACAGTGGCGAACGTCAAGAAGGTGAGCGCCCAGAGGAGGGTAAAGCCGTGGCGCGCGCCGGCCAGCGTCGCCGTGGTCACGGTGCCCGGTCCGATGAACGCCGCCGCGAAGACGGCGCCTGGGCCGAGCGAGACGAGCCGCGCCCTGAGGCTCGCGCCGGCGATGGGCGGTGCGACACCGGCTCCGGGCGCCGTCGCGGGCACGCTACTCCCCGATCGGGATCGGCAACTCGAAAACCTCCACCTCAGGCCCGTCCGCCGCGCCCAGCCGCACCACCGCCGGCGGCTCGATCTCGCGCCTCACGTAGCCGAGCGCGATCGTCTGGCGATGCAACGGCGATGCGCACGCACTCGTGATCCGGCCGATCGACTTGCCGTCCTCGGCCCGGAAGAGCTCGGTCCCGGGCGCGGGCGCCGGCTCCTCTCCGAGCGTGAGGCCACGCAGGTGCCGGTTCACGCGTCCGCGGTGCAGGATCCGGATGATGACCTCCTGCCCCGTGTAGCACCCCTTGGTCGTGCTGATCGCCCGATCGCGCAGTCCGGCCTCGATCGGGATCACCGACTCGTCCAGCTCCGCGCCCCAGCGCGGCACGCCGGCCTCGATGCGGAGCACCTCGAGCGCGCCGTGGCCGACCGGCCGCGCGCCCGCCTCCATGAGCGCCCGCCACACTTCGGCCGCGGACGACTCGGGCACGAAGACGTCGTACCCCTCCTCCCCGACGTACCCCGTGCGCGTGATGAGCAGCTCGGCGTCGCCGAAGGCGACCGTAACGTACGCCTCCTCGGCGAGGTCGGCCGGCAGCTCGGCGCCCGTGGCGCGGGCCAGGACCTCACGCGACTCCGGGCCGTAGACGCCGAGCACGCGGAGCACGCCGTCCAACGGCTCGACCCGTGCGAAGAGCGGCGGCACGAACTTCTTCAGGTGCGCGAGCACGCCGTCCAGCGCGGCGGCGTCCACGTCCATCAACAGCTCGCCGCCGGGCCGTCGGAAGACCCTCGTGTCCGCGATCATCTTCCCCTTCGGCGTGAGCAGCGCGGCATAGACGCCCTGCCCCTCCGGCGCGCCGGCGATGTCGTTCGTGATGAGACCCTGGATCATCTTGACGGGTTCGCGGCCGTACACGCGGAGCGCGACACGTTCCGCCCGGTCCGCCACGCCAGCCGCGCGACGGACCGCGTCGTACTCGGCCGCCGGATCGCCGTAGTTGCGCGGGACCTGCCGTCCGGCGACGGTGCCGAACCGGGCGCCCAGCTCCTCGTGGAGCGCTTCGAGCGACTGCGTTTCGTTCATGCCTGGATTCCGACGCGAAGCGAGGGCCGTCGACTGGACGGATCAGCGGGATTCGCGGCCGAGCCGCTCGATCATGTTGCGCACGCGACGCGCGTCCGGCGCGTCCGGTGCGGCGTTCAGGTAGGTCTCCAGATCCGCGATCGCCTCGCCCACCCGACCGGCGCGCGCCAGGAGCATCCCCCGGTCGCGCAGCTCGCCGACCGCGGTCGGCCGGATCAGCAGGATCCGCTCGATCGCCGCCAGCGCCTTCTCGTCCTCGCTCGCGTTCAGGTAGATCGCCTTCAGGTTCTTGAGCAGCCGGACCAGCACACCCTTCTTCCCGGTCGACTCGAGGAATTCCGGCTGCAACCGCACGAGCCCGCCGTACACCCGGTCGAGGAGCTCCTGCGCCTGATCCTCGAAGCGGAGTCGACCGCCATCGAACGGATCGAGGAGCACCCGCACCACCTCGCCCTCGTAACGGACCAGGAAGTGACCCGGGAAGCCGACGCCCGACAACGGAAGCCCGAGGCGCCACCCCACCTCGAGATAAACCAGACTGAGCGAAATCGGGATCCCGACGCGGCGGTCGAGGACGTCGTTCAGGAACGAGTTGCGCGGGTCGTAATACGCTTCCGCATTGCCGCGGAAGCGCTCCTCCTCGAAGAGGACGCGGTTCAGCTCCTGGAGCACGACGAGCGGCGCGGTCTCGTTGTCCAGCCGGTCGCGTACCCGCTCCGCGAGTAGGTCGAGCCGCTGGAGGTACGGCCCGGCCACGAGCTGCGGGTACTCCTCCGCCGCGATCTGCAGCGCGGCCGCCGCCAGATCCAGGTCCGGCTCCGGCTTCAGGACCATCGCCGCGAATCGGTCGCGGGCCGTCAGTTCGCGCGAGGTCACCGCGCGGCCTCCGGTGGGGTGCAGAGAATGGTCTCGAACACGCGTATCACACGGTTCCGGGGCTTCGCTGTTGTCGCATGGCTCCAAGTTTAGGCGCCCCGGTTCCTCCCGGCAACCAGCCGGCCGCCACCCCCGCATCACGCGGCGTTCCTGTCCCCCGTCCCCTCGTCCCGGCTCAGGTCCAGCGCCGCCGCTCGGCCGCAACTGTGACAGTACAGTACCACCGTGTAGTCCCCCTCCGGCTTCGTCGGCACCGCCGTGCCCCGCTCCATGCTCGGCGCATCCAGGAAGGCGACGACCTCGATCGTGTTCGGCCCGCAGTGCGGACACGGCACGTTCGAAGGGTCCTCCAGATACGAAAGCGCCAGCGCCAGCCCATCCTGCATGTCGAACTCGGGCGGCCCGCCTGCATCATCGAACCCGGACCCGATCTGGTCCTTGAAATCCGACATGTCGTTCGCCTCCCCGAGGAAGGGTTCGTACTCAGGAAAGGGCGCAACAATTATTCCCGGCATCGGTGCGGCGGCGGTGTGGGCATCCCTGCGGCGGGGATCGGCGCCGGTGCAGGTGGGACGAACGACGCCGGTGCAGGTGTGCCGAACGGCGCCGGTTCGCGAATACCGACCGGCGCCGTCGTGCACTGTTCATCCACAGCGACTGCGCTGGATCCTGAGTGGGCGAGTCCCGGCCGGCGGGGCGACTCCGACCGTCGGTAAACCTCGTCCTGACACGCACTTCGGGTTCTGTTCGGGGTATCAGATGCCGTGATGTGGCGAGGCCGAGGCGGAGGCGAAATCGGACCCGAAAATGGTTGGACGAACGGGCATGAACGGCAATCTGTCGCTCCTCAGGGAGCTGATCGAGAACATCCGCGAGACGGGGATGACGTGGGCACGCAAGCGCCGGGAGCTGACGGCGCTTCAGAACCGCCGCAAGGCGATGCACCTCGAGCTGCGGGACCGACTGATGGCGGAGGCCGAGGCGCGCGGCAAGCGCCTATCGGCGACGGCCGCGCTGGAGGAGGCACGCGCGCACCCGGAGTACATCGCGTGCCTGGACGAGATCGCGCTGAAGCAGTTCGAGACGGACGCCGCCGAGGTCGCCTACACGGCCGCGCGCGCTCTCTTCCAGGCCGCGATCACCGCGCCGGACGAAGCCGGGCGGCTGTCCGCCGCGTAAAGGCGCCGCACGTCTCCGCCGCGTAACGGCGCGGGAGCGCGCCGGACAAGGGGGTTGTCCGCCGGCCGCAGGCCGGCATCCCGCCGCCGAAGGCGGCCCCCACCCGCTGCCGCGAAGCCGGCAGCGCCCGCGGGCGAAGCCCGCCGCCCCCGCGCGCCCCCGCCGCCGAAGGCGGCCTCCTTCGTAGCGCAATCGCGGCCACACCCGTACATTCCCGCCCATGGACAACCGTACCCCTGAACCACGGGACCAGCGGGAGCGGCTGCGCCTGACGCAGCTCTCGCACGGCGCCGGTTGAGCGTGTAAGCTCGGCGCCGCCGAGTTGACGCAGGTCCTGCGTCACCTGGTCCCCTTCGATGACCCGGCCGTGCTGGTGGATGCCTCCACCAGCGATGATGCGGCCGTCTACCGCGTCGACGCCGATCGTGCGCTGGTGGCGACGGTGGACTTCTTCACGCCCATCGTCGACGACCCGTACGACTTCGGCCGGATCGCCGCGGCGAACGCCCTTTCGGACGTGTACGCGATGGGCGGTAGGCCGCTCTTTGCCCTGAATCTGGTGGCGTTCCCGCGCGCGCGTCTGGGCGATGGCTGGCTGAGCGAGATCGTCCGGGGCGGCGGCGAGGTGGCGCGGGAGGCGGGCGTCGCGGTGATTGGCGGGCATTCGATCGACGATCCCGAACCGAAGTACGGACTGTCCGTGGTGGGCGAGGTCGCGCCGGACCGCATCGTGCGCAACGCGACGGCGCGCGCGGGCGACGTTCTCGTCCTGACGAAGCCGCTCGGCACCGGCATCGTGGCGACGGCGATCAAGCGGGACGCCGCACCGGCGGATGTGGTCGAGGCGGCGGTGCGGAGCATGACCACGCTGAACCGCAGCGCCTCCGAGGCGATGCTCCAGGTGGGCGCGCACGCGGCGACAGATGTGACCGGCTACGGCCTCCTCGGCCACCTGCACGAGATGGCGCGGGCGAGCCGGCTGGAAGCGCGGATCGTCGCCTCGGCGGTCCCCCTCCTGCCGGGCGTGGAGGAGCTGGCCCGGGCAGGCCACGTCCCGGGCGGCACGCGGCGCAACCTGGCGGACCTGGAGAGCGCGCTCGTCTGGGAGGGCGAGATCGAAGAGGTGCTACGCGTGCTCCTGGGCGATGCCCAGACGTCGGGCGGGCTGCTCATCGCGGTCGCGCCCGCGCAGGTGGAGGAGCTGCTGGCGCTGCTCCGCGCCGCGGGCACGCCGGCAGCCGCCGCCGTCGGCGAGCTGGCCGAGGGCATCCCCGGGCGGATCGTGGTGGAGGTGTGAGGTCCGCGACGTTTCGTGGATGACGACGCGGCCCCGGGCTATACCAGACCGGGGCCGCGTCCTTTTCGCCCGCTACGACGGCGTCGCTTGTTCGTCGGGCTAACGTCGGGTGAACTCGATCTCCAGCCTCCCGCGGACTGGGTTCGGGAACTGCTCCTCCGCGTACTCGGGCGCCAGCTCGACCAGGCGGTCGAGGTCGGCGTCGACTGCGCCATCGAAGGCGAGAGTCCCGCTCACTTCGAAATAGGTCAGGTCGAGCCGCTGCGGCAGGAGGATCTGCTGCGACGCCTGCCGCGACGGGAACTTGAGCCTCAGCCCGTCCAGCAGCGTCTCGTACTCCCCGTCGATGGTGGTGATCTTCTTCGTCGCCGGATCGATGTAGGCGAGCTGGAAGGTGAGGTCGAGCGCGACCACGAGCTGGGGGCGGATCGTCGGGTCGAGGCGCTGGGCGATGTCGACCTCGGGCACGGAGCCGTCGGGGTCGAACGTCATATGCGTGATGTCGTACACCCCTGCGACCGCCGCGGGGTCGAGTCGCGGCTCGAAAGGTTCACGGTCGTCGTCGCCGCAGCCGCCGAAGGCGACGGCCGCGCCCACCAGCGCGATCCCGAGCGGGCGCCAGCGCATCTCTTCCTCCTACGCGTGTGTGGTCCTGGACAACGGCGCCGCGCCCCGGTCGCGGTCGACGCCGGATTCCGGGGCGCGAGCGCGGCACCGGGAGCGGTGCGGCGCCCGGTGCCTTGCCCGGCGATGTCGCCGGGCGCCGGTGAAACGCCTGGCGCCCGGCCGGCGTGACTACATGTGGATGACGCGCCCGACCGCGGCCAGCGCGGCCTCGGCGATCGCCTCCGAGAGCGTCGGGTGCGGATGCATGGCGCGGTCCATCTCCTCGACGGTCGTCTCCAGGTGGCGGCCGACGACGAACTCGCCGATCAGCTCGCTCGCGTGGAGCCCCACGATGTGGGCGCCGAGCAGCTCGCTGTAGCGCTTGTCGCGGATGATCTTGACGAAGCCGTCGGTCTCACCCGCCGTGCGCGCACGCCCGTTCGCGCTGAAGGGGAACTTGCCGACCTCGATGTCGTACCCCGCCGCCTTCGCCTGCTCCTCGGTCATCCCGACGGAAGCGACTTCGGGGTGGCAGTAGGTGACGCTCGGGATGTTGGCGTAGTCGACGCCGTGGCTCCTCTGCCCGGCGATGACCTCGGCCGCGACGACGCCCTCGTGCGACGCCTTGTGCGCGAGGAGCGGCGGACGCGCGCAGTCGCCGATGGCATAGACGCCCGGGACGTTCGTGCGCATCAGGTCGTCGACGACGATGAAGCCCTTCTCCGTCTTGACGCCGGCCTTCTCCAGTCCGATGTCCTCGATGATCGGCGCGCGGCCGACCGCCGAGAGCACGCGCTCGGCCTCGATCGTCTCCGTCTTCCCGTCCTTCGTCTTGATCGTCAGCTTGACGCCGTTCTTGCCGACATCCGCCTTCTCGAGCCGCGCGCCGGCGTGGATGTCGATGCCGCGCTTCTTGAACGCCGCTGCGACCGCCGCCGAGGACTCCGGATCCTCGTTCGGCAGCACCCGGTCCAGCGCCTCGATGATCGTGACCTTGGTGCCGAAGGAGTTGTAGACGTCGGCGAACTCCATCCCGATCGCGCCCGCGCCGACGATGGCGAGCGACTTCGGCAGCGCCTTGGGGAAGACCGCGTGATCCGAGCTCCAGACGCGGTCGCCGTCGATCTTCAGGACCGGGATCGAGCGCGGCCGCGAGCCGGTCGCGATGATGATGTTCTTCGCCTGGATCACCCGCTTCTCGCCCTTCCCCGCGGGCTTCTCGTCACCGTGGCCGGCGTTCGTGCCGGGATCGACCTCGACCTTGCCGTCGCCCAGCAGGCGGCCCCACCCCTGGATGTGCTCGATCTTGTTCTTCTTGAGCAGGAACGCGACGCCCCTCGAACCCTGCTCCGAGACCTTGCCGGCGCGCTTCCCGGCCGCGCCGATGTCGAGCTTCACGTCGCCGACCGTGATGCCGAAATCGCCCAGCCCGCCCGTGATGTGCCGCGCGTAGTTGGCCGACTCGAGCATCGCCTTGGTCGGGATGCACCCCCAGTTGTTGCAGACGCCGCCGAGCTTCTGCGCCTCGACGCACGCCACCTTCATCCCGAGCTGCGCCGCCCTGATCGCGGCCACGTAGCCGCCCGGCCCGCCGCCGAGCACGATCACATCGAAGGAGTTCTCCGCCACGCCTCACCTCGCGGTTCGAGTTGCTGCACTGCACTATCGTCTGCCGCCCTGCCGGACGGCCTGCGTCCCTGTGCTGGAACCGGTGCGCAAGTTATCGCGTGCGCGGCGCGGGGACAACGGGAGCGACGCGGCCGGCGGTGTTGCGGACCCGCGAACGAGCCGGCCGGCGACGTCCAGGGGCAACGCTGAGCGGTCCGGGATGAAAAAACGTACGGCGGAGACCCGAAGGCATCCGCCGTACGCCTCTTCCTAGCGATGTGCGCCGGCCGACTACGCCAGCATCATCATCGGCTCCTCGATGTAATCCTTCAGCGTCTGGAGGAACCGCGCGCCGGTGGCGCCGTCGATGACGCGGTGGTCGCAGCTCATCGTCATGCGCATGCGCTGACGGACCACGACCTCGCCGTTCTCGACGACCGGCTTCTCCTCTACCTTGCCCACGGCCAGGATCGCGGCCTCGGGCGGGTTGATGATCGCGGTGAACTCCTCGATCCCGAACATGCCGAGGTTGGAGATCGAGAAGGTCGCGCCCGTGTACTCGTCGGGCTGGAGCTTCTTCTCGCGCGCCCGCGCGGCCAGCTCCTTGACCTCCTGAGCGATCTGGGCGATCCCCTTCGCGTGCGCGTCGCGGATGACCGGCGTGATCAGGCCGTCCTCGACCGCGACGGCGACGCCGATGTGCACCCGGCCGTAGCGACGGATCACGTTCTCCTGCCACGAGGCGTTGACCTCGGGGTGGCGCGTGAGCGCCGCGGCGACCGCCTTGATCAGGAAGTCGTTGACCGACGCCCTGATCCCCTGCGACTCGAGCCGCTCGTTGACGCGCTTGCGCAGCTCCATCATCCGGCCCATGTCCACCTCGATCGTGAGGTAGAAGGTCGGGACGGGGCCGATCGAGGTGACGAGCCGCTTCGCGATCGTCTTGCGCATCTGCGTGACCGGGACGTCCTCGACCTCGGCCGCGGGTGCGGCGGGCGCGAACGCCGGCGGCGCGGCGGCAGCCGCGGCGGGAGCAGGCGCGGCGATCGCGGCCTCGATGTCGCGCTTGGTGATCCGGCCGCCGGGGCCGCTCCCCTGCACGCTCGCGAGGTCGATCCCCGCGTCACGGGCGAGCTTGCGTGCCAGCGGCGACGCCTTGATGCGCCCATCCTCCGGAGGCATGACGACCTCCTCGACGCGACCGCCCTGCGCGCGCTCCTGCGTCGTGCCGACGGCGGGCGTCGGCCGCCGGTCCGGCGACTCGACCGCCGCCTGCATCCCGGTGGCCGCCTGCTCACGCTCGGTCTTGTCCGACGCGGCGAGCGCCCGCCCCGCGGCCGCGGCGTCCCGTTCGGACGGCGTCTTCCCCGGCGCCGGCTCGCTCGGCGCGGCGTGCGTCGGTTCGCCGGCGCCCGCCGGCGCCTCCTGCAGGATGTCCGAGATGTCCTCGTCCGGCGCCGCGATCACGCCGATCACCGCGCCGACCGGCGTGGTCTCGCCCTCGGCGATGAAGCGCTTGCGGAGCACGCCGCTCCCGCGCGCGACCAGCTCCATCGTGGCCTTGTCGGTCTCGATCTCGGCCAGGATGTCGCCTTCCTTGACCTCGGCGCCTTCGTCCTTGAGCCACCGGACGAGCTGGCCCTCCTCCATGGTGGGCGAGAGGGCCTCCATATGGACTTTCGTTGCCATTCCCTTACCTGATCCTCCTCCGGTCCCGCACCAACCCGAGCCCAAGCCCGATGCCGGGCCCGACCGGGACTCCGCCACCATCGGGTGCGTGGCGGGCGCCGGTCCCAGCCGGCTCCCGCCGGGGTCGGCGCATCAGCTCGCGCGCCGGTACAGCACCCGGTTGCAGGCCTCGACCACGCGCTCGACCGAGGGCTTGGCCAGCTTCTCCAGGTTCTTCGCGTACGGCATCGGCACGTCCGCCTGCGTGATGCGCAGGATCGGCGCGTCCAGGTAGTCGAACATCTCCTCCTGGATCAGGCTCGCGATCTGCGCGCCGACGCCGCCGAACGGCCACCCTTCTTCCAGGTAGATCGCGCGGTTCGTCTTGCGGATCGTCGCCTCGACCGCCTCCATGTCGAGCGGACGCAGCGAGCGCAGGTCCAGCACCTCGGCCTGGATCCCGTCCTTCTCGAGCACCGCCGCGGCCTGGAGCGCGACGTGCACCATCTTCCCGTGCGTGATGATGCTGACGTCGCCGCCCTCGCGCTTGAGGTCGGCCCGGCCGAGCGGGATGATGAAGTCCTCGTCGTCCGGGACCTCGCCCTTCAGCGAGTAGAGGAGCTCGGCCTCGAAGACGGCGACGGGGTCGTCGTCACGGATCGCGGCCTTGAGCAGCCCCTTCGCGTCCGCGGGCGTCGCAGGCGTGACCACCTTGAGCCCGGGGAAGTGCGTGTACCAACCCTCGAGCGCCTGCGAATGCTGCGCCGCGAGCTGGAGCGCCGCACCCGTGGGGCCGCGGAAGACGATGGGACACTTGAAGAGCCCGCCCGACATGTAGAGCATCTTGGCCGCGCTGTTCACGACCTGGTCCGTCGCCAGGATCGAGAAGTTCCAGGTCATGAACTCGATGACCGGGCGCAGCCCGACCATGGCGGCGCCGACGCCCAGCCCGGCGAAGCCGAGCTCGGTGATCGGCGTGTCGACCACGCGCTTGGGGCCGAACTTGTCGAGCAGACCCTTGGAAACCTTGTACGCGCCGTTGTAGAGCCCGACCTCCTCACCCATGAGGAAGACGTCGGGATCGCGCTCCATCTCCTCGCGGAGCGCGTCGTTCAGCGCCTCACGATACGTTTTGACCGCCATGACTCACTCCTCCCCCGCCCGATAACCGGAATCGAAGAAGAGCCGGCCGTGCTCCGGGATCTGTGCGTAGACGTCCCGGTAGAGCTCCTCCGGCCCCGGCTCCGGCGACTTGTCGGCGAAGTCCGCCGCATCCTCGACCTCTTCATGGACCCGCGCGTCGATCGCGTTCAGCTCCTCGTCCGTGAGCATGTCCTCCTCGCGCAGACGGTCGATGAAGATCCGGATCGGGTCCTTCTGCTTCGCCTCCTCGACCTCCTCCTTGGTGCGGTAGACGCCGTGCACCGGGTCGGACATCGAGTGGCCCATGAAGCGGTAGCAGCGCGCCTCGATCAGCGTGGGCGTGCCGTCCTTGCGCGCGCGCTCGACCGCCTCGAGGACGGTGCGGCGCATGGCGAGCACGTCCATCCCGTCGGCCACGGCCGAGGGCATCGCGTACGCGTTCGCCTTCTGCGAGATGTCGTAGAGGGAGGCGACGCGCTCCCACGCGGTCCCCATCCCGAAGCGGTTGTTCTCGACGATGTAGATGACCGGCAGCTTCCAGAGCGCGGCCATGTTGAGCGACTCGTGGAAGGCGCCCTGGTTGACCGCGGCCTCGCCCATGTAGCAGACGCAGACACGGTCCTCGCCGCGGTACTTGATCGCCCAGCCGATCCCCGTCGCCATCGGGATCTGGCCGCCGACGATCCCCCAGCCGCCCATGAAGTTGTGCTCGGCGCTGAAGAGGTGCATCGAGCCGCCCTTCCCCTTGGAGCAGCCATCGATGCGGCCATACAGCTCGGCCATGACCTCCCGCGCCGACATCCCCTTGGCCAGCGCCTGGACGTGCTCGCGGTAGGCGTCGATCACGTAGTCGTCCGGCCGCAGCGCGGCCTGTGCACCGACCGCAACGGCCTCCTGCCCGATGTAGAGGTGGCAGAACCCGCCGATCTTCCCGATCGCGTACGCTTCGGCCGACTTCTCCTCGAAGCGTCGGCCGAGCAGCATCAGATAGAGAAGGTGGTGCAGCTCATCACGGCCGAGACCGTCCAGATTGCCGCCTCCCTTGCGGCCCCGCCCGGCCGGCTTGCGCCGGGCGGCCGTCTTCGCATCAGCCATCTCTTCCCTCGTCTCCTGTAGCTCGGCGCGGCGCCGACGCCCTTCCGTCGACGACGCCACCCCTGTCCGCTACGCCTGCCGGCGCAGCGGCTCGATCTGTACCAGCCCGGACGTCGCCGCCGGGGAGATCACCTCCGCGGGCGCCGGAACGTCCGCCTCCATGACTTCGCGGATTTCGCCGACGCCCCCGGCCTGCACCGTTCGCGCCTGCTTCTCCGCATGGTAGCTCGAGCGCACGAGTGGCCCGGACTCCACGTGCTGGTATCCCAGCTCCTCCTCGCCGATCCGCTTCCATTCGGCGAATTCCTCGGGCGTCACCCACCGCGCGATCGGCGCGTGATGCGGCGACGGCCGCAGGTACTGCCCGATCGTCAGGATGTCGACCGACGCCTTGCGCAGGTCGGCCATCGCCTGCCGGATCTCATCCGTCGTCTCACCCAGCCCGAGGATGATCCCCGACTTGGTCAGCATACTCGGGTCCATGCGCTTCGCCGCGCCGAGGAGCGAGATGCTGCGCCAGTACCGGCCGCCCGGCCGCGCCCACGGGTGCAGCCGCTCGACCGTCTCCAGGTTGTGATTCAGGATGTCGGGCCGTGCCTCGACCACGACACGCAGCGCGTCCTCATCCCCCTTGAAGTCCGGGATCAGCACCTCGACGGTACAGCCGGGGCGCGCCTCGCGGCACTGGCGGATCGTCTCGGCGAAGATCGCCGCGCCGCCATCGGCGAGCTCGTCGCGGTTCACGCTCGTGATGACGACGTGCTCGAGCTCCAGCTCCGCCACGGCCTCGGCAACGCGCCGCGGCTCGTCCCAATCCAGCTCGGTCGGCAGCCCGTGCGCGATCGCGCAGTACTTGCACGCGCGCGTGCAGACATCGCCCAGGATCAGGAACGTGGCGGTACCGGCTTCCCAGCACTCGCCGATGTTGGGGCAGCCCGCCTCCTCGCACACCGAGTGCAGGCGCTGGCCGCGCATCAACTTCTTGAGTCGGAGATAATTGGGGCCACCCGGCGAGCGAACCTTCAGCCATCCGGGCTTGCGCGCATCCATGGGGATGGCCTCGCCCTGGAGGATGGGCAGCCTCGCGGTGCCCTTCGACTTGACTATGCCGGTGTTCTTGCCTTTGGGCGCGTAGCCACGTACCGGCGCGCCTTCTATGCTCATGATCGTACCTCCGTCTCCCGGCCGCCGCCGGAAGACGCGATTTGCGTGACGGGGCGGTCGGCGCCCCGGTTTCCGCGGCGCTGTCGGGAAAAAAGCACATGAAGATAGTCAGTGTGCCAACACGAGGCAACGAGGCGCGGTTCCGCGAGGGTCTGCAGGGCGGTATCACGTGCGGGTCGCGGGTCCGCGCCGGACGGCCGGACCGTGCCATGCACCCGTGGCTTCAGCGCTCCAGCCCGAGAGCGTGGCGCAGTGCGCCGTCGAGGTCGGGGTGGGCGAACCGGAAGCCGCTCTCCTCGAGGCGACGCGGCACGACGCGCGCTCCGGCCAGCATGATCTCCTCGCCCATCTTGCCTGGGAGGAGCCGGAGCACGAAGGAAGGCACCGCGAAGGGCGTCGGCCGGCGGAGGAGCCGTCCGAGCGAGCGGGTGAACTCGGCGTTGGTGACCGGCTCGGGCGCGACGACGTTGACCGGCCCCGACAGCTCCGTCGCGTCGATGACGTGGCGCACGGCGGCGACGACGTCGTCGAGCGCGATCCAGCTCATGACCTGCCGGCCGTCGCCGAGGCGGCCGCCCAGTCCGAGGCGGAAGAGCGGGAGCAGCGCGCCGAGGAGCCCGCCGGCCGCGGTGAGGACGAGGCCGACGCGCAGCCGGATGGTGCGGATCCCCGCGGCCTCGGCCGCGCGCGTCGCAGCCTCCCAGGCGACGGCGGTCTCTGCCAGGAACCCGCTGCCGGGCGGCGCGTCCTCGTCGATCGGCGTGTCCGGCGGGCGAGCGCCGTAGTAGCCGGTGGCCGAAGCGGAGAGGAACGCCGCGGGCGGGCGCGAGAGGCCGGCCAGCGCGCCGGCGACGAGTTCGGTGCCGCGCACGCGGCTGTCGCGGATCCGTGCGCGCTTGCCCGGGGTCCAAACCCCGGCGATCGACTCGGCCGCGAGGTGGACCACGACGTCGCACTCCTCGAGTCCCGAGGCGTCGATCACGCCGCGGGCCGGATCCCAGGCGACGACGCGCACCACGCCCCCGCCCGCGGCCATGCGCTCCGCCGCCGCGGGACGGCGACTCACCACCACGATCTCGTGACCTTCCCGCGAGAGCGCACGCGCCAGCGCGCTGCCGATCAGTCCCGTCGCCCCGGTGATCGCGATTCGCAACGGCTCATCCTCCGATGAGGCCTCGCACGGCGTACGCCATGGATACCCCCGCGTAGGTGCCGATGGCGTAGCCCAGCAGCCCGGCGACGGTGCCGGGCAGTACGAGTGACCGCCAATCCCGCGCCACCGCCAGGGCGAGGGCGGTGGAGGGCCCGCCGATCGCGGCCTGAGACGCGACGGACGCGGTGGCGGCGTCGAGGCGCGCCAGCCACGACCCGCCGTAGACGACGACGCCGTGGACCAGCACCACGAGCGCGACGAAGTAGAAGACCTCAGGGCCGACCCGCACGATCTCGACGACGCGCGAGCCGATCCCGATCACCACGAAGAAGAAGTGCAGCGCGAGCGAGCCGAGCTGGATCGCGCCGACCAGCCGTCGCACCGGAGGGAGCTGCGCGATGGCAAGGCCGAAGGTGGTCAGCCAGAGGATCCCGGGGACGGCCGGCACCCGGTCCGCGGCCAGCTCGGCGGCGCGCAGCACCACGAGCCCCAGCGTGATCAGGACCGACACGTCCACGAGCTTCAAGGGGACCGCCGCGAAGAAAGGGTGCTCCGGAGTTCCGCCATCTGCGGCCCGGGCGTGGGCCGGCTCGACGGGTGAGCCTCCATCCGCGGATCGTACGCCGACCGACGCCGGACGCGGGGCCATCCTGCGCGATCGCGCGAGCCACAGCGGCAGCGTGAGCGTGGCCCCGAACCATACCGCCGTCAGGATGTTGTCCGCCGCGGCCGCGGCCGTGAAGAGCGCTTCCGGCATCTCGACCGCGCGGCCGACCGCCACGAAGTTGAGCCCGCCGCCGATGTAGGTTCCGGTGATCGTGCCGGCGAGCTTCCACGCGTCCGGTCCGACGACGCCGCCGAAGACCAGCATCGCGACGACGGTGCCGACCATGGTCGCCACGGAGGCCAGCATGAATGCGGCGAGCATGCGCGGCCCGGCCGTGCGCAGCTCGCGCACGTCGATGGCGAGGAGCAGCCAGACGATGGCCAGCGAGGTGACCGGGCCGGTCACCACGTCGTAGACGGGCGATTCGGCCGGGACCAGCCCCAGGTTGGAGAGGAGCGCGCCGAAGATGATGGCGAGGAGCGTGGCACCGATCCGGCCGGCCCAGGCGACGCGGCGGTCGAGCCAGAACGCGAGGGTGGTCGCCGCCGCGATCGTGGCCGCGACGCCGATCGGCTCCTGGATCATCGGGTCCGCGCTCCTGTCAGGTCATCTCGAGGGTGTCGCCCCGTCAGCGGTGGCGGTCCAGCGTGACCTCGTGCTCCTCGCCGTGGCGCGCCTCTTCGCGCACCGACTCATTGCGCAGCGAGTGGGCGTACTCGGCCTTGAGGCGCTCCAGCATCTCGCCGCGGCGGCGGAGCAGCCGCTTCGGCTCGCGCGGCTCGTGGCGCGACAAGGCGTAGGCGGCCAGGAGCGGCAGCCCGATCGTGGAGTCCGTGTAGCAGACGATCGCGTCGGGGAGCCGGTCCGGGTCGACCTTCCCCCAGCTCACGGCCTCGGCCGGCGTCGCGCCGGAAAGCCCGCCGGTGTCCGGGCGCGCGTCCGTGATCTGCAGGAAGTAGTCGTGCCCCCGCTCCTCGATCCCGAGCACCTCCTGGATCTGCGGCTCGGTCTGGAGCATGAAGTTCTTCGGGCTGCCGCCGCCCAGGATCAGCACGGCCGACTTCCCGCCGCGCCGCTTCGTGTCGAGGACGATGGAGGCGGTCTCGTTGACGTCGAGCGAAACGTCGATCTCGAGCTGGTTTCCCTGGAGCGCCGCCGCGGCCACGTTCATCCCGATCGAGGAGTCGCCTGGCGAGGAGGTGTAGACGGGGACCTCGTACTCGTAGCACGCCGCCAGGAGCGACTTGCGCCCCTGCCCGAGCGCCCGCTCCCGCTCGGCGATGTACTTGCCGCACAGGTAGTGGAACTCCGCCGTCGACATCTTCCGCTGGAACTCCTCGGCGCGGATGATCTTGCGGAAGAAGGCGTCCGTATCGAGGAGCACGGAGTAGTCGAAGAAGATGTCGTAGATCCGGACCACCTCCTCCTCGCGGAGCTCCA
>CAYPGK010000023.1:0-41626 GCA_964410055.1 uncultured Gemmatimonadaceae bacterium | reverse complement strand
CCGACACGCGCTGGCAGAAGGAGATGGAGTCCAGCTTCCTCTACGAGGACACGCCCGACCAGCGCCAGGCCACCGCGGACGTCAAGCGGGACATGGAGTCGCGCCGACCCATGGACCGACTGCTTTGCGGCGACGTCGGCTACGGCAAGACCGAGATCGCGATCCGCGCCGCGTTCAAGGCCGTCCAGGACGGAAAGCAAGTCGCCGTGCTCGCGCCGACCACGATCCTGGTCGAGCAGCACCTGAGCACGTTCCGTCAGCGCCTTGCCCAGTACCCGGTGCGCATCGAGGCGCTCTCGCGGTTCCGCACGGCGAAGGAGCAGCGCGAGATCCTCCTGCGCACCGCCCAGGGCGAGGTCGACATCGTGATCGGCACGCACGCGCTCCTCGAGCCAGACGTCGCCTTCAAGGACCTCGGCCTCCTCATCGTCGACGAGGAGCAGCGCTTCGGCGTCAAGCACAAGGAGCGCCTCAAGGAGATGCGCAAGAACATCGACGTGCTCACCATGACGGCCACGCCGATCCCGCGCACGCTCCACATGTCGCTCGCCGGGCTGCGCGACCTCTCGCTGATCCAGACGCCGCCGCGCGACCGGATGCCGATCATCACGCACGTCGTCCCGTGGACGGACGAAGTGCTGGAGGACGCCATGCGCCGCGAGCTGGACCGCGGCGGCCAGGTCTTCTTCGTCCACAACCGCGTCCAGAGCATCGCGGCGGTGGCCGAGCGCGTCCAGCGCCTCGTCCCCGATGCACCCCTCGCCATCGCTCACGGCCAGCTCCCGGCGGCCGAGCTGGACGAGGTCATGCGCCGCTTCATCGCCGGCGAGGTCAAGGTCCTGGTCACGACGGCGATCATCGAGAACGGGCTCGACGTGCCGACCGCGAACACGCTCATCGTCGACCGCGCCGACCAGTTCGGGCTCGCGCAGCTCTACCAGCTCCGCGGCCGCGTGGGACGGTCGCACCACCGGGCGTACTGCTACCTCATTGCGCACCGGGACATCACCGAGGACGCGGAGAAGCGGCTGCGCATCCTGGAGCACTACACGGAGCTCGGCAGCGGCTACGCGATCGCGCTCAAGGACCTCGAGCTCCGCGGCGCCGGCAACCTGCTCGGTGCCGAACAGTCCGGCTTCGTCCACGCCGTGGGCCTCGATACCTACACCCGGCTCCTCGAGGAAACGATCCGGCGCATGAAGGAGGAGCAGGAGGGCGCCCCCGAGCGCTTCGCGCCACCCGAGGTCTCGATCGAGGGCGCCGCGTTCCTCCCCGACGCCTACGTCCCCGAGCCGTCGCAGAAGCTGCACCTCTATCGGCGCATTTCCAGACTCGAGCGGCTCGAGCAGGTCGACGCCATCCGCGCCGAGCTGCGCGACCGCTTCGGACCGCCGCCGATCGAGGTACAGCGCTTGCTCGCCGCCGCCGCATTGCGCCTCCTCGGCGCCGAGCTCGGCGTCGAGCGCATCCTCGTCCGCGGCGACGAGGCCCGCGTCAATTTCAGGGATGGCGTCGTGCCGCGCATGGCCGCGCTCCAGAGCGCGTTCCACGACCGACAGCTCGACGTCGAGGTCCGCCGCGCCATGCCGCTCTCGCTCCTGCTCCGGCGGTACGGCGCCGAGCCGGTCCTCGACACCCTCGTCGGCGCCCTCGAGATCCTCGCCGTCGGAAGGGCACGCGCGGCATGAGTCGGTGTAACACTCCCGGCACCCGCCGCGCACGTCGTACTGGATGGAGCGCACGGTGGGTTGTACCTTGCAACATCTTCACTCGGATCGGCTCCGGTAAGGAGAGAGAATGAAGAAACTCGTAGCGTTCGGCGCCCTGGCCGCGACGGTGCTCTTCGCCGCCTGCGATGGGATGAGCCAGGCGATGACGGCGCACACCGGTGTGGTCGCCCGCGCGGGCGGTCTCGAGCTCACCGTCGAAGAGGCCGCCGACATGCTGGCGCAGAACCCCCGACTCCCGGCCGAGCCGGAGGTCGTCGAGGCCGTCGCCAACCTCTGGGTCGACTACGTGCTCCTCGCCGCCGCGTATCAGGGCGACTCGACGCTCGCCTCGCTCGACGTGAGCGCCGTGGTCGATCCGATCCTCGAGCAGGAAGTCTTCCGCAAGCTCAATGACCACGTCATCCAGGTCGACACGGCTCTCTCGGACCAGGAGCTACGCGAGATCTACGATCGCGAACGCCCGGGCCAGGAGGTGCGCGCGCGCCACATCCTGCTCCGTGTCGCCCCGGACGCGCTGCCGTCCCAGCGGGACAGCGCGCTCGCCTTCGCACGCGACCTGCGTGCGCGCGCGGCTTCCGGCGAGGACTTCGCCGCGCTCGCGCGGGAGTACAGCCAGGACCCGGGGAGCGCCCGCGACGGCGGCGATCTCGGCTTCTTCGGCCCCGGCCAGATGGTCGCGCCGTTCGAGCAGGCCGCCTTCGCCCTCGACGTCGGCGACGTGAGCGACGTCGTCGAATCGCCGTTCGGCTACCACATCATCAAGGTCGAGGAGCGGCGTATGCCGAACTTCGACGAGATCAAGGACGCGTTCCGCGCGCAGATCCTGCAGCAGCGCATCTTCGAGGCGCAGGAAGCGTACGTCGAGGGGTTGACCGGATCGCTCCAGATCAAGGTCCACGACGGCGCGGCGGAGGTCGCCCGCGACCTCGCGTCCAAGCCGGAGATGGAGCTCCGCGGCCGGGCGGCGTCGCGCGCCCTCGTCTCCTACAACGGCGGCTCGCTCACTGCGTCCGAGTACCTGCACTGGATCCGCACTCGCACCACGCCGAGCAACCGGGCCCAGCTCGCGGCGATGGGCGAGGACAACCTGGTCACGGTCCTGGAGGGGATGGCGCGGAACGAGATCCTCCTCGACGATGCCCGGCGCAAGGGGCTCTCGGTCACCCCGGCCGAGCGCGACTCGCTCTCGGGCGAGGTCCGCGTGCAGCTCGCGGACATCACCCGCACGCTCGGCCTGGGCGGGATCACCCCGGTGGAGGGTGAGACGCCGGCGCAGGCGCTCAAGCGGCGAGTCAACAGCTTCCTGGAAGGCGTCGTCCGCGGCGAGCAGCAGATGTTCAACCTGGGCGCCCTCGCCTTCACGCTCCGCGAAAAGGGCGACGGCGAGGTGTTCTCTCGCGCGATCCCGAAGGTCGTCGAACGGGTCCAGGCGAGCCGTCTCAGCATGCCGGGCTCGCTGCCGCAGCCGCCCGCCGGGCCGGGCGAGTCCGACGCGGATGCGGAGAGCTAGCCGGCCGCAGGAACCCCGGCCGGACGACGGGATATAACCGGGGGCCGGTGCACGCGCGCCGGCCCCATGTCGTTCCATCTCGATCTCGAGACGTCATGAATCGACTGCGGATTGCCGCACTGACTCTGCTCGCGCTCCCGCTCGGCGCACTGCCGCTCCGGGCGCAGGCGCCCGCCCCAACGGAAGTCGTCGATCAGGTCGTCGCCGTCGTCGGCGACAGCGTGGTGCTCAAGACCGATCTCGACGAGACCGTCTTCCGGCTCCTTGCCGCGCAAGGGCAGTCCATTCCCGAAGACCCGGCGGCGCTGGAGCGTCTCTACCGTGAAGCGCTGCAGCGGAAAGTCGACGAGCTCCTCGTCGTCCAGGCGGCGGCCCGGGACTCGATCACCGTCGACGATGCGGAAGTCACGCGTCTCGTCGATCGGGAGATCGCGCGGCAGCGGCAGGCGCTGGGCGGGGAACTGGCCTTCACCCAGGCCATCCGCCAGACCGGCATGACGGTCAACGAGTACCGTGACGAGCTCGCGACGCAGGTCCGTCGCCAGCGGATGATCGACACGTACCTCCAGTCGCTCCTGCGCGAGCGCCGTCCGCCGCCGGTCACGGAGGCCGAAGCGCGTGCGCACTTCGACGCACAGCGGGCCAACCTCGGCCCGCGCCCGGCAACGCTCTCCTTCGAGCAGGTCGTCGTGCGGCCGCGTCCGACGGACGCCGCGCGTGAGGCCGCGCTTGCCGAGGCCGAGGAGGTCCTCGCGCAGATCCGCGCCGGTGCGGACTTCCAGGAGATGGCGCGCCGCCACACTGACGAGCCCGGCGGCCGCGAGCGCGCGGGGGATCTCGGCTGGTTCCGCATGGGTCAGATGGTGCCCGAGTTCGAGCGCGTCGCCTTCTCGCTCCCGCCCGGCATGGTCAGCAACGTCGTCGAGACGAGCTTCGGCTTCCACATCATCAAGGTCGAGCGGGTCAAGGGCGGCGAGCGCCAGGCGCGCCACATCCTCTTCATCCCCGAGATGACGCAGGAAGACTACGCGCGCACGCAGGAGGTCGCCCGCGAGGTCGCGGAACGCATGCGCGCGGGCGAGCCGATCGATTCGCTCGTCGCGCAGTACGGCGATCCGGCGCTCCAGAGCCCGAACAGCCTCCTGGCGCCGCGCGTCGGGCCGATCCGCCGCGACGGCCTGGCCGACCTGCCCGGGCCCTACGCGACCGCGCTGGCCGACGTCCAGGAGGGCCAGGTCCTCGAGCCGTTCCGCCTCGTCGGCGTCGGCGAGGGGAACCACTGGGTCGTCGCGAGGGTGACCGAGCTGACCGAGAGCGGCGAGTACTCGTGGGACGACCCCGACCTGCGCAGCCAGGTCCGCCAGCAGCTCGAACAGCAGAAGCTGATGGAGGAGCTGATCCGCGAGCTGCGGACGCGGACCTACGTCGAAGTCCGCATGTGAGGCACGGGGGCGATCGCGGAGCCGGAGAAACGCCAGCGGGCTCGGGCACGGGACGCGCGCTGCGCCTCGCGGTCACGCTCGGCGACCCGAGAGGGATCGGCCCCGAGGTGGCCGCCGCCGCGGCGCGCCACGTACGCTCCCTGCCGGACCGCCCCGAACTGGTCTTCGTCGGCCCCGAAGGCACCGCCGCCGACCGTGCCGAGGTCGACGCCTTTCACGCGACCGGCCGTTGGGACGCCTCCGCCGACCCCGCACGCGCCGGCGCGCTCGCCGGCCGCGCCATCGAAGTGGCGGCCGATATGGCGCTCGACGGCGCAGTCGATGGCATCGTCACCGCGCCGATCGACAAGGCCGCGCTCCACGCCGGCGGCTACACCTACCCGGGCCACACGGAGATGCTCGCGGCGCTCGCCGGCCGGCGCAGGGGCGCCGGACCACTCCCCGTCGCGATGATGATGGTCGCCGAAGAGACGGCGCTCGGCGGTGCGCTCCGCGTGGTGCTCGCAACCACGCACCTCGCGCTCAGGGCCGTGCCGGACGCTCTTTCGGTCGACCTCCTCGTGGAACAGGCGCGGCTCACCGCGGAAGGACTCCGCCAGGGGTGGGCGATCGCGAACCCGCGCATCGCGCTCTGCGCGGTCAACCCGCACGCCTCCGACGGCGGTCTCTTCGGCGACGAGGAGGCGCGGATCGTCGCGCCCGCGCGCGATGCACTCCGCGACACCGGCATCCACGCCGACGGCCCGATCCCGGCCGACACGGTGTTCGTACGCGCGATCCGCGGCGAGTTCGACGCCGTCGTCGCGCCCTACCACGATGTCGGGATGGCCGCGTTCAAGACCGCCGCCTTCGGCAAGGGCGTGAACGTGACGGTCGGGCTGCCGTTCATCCGGACTTCGCCCGACCACGGCACCGCGCTCGACATCGCCGGACGCGGCCTCGCCGACCCGGCCTCCATGATCGAGGCCCTCGAGCTGGCCGCGCGACTTGCCCGAAACGGTGTTCCGGCCCCAACTTCCGGAGTATGATCCGCTTCGAAGCCGTATCCAAGGAATACCCCCGCTCGGGGTTGGCGCTGCGCGACGTCTCGTTCCAGGTCCGCAAGGCCGAGTTCTGCTTCCTGACGGGCCACAGCGGCGCGGGGAAGTCGACGATCCTGCGGTTGATCCACATGGCTGACCGCCCCACCGGCGGCGAGGTGCGGGTGAGCGGTTACTCGTCGCACAAGATCCGGCCCCGGGAAGTAGCGATCCTGCGGCGCAAGGTCGGCTTCATCTTCCAGGATTTCCGGCTGCTCCCCAACCGGACGGCCGCGGAGAACATCGCGTTCGCCCTCGAGGTGACGGGCGCGCGCCGCTCGCTGATCCGCGCCCGCGTCGCCAAGCTGCTGGCACAGGTCGGGCTCGCGAGCAAGGCAGAGGCGTACCCCTCGGAACTCTCCGGCGGCGAGCAGCAGCGTGTCGCCATCGCGCGCGCCCTCGTGCACGAGCCGATGCTGCTCCTGGCCGACGAGCCGACCGGCAACCTCGACGCAAGGGCGACGCGCGGGATCATGGAGCTGTTCCGATCGATCAACGCGGCGGGTACGGCGATCGTCATGGCCACGCACGACCTCGACCTGGTCCGTTCGACACCGAGCTGTCGCGTCCTGGAGCTGGACAACGGCACGCTCGTCTACGACTCGCTCTCGGAGGGTTGAAGCATGTCGCGCACCTTCCGTGAGGCGTTCGCCGCGTTCCGTCGCGCACCGTCGCTGACGCTCCTGTCCGTCGCGATGATCGCGCTCTCGCTCTTCGCCGTGGGCCTTTTCGCCATCGCGGCACACAACGTCAGTAGCGTGCTGGACACCGTCGAGGCGCGTGTGCAGGTCGTCGCCTACCTGCGCGACGACGCGCCCGCCGACGCCGTCGAGCTCGCGCTGGCGGAGGTCCGGTCCTACCCGGAAGTCCTCGAGGTCAACTACATCTCCCGCGAGCACGCACTCGAGGTCGCACGCCAGGAGCTCCCGGAGTTCCGCACGCTCTTCGCGGAGCTCGACGTCAACCCGCTCCCCGCCTCGATCGAGGTCCGCCTCCTGCCGGGGCAGCGCTCCCCCGAGGTCGTCGGCGACATAGCCGCACGTGTCGGCGCCTACCCCTTCGTCGAGGAGGTCCAGTACGGCCGCGAGTGGGTCGACAAGATCTTCCTGCTCCGCCGCATCGCCGGTGCCGCGGCGGTCGTCGTGGGTAGCGCCTTCGCCACCGTCGCGATCGTCATCATCGGCGCGGCCATCCGGCTCGCGATCTTCGCGCGCCGCGACGAAATCCAGATCATGCGCCTCGTCGGCGCGACCGACGGCTACATCCGCCGCCCGTTCCTCATCGAGGGACTCGTCGCCGGTCTCCTCGGTGCCGCAATGGCCCTCGGCCTCACGTTCGGCACGTACCGCATCGTCTTCAACTCGATCTTCCAGGTCGAGTGGGTGCCCGACACCTGGGTGGCCGGAGGACTCGCCGCCGGCGGCATCCTCGGCATGGTCGCCAGCGGACTCGCCGTTCGCCGGCATCTGCGCGACCTATGAGGCGAGTCGGTGCCATCGTCGCCGGGCTGATCCTCCTGGCCGCCGCACCCGCCGGCGCCCAGGACGCGATCCGCCGTGAGATCCGCGAGAGCCAGCTCCGCCTCGAGCAGATCCGCCAGGAGCGCGAGCAGCTCCAGCGCGAGATGGAGACGCTCCGTGCTCGCGTGAGCGACGTCAGCACGCGCCTCGCCAACATCGAGCGCCAGGTCGCGGCATCGGCCGCCGTGCTCCGCGAGATCGAGTTCCAGTCGGCCGCACTCGCACGCAGCGTCGAGGAGACCACGCGCGAGCTGATCCGGAGTCGCGACCGCCTGACCGAGCAGCGCATCATCCTGGCGCGCCGGCTCCGTACCATCTACAAACGCGGGCCACTCCACACCGTGCAGGTCCTGCTCAGCGCCGAGAGCTTCGGCGACCTGCTCAGCCGCTACAAGTACCTTCACCTGATCGCGCTCTACGACCGCCTGCTGGTCGACGAGGTCTCCCGCCTGGAGGCGGATCTCGTTGCGCGCGAGAAGGAACTGACCGCGAACCTGGCGGAGCTCCAGCGGCTCCGCGCCGACAAGCTCGGCGAATTCGCCCACCTGCAATCGCTCGAGACGGAGCAGCAGCGCGCTCTCGAGAGCTACCGCGCACGCGAGCAGCAAGCGCAGGGGCGCCTGGCCCAGCTCGAGCGAGACGAGGCCCGGCTGACCGGGCTCATCGCGGAGCTCGAACGGCGCCGTATCGAGGAGGAGCGCCGACGCGCCATCGCCGGCCGCACCGTCGCCGAGGGAACCATCACGACGGCCGACATCGGCACGCTCGATTGGCCCGTCGATGGACGCCTCATCTACCGCTTCGGCCCGGAGCGACGGCCGAACGGCGTCACGCTGCGTTGGAACGGGATCGGGATCGGCGCGGAGCCGGGCACCGAGGTCCGCTCCGTCGAGGCCGGCACCGTCGTCATGGCCGGGCCGTTCGAGGGGTACGGCCCCAGCGTCATGATCAGCCACGGCGGCGGGTATTACACGCTCTACCTCTATCTCGGCAGCATCGACGTCCGCGAGGGACAGTCGGTCCTGGCCGGACAGCGCCTCGGCACCGTCGGCGGCGAGCGCACGCCGGAAGGGCCCCACATCGAGTTCCAGGTCCGGGCTCCGACGCGTAGCGGAGGAATGCCCGAGCCCGTCGATCCGCTCACCTGGCTGCGGAGGCGAGCAGGCCAGTGAGTGCGCTCCTACCGCTCTACGGTCACGACGCCGCACGCGCCGCGCTGAACGATGCGGTCGCGAGCGGCGACCTTCCCGGCTCGCTCCTCCTCCACGGGCCCGCGGGGGTCGGCAAGCAGCGCTTCGGGCTCTGGCTCGCCCAGCGCCTCCTCTGCCAGGCGCCGACGGCCGACGGCCCCTGCGATGCGTGCCACGCATGCCGACTCGCGCTCCGCCTCGAGCACCCGGACATCCACTGGTTCTTCCCGCTCGCGCGCCCCAAGGGCGCGAGCGGGCCGGACAAGCTCGCCGAGGCCCTGGAAGACGCCCGCGCCGCCGAGCTCGAGGCGCGCCGCACGCAGCCGCTCCGCGCGCCCGCGCCCGGAGAGCCCGTCGGCCTCTTCCTCGCCCAGGTCCAGACGCTCCGCCGCCTCGCGGGACAGCGCCCCGCCATGGGGCCGCGCAAGGTCTTCCTGATCGGGGACGCGGAGTACCTGGTCCCCCAGGAATCCAGTCCGGAGGCGGCCAACGCGCTCCTCAAGGTGCTCGAGGAGCCGCCGCCCGAGACCACGATCATCCTGACTGCGAGCAACCCGGACGAGCTGCTGGACACGATCCGCTCGCGGCTCCTGCCCGTACGCCTCCGCCCGCTCGCGGAAAGCGATGTCGCCGATTTCCTCGTCCGATACGGCGACGTACGGCCCGAGGCCGCGCGAGCCGCGGCCCGCCTCGCCCAAGGGGCCATCGGCCGCGCGATCGGCTTCCTTTCCGTCGACGGCGAGCCCGGCCCCCTCGAGGTGCTCCGCCGGGAAGCGCGCGCCTTCCTGGCCGCCGCCGTCGACGCATCGCCGGTCCGCCGGCTCGCCGCCGCCCACGCCCTTCCGGCCACCGGCGCGCGCGGCACCTTCTACGACACCCTCGAGTTCCTGACCCTCTGGCTGCGCGACCTCGCCGCCACGGCCGCGGGCGCCGAGGAGCTCGTCGTAAATGCAGACGCCCTCGAATTCCTCCGCGACCGCGCACGGCAGCTCCCCTCCGCCGCAGCCGTCGACGACGCGATCCGTGCCGTCGATGCGGCCCGCGCGCTTGCGTACGGAAACGTCAACCCACAGCTCATCCTGGCGGACCTCCTGAAGGCGCTCCACCGCGCCCTTTCCACCCGCCGCTGACCGAGAGACTGGCTCCCGGGCGCATTCGAGGGTAAATTACGCGCATGGATGCCCGGAGACTCACCCATCTGGATGAGGCCGGACGGCCAACGATGGTCGATGTCGGGCGGAAGGAGGAGACCGCCCGCACCGCAACGGCCGAAGGCATCCTCGTCATGGACCCCCAGACCCTGGCCGCCCTCCGGGACGGCCGCACCCCCAAGGGGGACCCTCTCCTCGTCGCTCAGATCGCGGGGATCCAGGCCGCCAAACGCACGGCCGACCTGATCCCCCTCTGTCATACGCTCCCCCTCTCCAGCGTTGATGTGCAGATCGAGCCGGACGACGCAATCCCCGGCGTTCGCGCGACCGCGACCGTTCGCGTTGTGGCGCGCACCGGTGTCGAGATGGAAGCGTTGACCGCAGTGAGCGTCGCCCTCCTCACCGTCTACGACATGCTCAAAGCGCTCGACCGGGGGATGCGGATCGAATCCGTACGGCTCCTCCACAAGGCTGGGGGACGTGGCGGCGAATGGGTCGCCGATGCCACGGGCAGGGACGAGGTCGGGACATTCGAGGGCTGACAATTTGGCCGAGAGCTACGCCCGCGGTGCGGCGGGTGGATCCGGCCACCAACTCAACGCGTTGCGTATTCAGCAGATCCTAGATGCAACATCGAACCTGGCACGCCGGTTGCCTCACCCGAGGGGAATCGCACTCAATACCGTTCCCGGCAGTAGATCCGGGTAGGTTCCGGCCGCGGACAGGAGACGAACGATTATGTCATCGGCCATGTGGCAGTGGGAAGAGGAAAGCGTAGGCCCGTTGCGCCGACGCCTCGCCGAGGCCTGGGCCATGGTACGGCGGCCTGTCTGGTCGCTGTTGTTTGGAAGCGTGATGTTCCTGCTCGGCATGTACGTGGCGTCCGCGCCGTGGTCGCCGCTCGCCGACATCGTGGTGCGCCAGCGCCTCGAGGGGACCGAAGCGGAGCTCAAGGCCCGGCAGGGCGAGCTCGAGCTGGCTCGCCTGGAGCTCGCCCGGGTGGGCAGCGTGATGGGCTACTCCGCCAAATTCAAGATCCCCGCCGACCTGGCAGCCTCCATTTACGACATCGCGCTCGCCGAGGGGATCGATCCTGAACTCGGCTTCAACCTCGTCCGGGTCGAGAGCGGGTTCTTCCAGCGGGCGGTGAGCCCCGTGGGCGCCGTCGGCCTTGCCCAGCTCATGCCCCGCACCGCCTTCGAGCTCGACCCGACGCTCGGGTACAGCGATCTCTTCGATCGCGACACGAACCTCCGTCTGGGGTTCCGCTACCTCAGGCAGCTCCTCGAGAAATACGAAGGGGACCTGCGCCTCGCCCTCCTGGCCTACAACCGCGGGCCGGGGACGGTGGACCGGATTCGGCGCCAGGGCGGCGACCCGTCCAACGGGTACGCACAGGCGGTCCTGGGCGCGCACTGATACCGAGCGCGGCGGCGCGAACCGATGCGAAGCGCGGCGGCGGGTCACGACCCGCCGCCGCGAATTTCTTCGCCCCACACGTCGCCGCCCCCTTCCTCGGGCTCGCTCACCGCTTCCACCTCGTCTTCCGCCAGACCGACGATTTCGCCGTCGGCGAACTCGACCAGGTAGCCCTCCCGGCCGTCGGCGCTGTTCTCCGGCCCCCAATACCCCACCACCTCACCCACCCGGCCCGCGAAACGCCGCGACTGGTCGTATTTCGGATTGGTGACTCGCACCCAGTGCATGATCGCTCCCGCCGCCCTCCGGCCTGGTTCACCAGCCGCGAACGCAGGAGCCGCGCCACCGGATGTTGAGGAACGGGTCCGCCCGAACGTTCAGGTACGAATCCGCAGCGTCTGCCCGGGCACGATCTTGCTCCGACGGCCGAGCCCGTTCCACGCCTGGAGTTCGCGCACCGTCACGCCGTAACGCCGGGAGATTTTCCACAACGAGTCGCCCCGCTGGACCCTGTGCACCGTCCAGCGCGACGCCTCTGCCGACATCGTGACCGCCCGGTCCTGCGTCGGCACCTGTAGACGCTGCCCCACCCGCAGGCGACGCGGATCGACCCACCCGTTCGCCGCGCGGAGTGCGTTCACCGTCGTGCCGTACCGCCGCGCAATGTGCGTCAGCGTCTCGCCGCGCCGGACCGTGTGTTCGACCGACGTCTCGACCGAGGCCAGGCGCTCCTCTTCGGTCAACGTACCAAAGTTGCGAGCGAACACCTGGCTCCGGCCCACGGGGACCCGCACTTCCCACGCTCGGCCCGGAGGCGTGACTCCCCGCAGCAGATGCGGGTTCAGCTCACGCACCTCCTCCAATTTCGCCTCCGACGCCCGCGCCACCGCTCCGAGCGACGTCGACGCCGGGACGCGAACCGTCTCGAAACGGAGCGGCTCCTGGTACTTCAAACCCTTGAAGCCGTACTTCTCCGGATCCTTCGCAATGTGCGCCGCCGCGAGCATGAGCGGCACGTAGTCCCGGGTCTCACGCGGCAGACGCCCGGCGATGCGCCAGAAGATCGCATCGTCCCCGCGCCGTCCGCCCGCGTACTGCCGGAGCACACGCTCCACCCTCCCCTCTCCGGAGTTGTACGCCGCCGCCGCCAGGTACCAACTACCGAACTGGTTGTACAGCTTCTGCAGATAATCCAGTGCAGCACCCGTCGAGCGGATCGGATCCCGCCGCTCGTCCACGTGCCGATCGATACGCAGACCGTAGCGACGGCCCGTCTCAGCGATGAACTGCCACATTCCCACCGCCGACGCGTGCGACCTCGCCACGGGGCTCAAACCGCTCTCGATCAACGCCAGATAGACCAGGTCCTCCGGCATCCCCCGCTCCCGGAGCTGAGACTGGATGTACGGGCCATACTTCCCCAGCCGCTCCAGCCACAGCCGAGTCCTGTCGTGATTGCGACCCTGGAGGAACCGGATCCAGTACTCGACCCGCTCGTTCCGGGTACGCGTGATGTCCCACTTCTGCGATGGGACCCACCTGCCGCCGTTCGCCGACTCCGGTGCCTGAGCGGCCTCGTCCAGCACGATCTCCACCGGCGTGGCCTCAGCCGCACCGCGCCCCACCGTGGCTCGCCCCGTCAGGAACGCGCCGGATACCAGCACCGCGCCCATGACACACGCGCGGCCGTATCGAAACAACTTCATGCGCCGTCCATTCCTCGTTCTCGCCACGGCCTCGCCGCTTGCCGAGACCGATCTCGCGACGTCATACGTCGCACATAAACAGATGTTCCTGGGCGGGCGTCGAATCGGCGCCGACCGCGATCGCTGCCGCCGTGCTGCCGCCGATGATGATGAGGGCGATCAGGTCATTGGGAGAGAGGCTTCCGATGTGCCGCTCGGGGATGATCCGGAGGATGACGGCGAGGACTGCAAAGACCCCGGTTGCGCGGAGAGACGCGTGCCTTATCGCACGTTCGGCGCCAGGACAGCGTCCCGATCGTGCTCCGGGAGAGGTGGCGACCGACGATCAGTCGGGGGTCAGCAGGAAGTTGCCGATCATCCGATTGAGGGCGTGGAGGACGGCGCGTGCGGCGCCGTGGAGGGGGTCCGGCTCGGCCATGACGGCACCGACGAAGTGCCGGCGCTCCGCACTGGTCCCGTAGATGGAGACGACGACCATGTCCACATCGAAGGCGCGGATCGGCTTCACGCCGGTGAGTCTGAGCCCTTTGTCCTCGCCGAGCACGGCGTTGACGGCATCGATCGTGGCGAGTGCTGCGGTCCGGAGCTCGACTCCCGGGCCCGTCTCCCCGACGGCATCGCCGGTGAAGAACCGGTCCTGCCACTCGAGCGTGACCCTGATCCTCATGAGCCCGGACGACTCCATGATGCGCTCGATCCCCTCGAAACGAACACGGCGACGGGTGCCGCTATCCGGGTGCGTCGCGACGCGCACGCCCAGCGAGGCGTCGTCGATTCCGATCGAGCGCAGGACCTCCGATGCGGCGGCTTCCAGGGGTTTCTGTTCGGAACTCGGGCGCGTGATCAGCCAGACGACGTCGCCGTCCTGGTCGAAGACGGCGCGGACCACGCCATTGATTGCCTCGAGTCGCTCGCGCAGGCGTGCGCTGTCGTTCGCATCCAGGGTCGGCATTCCAGGCACGGCGCCGGTACTCCGTGTCGAAAGGGTGCGGCCAGGGGAGATTACGGACGGGCAACGCGAAAGTATGTGTCGTTGCGGCCGATTGTCAAGGAAAGGTCCGGGCTCAGAACCTGAGCAGCGCGCCCACGCCGTGCAGATCGGTCACGGCCTCGGGGGCGACGAATTCGAGCCTGACGTCCTGCTCCTCGGCGAGCCGGATCATCGCCTCGACGAGATCGACGCTGCGTTCGAGCGTCCCGCCGCAGTACGGGCACGTGCTCTCCTGTCGATCCAGGTAGAAGCCGCAACGGTCGCAGTGCGCGCCCGCCCGCTCGATGTCGCGGGCAAGGACGAGGGTGTCGACCTTGCCTTCCTGGAGCTGCTGGAGGGTGTCGGGGAAGCCGGCGACGGCGAAATGTCGGTTGGCGTGGCGGTCACGGAGCAGATCCACGGCCGCAGCCTCACGGGATACGGCCTGCGACTCGAAGAAGGGGGCGAGTCGCGAAAGGATCTCCGGCGTCGGCTCCTGGATCGGAGCGTGGTTCGAGTGGACGACCTTGTCCCGGAGCTGCTGGGGGAGGAACTCCATGAAGTGGGTGACGTTCTCACGCGTGCCCAGCAGGATCAGATCGTCGGGGCGGTAGCGCCGGTCGAACTCGACCACCTCCTGCGCGAATTCCTTGAAGAAGTGCCGCACCTCCTCGGCCTTGCGCTTCTGCCGGTCCTTCGCCTCCTCGCCCCCGGCCCGGGTGTCGTGCGGTGTCGGGTAGGGGTCGGTGCGCACCTCGTGCTCGGCCAGCGTCGCACCGAGGAAGACGCTGATGAGTCGGAGGTGCTCCCGGTCCACGACGACGATGCCGTGGCGATGGTCCTGCTCGACGATCTGCGCGAGCGGCCCGATCACGGGACCATCCGAGATCACAACGCGATTTCGGACCGGGACCGGGAACTGGAGTGCCTCCATCCAGTCACCGCCGATCTCCGTGAAGACCGCCACGCCGCGGTTCGCACGGTCGTAGCCGTCGTCCAGCCATTGGAAGACGCGCTCGAACGCGGCGCCCAGCGCTTCGCGATGGTGTCCTTCGCGGTCGCTGTCCAGCTCGCCATGCCGCGCGAGTTCCTTGTCCAGGAACACGCGGTGCGTGCGCTGGTTCACCTCGTTGACCGACATGTCCAGGAAGACCGAGAGTACGGGCACCTGACCCTCGGGACGGTGAAGCAGCCGGAGAATGTCCTGCCTCGAGATCATGGCCGCATTCGTGGGTTCCGTGGTCGGCGTTTCGGCGGTTCCCGAGATGCGAGGCAAGGACCGTGCCCTCCATGGAGACGCGCGAGGGCGAGGGAAGCTCTCGTGAGCAGCGGCTGCGGCGGATGCGACACGCGCGCCGCGCCCCGGCTGCGGCCAGGGGCACGCGGTGTCCCACTGCCGGGCGGACAAGATTTCGCCCCTCGGTGACACGGGATCCGGCACCAGAGGGGCGAAAAGCCAGGCGGCAGGCGGGCGTCCGAGTCTACATGTGGTAGTTCGGGGCCTCGCGCGTGATGGTCACGTTGTGCGGATGCGACTCGCGCAGCCCGCCACCCGTGATGCGTACGAACCGCGACCGGGTACGCAGCGCCTCCAGGTCGGGGCATCCGCAGTAGCCCATCCCGCTGCGCAGTCCGCCAACGAGCTGGAAGATCACGTCGGAGACCGGCCCCTTGTAGGGCACCCGCCCCTCGATCCCCTCGGGGACGAACTTGCGCGTCTCCTTCACACCCTCCTGGAAGTAGCGGTCCGCCGATCCGTCCTCCATCGCGGAGAGCGAGCCCATCCCGCGCACGGTCTTGTAGCGACGCCCCTCGAGGAGGAAGCTCTCGCCCGGGCTCTCTTCGGTCCCGGCCAGGAGCGACCCCATCATCGCGGCGTGCGCGCCGGCGGCCAGCGCCTTGACCAGGTCGCCGGAGAAGCGGATCCCGCCGTCGGCGATCACCGGAACCTTCCCCTCCACACCGCGCACCGCCTCCATGATCGCCGAGAACTGCGGCACGCCGACGCCGGTCACGACCCGCGTCGTGCAGATGCTGCCCGGGCCGATCCCGACCTTGACGGCGCTCGCACCACGCTCGACGAGCGCCTTCGCGCCCTCGGCCGTGGCCACGTTCCCGGCGATGATCTGCGCGTCGGGGAAGCGCTCGCGCGTGCGCGCGAGTGCGTTCAGCACCCCCACGGAATGCCCGTGCGCGGTGTCGATCACGAGCACATCGCACCCCGCCGCGAGGAGCTCCGCCGCGCGATCCAGATCCCGCTCCGAGGTGCCGATCGCCGCGCCCACGCGGAGCCGGCCGTGCTCGTCCTTGCAGGCGTTCGGGTACTGCCGACGCTTGAAGATGTCCTTGACTGTGATCAGGCCGCGCAGCTTGCCGGCCTCGTCCACGACCGGAAGCTTCTCGATCCGGTTCTCGTGCAGGATCCGCTCGGCCTCATCGAGCGACGTCCCGACCGGGGCCGTGACCAGCCCCTCGCTCGTCATCAACTCGCGAACGGGACGGTCCAGGTCCGACTCGAACTGGAGGTCCCGGTTGGTCACGATCCCGACCAGCGTGCCGCCCTCGTCGACGATCGGCACGCCGCTGATCGAGAACTCCTCCATGAGCTTGTGCGCCGCTCGCACGGGCTTGTCCGGCCCGAGCGTGATCGGGTTCAGGATCATGCCGCTCTCGGAGCGCTTGACCCGGTCCACCTCGGCGACCTGCCGCTCGATCGACATGTTCTTATGGATGATCCCGATCCCGCCCTCGCGGGCCATCGCGATCGCCATGCGGGACTCCGTGACCGTGTCCATCGCAGCGGACACGAGCGGCACCGACAGCACGATCGACTCGGTCAGCTTCGTCTCGACCCGCGTATCGCGCGGGTGGATCTCCGAGTAATCGGGCACCATGAGCACGTCGTCGAACGTGAGCCCCTCGCCAATGAACCGGGGGTGACGTTCAGAATCGATCATGTCTCCCTGCCTACGATGCGCGACGCCCGCGGCAGGCCGTGCGTCCATGCGCACTCCTCCCCGCGGGCGTCGAATGACTTTTTCCTATGTAGCTTCAGATATTCCATGGTGAATGATAGCCCGAGCGCCCGGTCGCGTCAAGCGGTCCCGGACCGCCAAAGGGCGCATTTCCGGCCACGCCGGAGGGTCGGGCTTCACACGTCGGCACTCACCCTCCCCCGGATCACCCGTCGCACGGGCGCCGGTACGAATCCGCCGATTTCCTCCAGGCCGTCGACGAGGAGGCGCAGCGTGTCGGGGTCGCCGTCCCAATGCTCGTGAACGAGTTCCGGCCCCGCACGGACCAGGAGCCGATCGAAGGCGAGCGCCATGAGGTAGAGGTCGTCGATCAGACCCAGGAAGCCGAGGAAGTCGGGGATGAGATCGATCGGGGTCAGGACGTACGCGATCGTCCCGATGACGAGCGCCTTGTCGAGCCGTGAGACTCGCCGGTCCCGCAGGAGGCGGATGAGCAAGCGCAGGAAGTGCGGGATCCGGGCGATCAACGCCGCGACCGCGGCACGGGCGCCGCGCCGGCTCTGGCGCGTGACCTCCGCCATGTCAATCCCCACTCGCCGCCGTTTGCGACGCGTCGGCCGCCGGGCCCGCACCGCGGCGGGGCGCGCTGACACGGGATCCCCGGTCCCCCGCATCCTCGACAGTGCGCCGCGGCGCAGGAGACGGCTTCAGCCCTTCGACGACGCCCTGCCCCGCCTCCGCCAGCGCGTCCATGACCCGGCCGGCCGTCCCGATCAGCTTCATGGTGCCGGTCATCGCCTTCGGCGCGACCTCCCGGAAGCGGAGCCGGTCCTCGAGGCGCTCGGCAAAGCGCTGGAGCCCACTCGGCTCCGGCGCCTTGCCGGGCGCGTATTTCGCCTCCAGGAACTCGATGAAGTCCAGTACCTGGTAAAGCTGCTCGTCAGGGAGTGCCTCGAGTTTGCGCCACAGGCGCTTGCGCATCACGTCGTGCATGGTCGTCCTCTGCGTGGGCAAGAATATCTTCCCCGTACGGAAAGATAACGCCCCGGGTTCCGCTCCAGTAGACTTGCCCGCCCGCCGTGATGCGCGCCCCTGGCCTCAGCGCATGAGGCGAAGCCCCACTGCGAACGTCCTGGGCAGCCCGGGGCGCACGCCCGCCGGGTGCCGTGAGACGATGTAGCTGCGATCCGTGAGGTTCTGGCCGCTCACGTACAACTGGCTCCACGAGTTGACGATGTACGTCGCGCTCAGGTCCACGATCAGGTGAGGATCGGTCCCCGTCCCCGGGGGGAGATCCCCCTGCCCGGCCTCGGTGCGCATCCGCCCCACGTAGTTCCCCGAGAGCGTCATCCCCAGCGGGCCCCGGTCCACTCCCAGGCTCGCGAAGAGCTGGTGCTCCGGGAGATACGGCAGGCGGTCGCCGACCTCGACGGTGCCCCACTGCCCGAAGTTGCTCTCGAAGGCGCTCCTGAATTCCGCGTGCGTGTACGTGTACGCGAGCCGCAGCGGAAGAGCCAGGTCGAGCCCGAGCGGCTGCGCCGCATCATAGGCGATCGACGCCTCGAGGCCGCGTACCCGAACCTTGCCGCCGTTGAAGAGGTCGCCCGGATCGGCGGAGCCGGAGGAGAGCGTCGCCCGGCCCAACATGTTGCGGTAGTCGTTGTAGAACCCGACCACTTCAGCCTCGAGCCCGGACCTCCCGAGGCGAGCGCCGAGCTCGTAGTTCACGCTCTCCTCGGCCTTCGCCTCGTCGTCCGCGCCCGGGCCGGGCGGACTGAAGCCCTTGTGCACGCCACCGAACAGCATCATGCCCGGCGCGGCCTCGAAGCTCGCCCCGACTCCCGGGATCACCACGTCCAGGCCGTTCTCGAGGACCCGCGTCGGGCTCGTCCGGTCCGGGTCCGTCCCGGCGTAGTCGGTGCGACGGAAGTCGATCGCCTCGAAGCGGACCCCGGGCGCGAGCGTCCAGCGGCCGAAAGTGATCCGGTCCTGGATGAAGAATGCCCACGCCTCTGCCTCGCTCACCCGGTTCGCCTGGCTGCCGGGCGCGCCTTCGCGCGTCAGCACCATCCGCCCGTCCTGCATCCGATACGCGTCGTCGTGCTGGAACCGGTCCTCCTCGTCCTGGTGATAGCGGACCCCCGCCTCGAGATCATGCAGCGTACCGCCAAGCCCGAACCGAAGGCTGGCCACCGACTGGACCCCCTGCGACACGTACGTCCTGTCGTTGGCGCGCACGACGAGCGCATCGTCCGCGCTCGACGCACCTCGCAGGATGTCCAGCGCCGCCGCGTGCGACTCGGGCGAGGACACGACCGATGCGATCCCCACACCGGCAACGCTCGCCAGCTTGTACCAGTTCCGGGAGAAGTCGTTGCGATACAACGTGGTCGTCACGTCGAAGCGCGACGACGGGCGAAGCAGGTGTCGCACCTGCACCTGCCGGTGGTCCGCTCGCATCACGTCCTCCCGCGTTGCGGCATACCGCCGCAGCGGGGTACGCGCGAAATCCTCCTCCGTCAGCCCCAGGTACGTCTCGTTCGACACCTGGTCCGTCCACCCGAGCTTCGCCTCCACCTCCTGGTAGATCCGCGCCGTACGCGACGTGCCCGCCCGGAGCTTGATCAGATAATCCTCGAGGTCGTAGCCGGTTTCACCTCCGCCGTCCAGCGCCTTGAACCCGTCGGTCCGGACCTGATACGTCTCGACCAGCCACCCCACATGCTCCGCCGATCCCCCGGCTCGCGCACGCAGCTTACGCGTCCCGTGACCACCGGCCTGGAGATCCGTGAGCAGCTCGTGCTCCTCGGGGATCGCGCTCGAAACCAGGTTCAGCGCACCGCCGATCGTGTGCGGCCCGTACTTCACCTGGCTCGAACCCTTCCGAACCTCCACTGCCTCCATCCGCCCGGACGTCGGGAAGTAGTACGCCGCCGGCGCGGAGTACGGCGCGGGGGCGATCAGCACCCCGTCCTCCATCACGGTGATCTTCGAGCTCCGATCGGATCCGGCGCCCCGCATCCCGATGTTCGGACGGAGACCGAATCCCTCCTCCTCCTGGATGTTCAGCCCGGGGACCGTCCGCAGCGAGCGCTGAACGTCGCCGAACACGTTCGGCTCACGCACCGTGCCCAGCGAAACCACATGCGCCGCGCCAGGAATGGACGCCCGATCCACCCCGCCGACCAGTTGCATCCGGGAACGGACTACGGTGAGCGGGTCCAGCTCGATCACTCGCATCGCCAGAGCCACATCGACCCGCTGCGACGTCCCGTCCACGACCTCGACCCGCACCTCCGCCGGCGCGTACCCGAGCCGGGACACCCGCAGCGTGTATCCCCCGGCGGCCAGGCCGTTCAGTGCCCAGCGGCCTGCACCGTCCGTCGTCGCGCGCGCCGCCCGGCCTGCGACCTCCACCACGGCGCCCGGCACCGCCTCGCCCGTCTCCGCAGATCGCACCGTTCCATGCAATTGAGGAGTCTGCGCCCACCCCGCACCCGGCATCGCCACGCCGAGCGCCGCAACCATGGCCACCAACCCGACCCCACGGCCGGTCCTCACCCTATTCCAAAGATTCACCTGACACCTCGCGTAGGTAAATGAGACTGATTCTCAATCCCAACCCTTAATACGGTGCCGAGGCGCGGGCGTCAAGACTCGGGCAACGGAACCAGCGTCGGCATCGCCCACCCGGGGCCGGCGGGGCATCACTCACGCGGGGAGCCGCCGACGGCATCGCGTTGACACTCTTACGCTGGATCGTCTAGCTTGCAGTTTCGGACCGGGCTGGAGGCACGGAGCCCGGAAGTGCCAGGTGTGGTGGAACCGAGGGGACGTGATGGCATTCCTTCCACTTCGGCGCGTGCCGGTCGCCGAGGCGGCCGGCCGGGCGTACGACCGGTGGCTCGGCTCGCTTGCCGATGAGCTTTCCGACCCCGGGTGCGATCGGAATGAGCTATGTCGGAGGATCCTGACCGAGCTCTACTTCCCTGAGCTCCGCGACGTCGACCCGAGCACGCTTCCGGAGACGACGCAGATCGCGCTCCTCCAGATGGATCCGCGCAACGTCACGCTCGAGCCGGAATACTACGCGGAGATCGACACGGAGCGGTTTGCACGCGTCAAGCCGCTCCTCTGGCTCTGGGAGATGTTCGACAAGAGCCCTCTCGGCGAGAACATCGATCTCGGGGTTCGCTTCCGGCGCATCCTCGCGCGGCACATCTTCCGGCGCGTCGGCCGCAACTTCAAGTGTTTCCAGTTCGTCAAGTTCTCCTACGGCTACAACATGGAGGTCGGCGACGACGTGGTCGTGCATCGCCACGTGCTCCTGGACGACAGGGGCGGGATCGTCCTGGGCAACCGCGTGTCGATTTCGGACTACGCGAACATCTACAGCCACAGCCACTCGGTGGTCGAGAGCCGGGAAGTCTCGACGCCGAGGACGGTGATCGGCGATGGAGTCCGGATCACCTACCACGCCACGGTACTCGCCGGCGTCCATCTGGCCGAGGACTCGATGCTGGGAGCACTCGGCCTCGCGACCCGGGACATCGGCCCCGGCCAGATCGCGTTCGGGATCCCGGCAAAGCCGAGGAGCGCGAAGCCGCCGCTCGCCGAACGACCGCTCCACCCCACCACCCGCGATCCGCTGGCGGACGAAGATTGACGCGTCTCCCCACGGAGGCGCGCCCCGGTTCCATACTGCACGATGCACGAAGGGTCCTCGCCCTGGGGCGAGGACCCTTCGCTCATGACCGACCTGAGTCGGGGTGCCCGATCAGTACCGGAGCGTGATCCCGATGTTGATCTGGCGCGGCATGCCGACGAACACCTCGGCATCGTCGGCCGAGTGGGTCCGGCCGTTGCCGGTGTAGGCGTTGAAGCTCGAGTTGTCGAGCGCGTCCTGCACGTACAGCGCGTCGAACAGGTTGAACACATTGACGTTGAGCCGCGCCTTGACCGGCGAGCTGCGCAGCGGCAGGTCGTAGCCGGCGTTCAGGTCGAAGACCGTGTACCCCGGCACCTTCCAGCTCTGCGCGCGGTCGTTCGGATCCGTCCGGTCCTCGGGGTTGAACTCCGCGTAGTGGTTGGTGAACGTCTTGCCGACCACCTGCATGTATAGCCCCTCGATCGGGAAGACCGACGCAGAATACGCGAACTGCGTCTGCGGCGCGTCGCCGACCTTGAGGTCCTTCACGTAGAAGGTCCACTCCTCGATCGCCGACGGATCATCCTCGGGCCGGTACGTGCCGCTCGCGTCGTTGGTGTACGTCCAGTCGCCGAACGAGGCGGCGGCATCGAAGCGGAGCAGGTCCATCGGCTGATAGGCCAGCTCGAGCTCGATGCCCTGGTGCAGCGCGTCCAGGCCCAGGAGGTTGGCCAGCCCCACCTCGCCGCTGGCCAGCGTCACGGGGCGCGTGACCGTCCGGTCCCGCCACGTCGTGCGGTACAGGTTGAGCTTCCCGGTCATGCGACCGTCACGGCTGTGGAAGTTGGTGCCCGCCTCGAACGAGACGAAGGTCTCGTTCTTCGGGTCGGGGTTCATCACGCCCGAGCCGTCGTCGATCACGCCGTCGAAGATCGGCACCTTCGAGACGTAACCGGCGTTGGCGAAGAGGCCGACCTGGTTGGAGACGTTGTAGAGTCCGCCGCCCTTGACCTGGAAGCCCCAGATGTTGTCGGTCTCGAGGGAGTACGCCTCGTTCGAGCCCGGCGCGGCCCGACGGAAGTGGTCCGTGTAGCCGTACTTGATCGTCGACACGCCGGCCATGCCGTAGGCGGTGAACTTGTCGGTCGCGTACTCGCCCTGGGCGAAGCCACCGAACCAGTCGACGGTGTTCGTGTTGTAGTAGTTGAACTTGTCGCCGTGCTTGAGCTGGACGCCCTCCGCCGGCCAGAACTCGTTGTCGCCGGAGCGGAAGTAGTAGGCCCCGCCCAGCAGGTCACGGACCTCGTAGTAGTGCTCGATCTCGGCCGTGCGCCAGTCGAGGCCGAACTGCACCGAGAGCGGCTCGGAGACGTCGACGCGCAGCTTCGAGATCGCGCCGATCGTCCACTGGTTGTTGCGGCTGTTGCGGAGGATGCCGCGCGAGCCGTTCGGCGAGGCCTGGTTCTGGGCGATCGTCGCATCGTAGTCGATGACGCGCGAGGGGAGGCCGTCCTGGTTCCAGACCATGCTGCCGGCGGTGCCGGTGCCGCCGCCCATGCCGCCCGAGTAGTAGGCGACCGTCGAGAGGAGCATGCGGTCCGTGAGCTGCGAGTACCAGTTCAGGTTGACCTGGGGCTTGTGGTAGAAGTTCTCGCGCTCGTTGAGGAAGCCGCAGTCGTAGCGGCCGAAGGTCTTGTCGCCCACGGCCTGCTGGCCGTTGTACGAGCAGGAGACCGCGCTCACGTTCTGGTTCCAGCGGCGGCCCGCCTCGGGGAAGGCGTCCAGCGCCTCCTGCGAGAAGCCCAGCTCGCGGGCGAGCTTGTGGCTGTACGCGGCGGCGTTCTGCTTGAAGAGGTTCTGCCCGTGACGCTGCGGGGCGCCCAGGGCGAAGAACTCGAGCCGGTTCGCGTCGTTGATGATGTAGCTCGCCGCCAGGTGGTAGGCCCAGGCGTCGACCCAGGTGCCGTCGTAGTAGCCGTCGCCCTGCTTGCGCACGCCGAGCGCCGAGAGCGCGAACTTCTCGCCGATCAGGCCGGTCGTCGCGTGGAGCGTCGTCTTCAGGAAGCCGTCGTTGCCGAACTCCTGCTTGAGCTGGACTCCGCGCTGCATGGCGGCCGCCTCGGTCACGACGTTCATCGTGCCGCCGATCGACGGCGTGGCCAGGTTCACCGCGCTCAGCCCGCGCTGGACCTGGATCGACTGCGTCGCATCGCCGACGCCGTCCCAGTTCGACCAGTAGACCCAGCCGTTCTCCATGTCGTTGACCGGCACGCCGTTGATCATGATCGCGACGTTGCGCTGGTTGAAGCCGCGCACGTTGACACGGGCGTCACCGGCGCCGCCGCCCTGCTGGGTGGCGTAGACGCTGGGCGTCGTGTTCAGCACCATCGGAATGTCGCGAGAGCCGAGCTGGCGCTGGATCTGGGTCTGCTGGATGTCCGTGTAGGCGACGGGGGTGCGGCGCTCGATCGCGCGCTCGGCGAAGACCTCGATCGCGTCGAGGCTGATCGCCTGGCTGCCCAGCGTGAAGTCGAGCGTACGGCTCTCACCCTGTTCGAGGACGATCCCCGAAGCGATGGCGGTGCCGTAGCCGATCATCCGCACCTGGATCGTGTACGTCGCGCCCGCGCGCAGGCCGGTGACGGTGTAGCGGCCGTCGGTCTGCGTGAAGGCGCCGAGCTGGAGTCCGGTCAGGCCGTCGGTCACGACGACCTGCGCACCGACCAGCGGCGCGCCGGAATCGTCGCTCACGCGGCCGGTGACCGATGCGGTCGACTGCGCCATCGCGACGGGCGCGAAGCACAGCGACAGGGCGAGTAGACCGGCGATCCGGCCCAGTCTCAACGATATTCGCGAAAGCATGGAACCCTCCGTACGTGAGGTGTTGGGGCACCACCCGCGACATCGCTCGGGTGGTGCGCACCAAAATGGGGTTCCAACCGCGGCCGGACAATGGTGGCGGATAACGGGTCGGTAACGACTCCGAAAAAGACGCTACATCACGCCTCCTGCCCCTCGTACTCCTCCTTCAGCCGAGCGACGACGGCGGGGTCGGCGAGCGTGGTCGTGTCGCCGAGCGCGCGCCCCTCGGCGACGTCCCGGAGCAGCCGGCGCATGATCTTCCCCGAACGCGTCTTCGGCAGGTCCGCGGCGAACAGGACATCGTCCGGGCGTGCGATCGGGCCGATCTTCTCGGCCACGTGCTGCTTGAGCTCGTCCTTGAGCTCGGGGCGCGGTTCGTTTCCTTCCTTCAACGTGACGAACGCCGCGATGGCCTGACCCTTCACGTCGTGCGTCCGCCCGACCACGGCGGCCTCCGCCACGGCCGGGTGGTCGACGAGCGCGCTCTCGACCTCCATCGTGCCGATGCGGTGGCCGGCCACGTTGAGCACGTCGTCGACGCGGCCGAGGATCCAGTAGTAGCCGTCCTCGTCCAGCTTCGCTCCATCGCCGGGGAAGTACGTGTCGGGCCACTTGGACCAGTACGTCTCCCGGTAGCGCTCATCGTCGCCGTAGATCGTGCGCATCATCCCGGGCCACGGCCGCGTGATGGCGAGGTAGCCGGCTGGGACGGCGTCGCCCGCGTTGTCGAGCACCGCCGCCTCGATCCCCGGGAACGCGACCGTAGCGCTTCCTGGCTTCGTCTCCGTGATTCCCGGCAGCGGCGTGATCATGATCCCGCCCGTCTCCGTTTGCCACCACGTATCCACGATCGGGCAGCGGCCCCGGCCGATGTGCTCATGGTACCAGACCCACGCCTCCGGATTGATCGGCTCACCCACCGTCCCCAGGAGGCGGAGCGAGGAGAGGTCGTACTTCGCGGGCCACTCGGTCCCCCAGCGCATGAAGGAGCGGATCGCCGTCGGCGCCGTGTAGAGGATCGTCACGCCGTACTTCTCGATCTGCTCCCAGTTGCGCCCGCGGTGCGGCCAGTCCGGCGCGCCCTCGTACATGAGCACCGTCGCCCCGGCGGCCAGCGGCCCGTAGACGACGTAGCTGTGGCCGGTCACCCAGCCGATGTCGGCGGTGCACCAGTAGCAGTCGTCCTCGGCGAGGTCGAAGACCAGCTTCGTCGTCGCATGGACGTGGGTCATGAAGCCGCCCGTGGTATGCACCACGCCCTTCGGCTTCCCCGTGGTCCCCGAGGTGTACAGGATGAAGAGGAGGTCCTCCGCGTCCATCGGCTCCGCAGGGCACGTAGGAGCCGCGTGCGCCATCAGCTCGTGGTACCAGTAGTCGCGATCCTTCTGCATGCGCACGTGCGCTTCGCCGGATGTCCCGCGCTCGACCACCACCACGTGCTCGACCGTCGGAGCCTCCTCCAGCGCACGGTCCGCCTCCGCCTTCAGCGGGACGACCCGGCCCCGCCGGTAGCCGCCGTCCGCGGTGATCAGCACCTTCGCGCGCGCATCGTTGATCCGGTCCCGGAGGCTGTCCCGGGAGAACCCGCCGAACACCACGGAGTGAGGAGCGCCGATCCGCGCACACGCCAGCATCGCGACCACCGCCTCGGGGATCATCGGCAGGTAGATCGCCACGCGATCGCCCTTCCCCACCCCCAGCCGCTTCAGCACGTTCGCAAACTTGCTCACCTCGCGGTGCAGGTCCCAGTACGTCAGGACCCGCACGTCGCCCGGCTCCCCTTCCCAGACCAGCGCCGCCTTGTTCCGCCGCGCCCCGAAAAGGTGACGGTCCACGCAGTTGTACGCCGCGTTGAGCTTCCCGCCCACGAACCACTCCGCGTGCGGCGGCCGCCAGTCCAGCACCCGCTCCCATGGCTCGAACCAGTCCAGCTCGCGCGCACACTCCGCCCAGAACGCCTCCGGGTCCGCGGCTGCACGTGCGTAGATCTCCGGATCGGACGCGCGCGCACGCTCCCGAAACCCGGACGGCGGCGCGAACCGACGCTCCTCGCTCAACAGCGCCACCAATGCCTGCTCCAATCCGGCCATGGTCCCCTCCCTGTCCCGTGGTCGTTGCCAGCCTCGATCCGACGGATGCGCCCGCCGCGGGAGAAGCCTCTGGACCGCTCCCCGGACGGGGATCCGAATCGGGGGCGACGGTGTACGGCACAGATCGGGCCGCGCTCGCGGGGCGACCACGGCAACGCAACACAAACAACGTTTCCACAACCATTTACGACCCCAAGACCACCGACCGCGGCGCCACGAAAGACTTGTGTTTTCCACACCCATGCCATAGATTTGCCGCGCGGCCGTCTATGACGCCGCCGGGCGCTGTGGCCCCTCCGGTCCGCAAGATGCGGAACGGCGGCATGGACCTGTAGGAGAGGCGAAGGCAGATGGCGAACAAGCTGTCCAAGGAGAAGATCCAGCACCTCCAGAAGCGTCTGCTGCGCGAGCGCGATCGGGCGCTCCGCTCCCTGGGCCAATTCGATGAGCTGGCCAAGCACGCAGCCGAACAGGCGGATTCGGATCTGTACTCGTACTCGGATCACATCGCCGATCTCGGCACCGATGCGATGGAGCGGGAGAAGATGCTCCTCTTCGCGAGCAAGGAAGGTCGGTACCTCTACCGGATCGAGGAAGCGCTTCGCCGCCTCTACAAGGATCCGGACAACTTCGGGAGGTGCCACAACTGCGGCAGCCTGATCAACTTCGACAGACTCGACGCGCTACCGCACGCCCGGTACTGCATCGATTGCAAGCTGAAGGAAGAGGCGGACGCCGCCTGATGCCGCGGCCGCGAAACGGAAAGGCGCCCGGGGAGCAGGTCTCCCCGGGCGCCTTTCGCATCCAGCGTTCCCCTTCCCCCTAGCAGGGGGATCGGTCCACTGCGCTACCGTTCCCCTTCCCCTCCCCGCGCCTCGCGCAGGAGCTCCGGGAGCTCTCGAACGAACGCGGACCGGGCTAGGACGCGGTCGGCCCCCGCTTCGCGTGCCGCTCGGAGCGCGGCACCCTCCACGTGCGCGCCGAAGACGACCACGTGGATCCCCGCCAGCGCCGGGTCGGACTTGAGCTGCGCGACCAGCGCCGGAACATCGACGCCCCGTGCGTCGAGGTCGAGAATGATGAGGCGCGGGGCGTCGGTCCCGGCCGCCTCGAGGAGCTCGGCGGCAGACCGGACGGTGCGCACGCGCGCGCCAACGGCGTCCGCGGCTCCACGCACGCGGGAGGCGAAGAGGAGGTCGGCCACGAGCGCGATCGCGGCCGTCGGGCCTCGATCCGAGTCCGCCGCGCCCGCTGCCGGTCCATCCAGACGATTGTGCACGACACTCCCTCCAATCCACAACCCTCATCCAGACAACGACATACGCCCTGTCCAGACAGAGAATTCCTATTGACAGAGGTTGCATGAGCGGGTAAAGTTAATCGATGCAGGGCAAGCGTGCACGGTGAGGCTGCGATGAAGGTTCGTACCGCCCCCCAGAGGAAAACCACGATGAGCCCGGCCGACGCGGAAGCGGTGTTGAGGCGGGCGCTGGAGTCGAGCGGCCAGCGATTCACGGAGCAGCGCGCGGCCGTCTATCGTCATCTCCTCGAGACGGATCAGCATCCCACGGCGGATGACGTGTTCACCGCCGTGCGTGCGGAGATCCCGGACATCTCGCTGGCGACGGTCTACAAGTCGCTCGAGACGCTGGTGGGTTGTGGGCTCGCGGCCAAGCTGACCTACGGCGATGGTTCGGCGCGGTACGATGGGAGGACGGACCCCCATCCCCATGCGCGTTGCCTCGCGTGTGGTGCCGTCCTCGACGTACCCGGGAAGCTGGATGCGGAAGTGCTCGAGCGCATCGGGCCCGTGGACGGCTTCGAGGTGGAGGGGTATCGGCTGGAGCTCGTCGGCCACTGCGACTCCTGCGCGGCTTGATCTGCATCGACGTACCGCGCCTGGAAAAGAACGCGCGCCGGCCTCGGGTATCGAGGACGGCGCGTTTTGCATCGGTACCCGGTGTAGCGATCAGCTCCGCGTCGTAGGCGGCACTGCCTGGGAGAGGTCGAGCCCGAGGAAGGTCCGGATCTGTTCTTCCAGGGATTCCAGGTCCGCCGTGGTGTTCTTGCAGGGCCCGTCCGGGAGGCCGAGCGTTGAGCCCAGGACGGCGAGCTTCCCGGCGACGTCGTGCACACCGCTGACCAGGTCGCGTTCGCACGCGACGGCGACGACCGCGCGCGGCTTCACGCGCGCGATCATCTCACGGGCGTATCGCCCGCGTGCAGCGACGAACATCGGCACACCGTAGCGGGCGGAGAGGTCCATTGCACCCTGCATGCTCGCCTTGTCGAGACAGCGAGGGAGCAGGACGAGGAGCTTGTCGGGTTTCACACCGCCGGGGCGCGCCCTCGCGGCGGCCAGCCCGTTGTAGACGCGGAGCGCCGCGTTCCCGGCGCGGTCGCGCGAGATGCCGAACCAGCGCCCGGCCTTCTCGGCGAGGGGCAATGCGCGGGGCAGTAGCCCGCGCTCGGCGAGCCGCGCCGGCAGCAGGTTGCGCCCGAGTCGCAGCGAAAGGGCAAGGAAAGCGAGCCAGGCCGCAGCGGCGACGACGGCCAGGGCAAGGCCGGCCCAGAGGATCCCCGGCAACGCCGTGGAAAGCTCGGCGAGGCGCGGTGCAATGAGCCACAGCACCGCGGCGGCCACAAGGGCCAGAACGCCGAACCACGCAGCGATCAGGCGGAAGAATAGGCCCGGCGGCTCGTGGAAGAGTCCGTCGTTGGGGAGCGGCTGGCCGTCCCAGTCGTCCCACTCATGCCCGAGACGGCGGTCCGGCCGAAGCTGCAGGAGCTGCGGTCCCGCCGGCTCGCACCCGCGTAGTGGATCCACCTGGCGTTGCTCATCCATGGCCGCCACGATATGCTGTCCCCCGGAACGCGTCAAGCGCGCGACGCCGCGCTCAATGCGACGAAGACGACAGCGGGAAAACGATGACCACGCACGACCGATCCCTTGAAAAAGGACCGGCCGGAAAGAGGGCGAGCGTCTCGATCGGGCGCGCGGCTCCGAGACAGCTCACCACGCCCCGGACGGACTTCCCGGCCACGGGCCGCACGACGGGCGCGAGCAAGGGCGAGCTGCTCGAGCTCCTCAGGAAGAGCGAGATCCGCTTCCTGCGCCTGCAATTCACCGACATCACCGGGATCACCAAGAACGTCGAAGTCCCCCAGAGTCAGTTCGAAAAGGCGCTCGCCGGCGACATCACCTTCGACGGCTCCTCGATCCAGGGCTTCGTCCGGATCGAAGAGTCGGACATGATCCTGAAGCCCGACCTCGACACCTTCGCGGTCTTCCCCTGGGGCGACCCGGACAACCGCGTCGCGCGGCTGATCTGCGACGTCCATACCGCCGACGGCAGCCCCTTCGAGGGCGACCCGCGCCGTGTGCTCAAGCGTCAGATCGCCGCGGCCGCCGAGCTCGGCTATCAGATGATGGCCGGCGTCGAAGCCGAATTCTTCCTCTTCCACCGCGCCGCGGACGGCAAACCGACGCGCATCACGCACGACTCCGGCGGCTACTTCGACCTGACCCCCGTCGACATGGGCGAGGTCGCGCGCCGCGACATCGTCAACACCCTCGAACTCATGGGCTTCGAGGTCGAGGCATCGCATCACGAGGTCGCGCCCGGGCAGCACGAGATCGACTTCCGCTACGGCGACGTGCTCCAGACCGCGGACAACCTGTCGACCTTCCGCTTCGTCGTCCGAAACGTCGCGCTGCAGCACGACCTGCACGCCACGTTCATGCCCAAGCCGATCTACGGGCAGGCGGGCTCGGGGCTGCACACGCACCAGTCTCTCTTCAAGGACGGCGAGAACGCGTTCTATGATCCCAAGGCTCCCGATGGGCTCTCGAAGGTCATGCGCTGGTACGTGGGCGGACTTCTCGCCCACGCGCGCGGCTACTGCGCGATCACGAACCCGCTCGTCAACAGCTACAAGCGCCTGGTCCCCGGCTTCGAGGCGCCGGTCCACGTGGCGTGGTCGCACCGGAACCGCTCGCCGCTGGTGCGCGTCCCGGCTAGGCGCGGCAGGGGCACGCGCGTCGAGCTGCGCATGCCCGACCCCTCGGCGAACCCGTACCTCGCCCTCGCCGTCCAGCTCGGATCGGGGCTGGAGGGGATCCGCCGGAAGATCCAGCCCCCGGACCCGGTCGACAAGAACATCTTCGAGCTGACCGTCCGCGAGTATCGGAAGCACAGGATCCAGGAGCTGCCTCGCGATCTGAGCGAGGCGATCGTCTTTCTGAAGAAGGACGAGGTCGTGCGCCGCATCCTCGGCGAGCACGTGTTCCACCACTTCGTGACCGCGAAGGAGAGGGAGTGGCAGGAGTACATCGCCCAGGTGCACGACTGGGAGATCGATCGATATCTGTCGTTGTATTGAGGCAGCGGGAAGATTCTAGTGCGCGGCCGCGTTCTCGCGGCGGAAGCTGAGCCGCACACGCGTGCCCCGCTCGGAGGGGAGACGTTCGACGCGACCGCCCAGGTCTCCGCGAACGAGGGCGTCCACGATGGAGCGGCCGCTGCCGACCACCTCGCCCCGGTCCGTGTCGGGCATGCCGATCCCGTCGTCGGCGACCTCGACCCTGATTTCGCCGCCCACGTCCTGCACGCTGATGCGCACCATGCCGCTCCGCCCATCGGGGAACGCGTGCTCGAGGGCGTTCGTGATCAGCTCGTTCATCGCCAGCGCCAGAGAGAACCCCTGGCGCTCGTTCAGCGCCGCGGCGTCGCCCTCGAACTCGAGGCGCACGCGTCCATCCTCGACCATCGAATTGCGCAGCCGCTGCGCGAGCCGTTCGGCAATCTCCCGCACCGGCACCGAGCGGTAGTTCTGCCGCCGGAGCGCCTCGTGCACGGTGAGGAAGGAGCGCAGGCGGCTCTCGAGACTGGCCAGCGCCTCCGGCGCGGGCCGAGCCGGGCGACGGTTCCGCTCCATGCTGACCAGCCCCATGATCACCGAGAGATTGTTCCGCACCCGGTGATCGAGCTCGCGCAGGAGGAGCGCCCGCTCGTCCGCATCCGCGCGCGCGCGCTCGTAGAGCTGGTAGTTCTGGTTCGCGAGCTCGGCGAGCCGCCGGTTCATCCGCTGGAGCTCCCGCTCCGCGCGGTGTACGCGCAGGCGTGACTCGATGCGAGCGGTCAGCTCCGCGGCGTGGAACGGCTTGGCGATGTAGTCGTCGGCGCCGGCCTCGAAGGTACGGACCACGTCCTCGGGCGTCGTCCGCGCCGTCACCATGATGACCGGCAATAGCGGATCATAGCGCTCCTTCAACTCTCGGCAGATCGCCCAGCCATCGCGGCCGGGGAGCATGGCGTCGAGGAGCACGAGGTCGACGACGCCGACCCAGGAAGGCGCCTCCTCGCCTCGCGCGACCGACACCACGCGAAATCCCTGCGCTTCGAGTAGGTCCGTCAGGAGCTGGCGGGCGTATAGCTCGTCATCCACCACGAGGATCGTGGCCGGGCCATCGTCCGTGCCCTCCTGGGCATCGCTTGAGGACAATGGCCGGTCCTGCCGATCCTGGATCGTCTCCGACTCCAGTTTCATCGTCAATCTCGATCGATCGCGTGCCGCGTCGCACGGAAGGGGTGCTTCCCCGCGCGCCCCGCGTCAATCTCGCTGTAGCAGCGGCGCGGCCAACAGGATCTTCTTGGCGAGCTCGACCATCGGGGTGTTCTTGTCCTGGCTGGTCTTCTGAAGGAACCGGTAGGCCTCGCGCTCCGAAAGACCCCGCGTGTCCATGAGCAGTCCCTTGGCCCGCTCGATGATCTTGCGCTCCTCCAGCTTGACCTCGAGCTGGTCGCGCTGGCGCTTGGCGTCGATCCAGTCTTCGAAGCGAGCACGCGCCACCGCGATCGCGGGGCCGAGATCGTCCGGGTCGACCGGCTTGACCAGGTAATGGAAGACCGGCGAGCGCGTCGCCTCCTCCACAGTACGGCCATCGCTGTACGCGGAGAGGATGATGATCGGGATCGGACGCTCGGCCGAGATGTGATGTGCGGCCTCCGGTCCCGTCATGGTCGGCATGCGAATGTCCAGGAACGCCAGGTCGGGCTTCGCCTCCCTGGCGAGGTCCACGGCCTCCCTTCCGTTCGTCGCCGTGGCCACGACCTGGTGACCCAGCGTCTCGAGCTGGCTCGTCAGCGCGAGGTTGTGCAGCGCCTCGTCATCGGCGATGAGGATGCGAAGCGACTCGGCCATGGGGCATGCTCCTTCCCTTCGGAGGTGGACGTAACAGCGTTCTCGGCGTGCCGTGAAACCGCCACGCTCGCGCGCCTGGTGCCCCCAAAACGGAACGGGCGCACCTTCCCTCGATTTGGGGAGGCGCGCCGTGACCTCGTCCCGCGTTTCTTGCCGAGCGGTCGTCGGACCCAAGATATGCCGTGTGCGCCGGGGCGCAAGGGGTTGGATTCCGCCCCGATCGGCTCGCAAGTCGGTGCATGAACGGTACCAAGGCGTCGTGGCCTTCGTCTTGCACCTCGGCGGGTCAGAAACGTATGTTTTCCGACCCCTCGGGCCGCTGTGCACGCTCGCTTGCCATGATACCGCAGATCTTCTTCGTCCTGCTCCTGGGCTCTCTCTCGACCGGCGGGTCAATTTCGACGAGCGCGCCACAGGGGAGCCAGGCGACCGCCCTGGCGCCCACTTCCCCACCGGTCGCACCGGCGCTCTCGCTGCTCCACGCGGACCTGGTCCGACTGATCGACGGGACGGGTTGGCGGGGTGCGCGGTGGAGCGTAATGGCGGTGTCGCTGGACGGGGGCGACACGATCTTCGCGTACAACCCGGATCTGGAGCTGGCGCCGGCGTCGAACATGAAGCTGTTCACGTCGGCGGCGGCGCTACGGTACCTGGGGCCGAACTATCGGTACGGGACGTATCTCCTGACGGACGGGGCGGTGCGAAACGGCGTCCTGGAAGGCGATCTGTACCTGTACGGCACGGGGGACCCGACGCTGTCGGATCGGTTCCACGAGAGCAAGACGGCGGTGTGGCAGGCGTTTGCGGACACGCTCGAGGCCATGGGGATCCGCGAGGTGCGGGGCGATGTGGTGGGCGACGCGTCGTACTTCGACGGAAACGGCTACGGCGTGGGGTGGCAGCAGGACTACATGAACACCTGGTACGCGGCGCCGGTCAGTGCACTGTCGTTCAACGAGAACATCGTTACGCTGCTGATCAAACCGGGCGAGCAGGCGGGTTGGCGGCCGCGGATCCAGATGATCCCGGGCGGTGACGGGATCGCGATCGTGAATCTGGCGACGACGGTGTCGGGCGGGAACACGTGGCTGGATGTGAACCGGGCGGCGTACGACGGCCCGATCGTGATCCGCGGCCGCATCACCGCCGGCAGCCCGGGGGTGTGGCGCGCGGTGCCGGTGGCGGACCCGGCGCATTTTGCGGCGGCGGTCCTGCGCGAAGTACTTGAATCGCGTGGAATCGTGGTGCACGGAGGGATCCGCTCGATCCATTCGGCCGAGGCATCGCCGGTGACGGGGCGCAAGGTCCACGCGCCGGCGTTCGACTCGCGGCCGTTGCGCGTGCTCGCCCTGCACCAGTCGCCTTCGATGCAGGAGATCCTGGGCGTCGTCAACAAGAAGAGCCACAACCTATACGCCGAGGCCGTGTTGCGGTCGGTGGGCAGGGTCGCGACGGGCGAGGGTAGCGTGTGGGGCGGCTCGCGCGCGATCCACGAGATGCTCGAGCGCGAGATGGGGCTCGACACGCTCGCGCTGCAGCTCTTCGATGGCTCGGGCCTCTCGGTGCTGAACCGCGTGAGCGCGAGGACGATGACGCACCTGCTGACCTACATGGCGCACTCGCCCATGTGGCCGAGCTACTGGGAGACGCTCCCCGAGGCCGGCGACCCGCGCGGGCTCCGGCGAATGCACCAGACCCCCGCCGCGGGGAACCTGCGTGCGAAGACGGGGACGATCAACCACGTCTCGGCGCTCTCCGGCTACGTGCGGGCCGCGAACGGCGAGCGACTCGCGTTCGCGATCATCAGCAACGACGTCCCGTCCACGTGGCGTGCGAAGCGGGTCGAAGATGCGATCGGCGCGCGGCTCGCACGTTTCAGCCGGCCGTTCCCCACCCGACGGGTGGGCGCGGCGCCCGGCACGAGCGCGACGTCGTCCACTCCGGGGAACGTCGCAGCACCCGGATCCACGGTATCGGCGGCAGCGCCGGACACGGCGGGCACGTCCGCCACACCCACGGCGCCGGTCGCGTGGCCGACGCCTCCATCGGTCGACGGCGCGCGATACCACGTGATCCGGCAGGGCGAAGTGCTGGAGAAGATCGCGAAGAGCTACGGCACGACGGTCGGCGCGATCCTGGATGCGAACCCCGGCGTCGACCCGCGTCGTCTGATCCCCGGGCGTCGGCTCCGGATCCCCTGAGCCGGCGCCGGCTCAGTCCGGGAGCACCCGGCGGGCCGCAGTGAGGATCTCACGCAGCCGCCGGCCCATCTCGTCCTCACCGACCAGGTCGTTTTCGGCGACGCCGCCGTTCGAGAGCGCGGAGTGGATGATCCGTCCATCGCCGATGGCGACGGCGACGTGCGTGATGCGGCCGGGTCGCTCGGAGAAATAAAGGAGGTCGCCCGCGCGGAGGCCGTCGAGCTCGGGGCCAGGCTCGACGGGCGAGCCCACCCGGGACTGCTGGTCCGAGTCCCTCGGCAGCGCGACCCCGTGCATCCAGAAGATCGACTGGACGAATCCGGAGCAGTCGGCCCCCGCGGGCGTCACGCCGCCCCAGAGGTACGGCGTGCCGTACCAACGGCGCGCGGTGCGGACCACGCTCTCGCCGCGCGGCGGGAACCAGTCGACGAGGCGATCCGCCTCGACCACCTCGCCCGCGGCGATCTCGGCCTCTCTTCCGTCGGGGAGCCGGACCCTGCGCGGCGCCGCGCGGATCACCCGGGCGCCCCACGGGAGCCGTCCAATCAGGCGCCCCTCCTCGTCGGCGAGCTCCGCGCCGAGCGACACCATCGGCTCACCGCCGAGTCCGCGCTCCCACGTCTGAGCCCACCCGGCCACGCCCACGGCGAGGTAACCGTGGTGGATCCACCCGATGTAGCCGTCCTCGCCGCGGGCGCGCCACCAGGCGTCGCTGCGCGAGAGCAGGTCGAGACGGTGTCCGAGAACGTACTGCGAGACCTGGGTCGAGGAGACGCGAGGCTCGGCGTGGACGGGCGCGACCGCGGCGGTGACTACCGCGTAGACCTCATCGCCGAGGGAGGGATCGGGGAGCCGGACGACCTCGTCGAGGACGTCGCGGCCGAGATCGGCCGCGACGCGCGCGACCAGCTCCTCGACGGCCTCGGCAGAAGTTGTCGAGCCGACCACGACCGGGCGCCCGTCCCGCTCCTCGACGCGGACGTCGAAGACGACGGTGCGGGGGTCGATCCCGCGCTCCTCAGCGACCGCGGCAACCAGCCGCTCGAAGGGACTCATGGGCCGCCAATCTACCGGAGTGCCCGCTCCGCTGCAACGCGCGTGCGCCGTCGCTCAGGCGCGGAGCACGGCCGCCGCAAGTCGCCTGAGACGCAGGAAATAGAGGGATTCCGGGGTGTGCCGGATGCAGGGGTGGAACCGGCGGCACACGCGGCACTCGAGGTCGAAGCCGGAGGCGCCGGGCGGCAGGACCGCGGCGAGGCGCGTGGTGGGCTGCGCCTCGAGCGGTCCGCCGCAGTGGGGGCAATCCAGGTTCAGGCCACGCCCGAGCTGGAGTCTGATGGCCTGCCGGTCACGAGGGCAGAACTGTCGCCATGTCCGGGAACGCATCCCCGATCGCATGCCAGATCCTCCTGCCGAGAGTGCCGAGCCCCCTGGCGATCGGGTGCAAGGTGCGTTCCCGTCAACCGTCGTCTCTCGTGGCGTCGAGGGATGGCGAGCGGAGGCGGGCGGTGTTGAGCCGCCGCCGCAGCTCGGTCTCGGACATGGTGCGAAGCGTACGCTCCGCGGTCTCCTGCGTCTGCCACCGTACTTCCGGGATGGGGAACACGGCGTCCGCCTCACCCTCGGGGTGGAAGACGAGGTACCAGCGGCCGTGGTGCCGGGGGGTCTCCTCCTCCAGGGCCGTGGCGATCCACTCCCGCCCGTTCTCGTCCTTGAAGCTCCTCATGGCCTGATGACTTCCTCTTCGGGTCCGTTGGTCGAATCCGTCGCCTGGGCTCTACATCGTGGTCGGCGCCGGCGCGGACGGGCGGAAGTTTGCGACGGGAACCGGACTTGCGCAACCTGTGGCGGGCTCGCAGCAGAGGGGCCATTGAACGTGGGAGGCGACCATGCCCGGCGATCTCGAGCAGCGTCTGGAAGAAGGGATCGCGCTGATCTTCAGCTTCGTGCCCCAGCTCCTGGCGGCGTTGGGGATCCTGCTGGCCGGCTTCGCGATCGCGAAGATGATCCAGCACGGGACCGACGCGGCGTTGCGCAGGATCGGCTTCAACCGCTGGATGCGCGAGGGCGGCGTGACGGAAGCGCTGGCACGGGCGGGGACGTCGCTCGCCCCATCGAGCGTGATCGCAGCGGTCGTCTTCTGGACCGTGATGGTCCTGGTGATCCTGCTCTCTGCGAGCGCGTTGGGGCTGGGCATCGTCAACGCGCTATTCTACGAGCTGCTCGCCTACATCCCGAACGTCATCGCGGCGGTCATCGTGCTCGTGCTCGGGATCGTCCTCGGCGAGTTCACCAAGGACCTGATCCTGGCATCGGCGGGCGGACTCGCGGGTGGCATCACGCTGGCGCGGGCAGCCAAGGCCGCCGTCATCGTCCTTGCCGTCTTCATGGGGCTCGAGCAGCTCGGGATCGCCGAGGACATCGTGCTGGTCGCGTTCGTCGCCGTGGTGGGCGCCGGAGCGTTGGCCGCGGCGATCGCCTTCGGGCTGGGCGGCCGCGACGTCGCCGCGGAAATCGTGCGGGGCTGGTACGAGAGGAGTCGCGAGTTGGAGCGGCGGACGCGCGGCGAGCGGGTGAGCGCGACGTTCGAAGAGGAGCGCCCGGCCCCGGGCGAGGAAGACGAAGAGCCGCCGACGCGAGAGGTCGCCTGAGGCCGGGCCGCCGCGCCGCGCGCCCCCGCGGCGGCGGAAGAGGTAGACCCGTGGCGCGGTCGGGCCGCGCCGTTCAGCCGCCGGCGCGCTGCGGCTCTGCGCCCCAACGGGCGCGCACCGCCTCGGACTGCTCCAGCCCCTCTCTGAGGTCCTCGACCGAGGCCGTCGCGAGCCACCCCGCGGGCCGATACGCCAGTCGCTGTGCGCTCTCCGAGCCGACCTCCTCGAAGAGCACGACCTCCCAGCCGACACCGGCCGCCCCGATCCCCTCCTCGCGGGGACCGTCGTAGACACGGGCGCTCCAGCTCCGTCCGTCGGCGGACGTAAATACACGCATGCTTGCCCCCCTCCATTGGGTGACGGAAACAAGATACGCTCGATACAGGATGCGGGCCAGTGCCGGCCGGCTCCGCCGATCCGCGCCCGGTCTGGCTTGCACCGAGTGCGCACCGGGGTGGTGCCGCCTGTCGCATCACGGATGGAACGCGCACGGCCCCACCCGGTCGGACGTCAGTAGCGGGTGTCGAGGCCGAGGACGAGGCGAGCGGTGTCGCGGGCGATGAGGAGTTCCTCGTCGGTCGGGATGACCCAGGCGGAGAGGCGGGAGTCGGGCCGGGTGATGCGCGCCTCGACGCCGCCCGTGGCCTCGGCGTTGGCCTTCTCGTCGAGCTCGAGTCCCATCCATTCGAGCCCGGCGCAGATGCGGGCACGCATTTCGGCGGAATTCTCGCCGATCCCACCGGTGAAGATGACGGCGTCGGCGCCGCCCATGGCGGCCAGGTAGGCGCCGATGTACTTGCGGGCGCGGTAGGCGAAGATCTCGATGGCGAGCCGGGCGCGGCGGTCGTCGTGCTCGTGCGCCTCGGCCAGGAGCTCGCGCATGTCGTGGGTGAGGCCGGAGATGCCGAGGAGGCCGGACTGGTTGTTGAGCAGCGTCTCGACGGCGTCCAGGCTGAGCCCGTCCTTGGCGGCGATGTAGCCGAGGATCGCGGGGTCGAGGTCTCCCGAGCGGGAGCCCATGACCAGCCCCTCCAGGGGGGTGAAGCCCATGGAGGTGTCGACCGAGTCACCGCCGGCGATGGCGCAGGCGGAGCAGCCGTTGCCGAGGTGGAGCGAGACGAGATGGGTCTCCTCACGGGTCTTCCCGGTCAGCACGCGATAGCGGTAGGCGACGTAGCGGTGCGACGTGCCGTGGAAGCCGTAGCGCCGCACCCGGTGCCTCCGGTATAGCCAGTACGGGATCGCGTACAGGTAGGCGTAATCCGGGAGCGTCTGGTGGAACGACGTGTCGAATACGGCGGCCTGCGGGATCGCGGCGCCGAGCGCATCACGGACCGCCATGATCCCCTTGAGGTTGTGCGGGTTGTGGAGCGGCGCGAGCTCGATGTTGTCCTCGATCCCGCGGATCACCTCGTCGTCGATCAGGACGGAGTGCCGGAAGCGCTCGCCGCCGTGGACGACGCGGTGGCCGACGGCGTCGATCGCGCCCACGCCGCGGATCGGCACGCCGGAATCCGCGCTCGCGAGCCATTCCAGCACCCTCGAGACGGCGGCACGATGGTCGCGGACCGCGACCGCCTCCCGCACCGCAGCACCGCCCATCGCATCGAACCGGACCAGTGCGTGGCCGCCGATGCGTTCGATCACGCCGTCCGCGAGGCGCTCGTCCTCGTCGCGCGCCATCCGGTCCGGGTCCGTCCGGAACAGGACGAACTTGAGGGAGGACGACCCGGCATTCAGCACCAGAACGTTCATGTCCCCGTTTGGATCAGCGGGCGAGGGCGAGGACGAGGAAGGCGAGGACGGCGAGCGAGACGCCGCCGTACTCGAGCCCCGTGAGCCGCTCCTGGAGCAGGAGCAACCCGGCGAGGTTCGAGAGGACGATCGCCACCGCGCCGAACATCGCCATCGACTTGCCCAGCTCGACGTTGGCGAAGATGTAGAGCTGGCCGACGGTGGCCAGACTCCGCGTCGTCAGGTAGACCACGAACCACCACGACCAGAACGCTGCCGCGGTGAAGCCGCCGGTCCGAAGGTTGGCGCGTGCGATGAGGTCGCCGGTCGTGAAGAGGAGCTGCACGCCGACGATCGCGAACCGGGTGAGGAGCGGGCTGTCCATACGCAGCCTCGCTCCTGCATCCGGCGCGCCAGTCGCGTGGCTCACATACCCATGATGTTGTAGCCGGCATCCACGTACACGGTCTCACCGGTAACGCCGGCGCCGAGGTCGCTGCACAGGAAGAGCGCGGCCTTGCCGACGTCCTCCTGGGTGACGTTGCGGCGGAGCGGCGCGCGCTCGGCCATCTCGCCGATCATGCCGCGCAACCCCTTGACCCCGGACGCGGCGAGCGTCTTGATCGGCCCGGCGCTGATCGCGTTTACGCGGATGTTGTCCTGCCCGAGGTCCCAGGCCAGGTAGCGGACGTTGGCCTCGAGCGCGGCCTTGGCGACGCCCATCACGTTGTAGTTGGGGACGACCTTCTCCGCGCCGTAGTAGGAGAGGGTGAGAATGCTGCCGCCTCCGGCCTCGCGCATGAGCGGCGCGGCCTCGCGGGCGAGCGAGATCAGGGTGTAGGCGCTGACCTCGAGCGCGGTCATGAAGCCCTCGCGCGAGGTGTCGACGAAGCGGCCCTCGAGATCCTCACGGTTCGCGAAGGCGATGGAGTGGATGAGGATGTCCAGCCCGCCCCACTCGTCGCGCACGCGGGCGAAGACGTCGCGGAGCTGCGCCTCGTTCGTCGCGTCGCATTCGAGAATCAGGTCGGAGCCGATTCCCTCGGCGAGCGGCCGCACGCGCCGCTCGAGCGCTTCGTTGAGATAGGTGAAGGCGAGCTTCGCGCCCTGCTCGTGCATCGCCTGGCTGATCCCCCAGGCGATGCTCCGCTCGTTGGCCACACCGAAGACCAGCGCTCGCTTCCCCGCGAGGAGTCCCTGTCCGTTGGTCATGTTCGCGATTCTCCGTCGTGGAGTCCGATGCCTGTTCCGCTTCATAGAGCGACGGGCGCCCGGCGCGGGCGCTCCGGGCGGTGAATTCCGCGGCGAAGGTAGCGCGAGGCGAGCCCGGGGCGCAACCGGCGGACGGCGGGTGCCGGCCCGGGCACGATCGGTGGGGTCGGGAGTGCAGGACCGGGTACGCCTCGCGCTGCCGCGCCGGCTGCGCAGCAAATCCTCCCACCCTTGCGGGCGCACCGTGGAAGCCGGATCTTTCGCGCCCGTATGAACCGCATGCAGCACACCCCCCCGGTCACCCCCGCCGAGGCTACCGCGCCGGTGCCGGCCCCGGTCCGCACGAACCTCGGGCTCCTCACGATGGTCGTGATCTGGGGGCTCAACTTCTCGGTGGTCAAGGCGGCGCTCGCATACATCCCGCCGCTCGCCTTCAACGCGCTCCGCTTCCCGCTCGCCTCGCTCACCGTCTGGCTGGTGCTCCGGCGGCGGGGTGCGATCCCGCTCCCGCGGCCGGAAGACGTGCGGCGGGTGATCGTCCTCGGCCTGCTCGGCAACGTCGTCTACCAGGTCGCATTCATCGTCGGGCTCGACCGCACGCGTGCGGGCAACGCCTCCCTTCTCCTGGCCGCCTCGCCGATCCTGACGGCGCTCCTCTCCGCGGCCGCCGGGCACGAACGCGTGCGCCCTCGCGTCTGGGGCGGCGTCGTCGCGACGCTGGTCGGGATGGCGCTCGTCGTTCTGGGTGGGCAGGAGGGAGTCGAGATCGGGCTCGGCACCATCGCCGGCGACCTGATCCTGGTCGTCGCGGCGCTCGCCTGGTCGATCTACACCGTCGGTGCGAAGGGCCTGATCCAGCGCTACGGCCCGGTCGCGGTCACCGCCTGGACGCTCTGGATCGGCTCGGTCGGCGTCGTACTCCTCGGGATCCCTCAGCTCGCCGGCCTCGAGTGGAGCGCCGTCCCGCGCCCGAGCTGGGCCGCCGTCGCCTACGCCGGCGTCTTCGGCATCGCGCTCGCCTACCTCCTCTGGTACCAGGGCGTGCGATACATCGGCAACACCCGCACGGCGATCTACTCCAATCTGGTCCCGGTGCTGGCGATCGTGATCGCATGGCTCTGGCTGGGCGAGGTGCCGGGCGTGTGGCAGGTCGTGGGCGCGGCGGTCATCATCGGCGGCGTGATGACGGCGCAGCGGTAACGCCGGTGTGGTGAAACGGGGGAAAGTTTGCTCGCGGTGGGTGCGCCGGCTCCGCCAATTTTCGATGAATGCCCTTGTATGAACGCTCTTTAGGCCCGCCGACGTCGGATGAGAAAACTCTTGCGTCCGGCA
>CAYPGK010000022.1:37844-42410 GCA_964410055.1 uncultured Gemmatimonadaceae bacterium | reverse complement strand
GCGGCGTTCTCGGGTGTGAAGTACATGCGCTCGTGCCGCCGCCCCTCCGCGCCGCCGGGCGAGAAGTGCTCGTGGATGAACCCCGGCGCGGGTGGTACGCGATTGAGGTGAGCGATGACGCCCTCGAGGGTCGGAGGCAGGCCGGCCAGCTCATCGGCAAGTGATTGGAAGCTCGGCATGGCGGCGGTCTGTACGTACGCCCGGCCGAAGACGTGAGCGAACTCGAGGATGTCGGCGGCGACGACGCGGAAGCCCTGGCGTTTGAGCGCCCGGGCGACGCTCGCCGTGCCGCTGAACGGGTCGACCGCGGTCCCGCCGCCGATGCCGCGGCGGTGAAGGACGTCGCGAATGAACCCCAGGAGCCGCGTCTTGTTGCCTATATAGCGCACGGAGGCAAATATAGGGGCCGCTGGCCGGAGCGTCCATCCGGTCGTAAACGACTCGCGCGGAGGGGGTCATGGCTCGGTACCGGGTGACGATTCGCTACGGCAACTCGGGGAAGCGCTACGAAGTGCTGGACGTAGAAGCGGCCACCCTGCGCGAAGCGCTCCTGCGCGCGGCCGAAGAGTTCCCGCCGGAGGCCGAGTCGACGGCCGATCTGGTGGAGGTCAGGGTGCAGGCGGAGCCGGAAGCGCGAGAGTACCTGGGGTGATCCTCCATTGAATCGGAGAGGTCGAGGGATGGCGTGGGGCATTCTGCTCGTGGCGGGGCTGCTCGAGATCGGGTGGGCCGTGGGGCTCAAGTACACGGAGGGGTTTACCAGGTTGTGGCCCACCGTGTGGACCGTGGCGTCGATGATCGCGAGCATGGGGCTCCTGGGTCTCGCCGTGCGGTCGCTCCCTATCGGGACGGCGTATGCGGTCTGGACGGGGATCGGGACGGTCGGCACGGCGCTGCTCGGGATCGTGCTGTTCCGCGAGCCGGCGACGGTGATCCGGCTGGTCTGCATCGGTCTCATCGTGACGGGGATCATCGGGCTGCGTCTGGCAGGCGGAGAGGCGCCGGGCGGCCCGTAGGTACGGGCGCGTGAGCGGGCCAGATGGGGTGGCGGGGATGTTGCTGGATCAAAGTCATCGGGCCGCGGCGTGGTGCCGGCGGCCCGATTCCACGTTCGAGGAGGTGCTACTCGCGGATGCCGCGGATCGCGGGGGTGGGCCATTGGGCAGGTCGATTCATGCTGGCGGCCATATGGCTGGCGGCGCTGGTGGCGCCTGAACGAGCGTCGGCGCAGGCGACGGCGTCGCGGGAGCTGGCGGTGGTGGGTGCGAACGCGCTGCTGGGCGGCCTCACCTCCGGTGTGGTGTCGTGGGTCCGGGGCGGGTCGTTCCTGGAGGGGCTGGGCGCGGGGGCGGCGGGCGGAGGGATGCAGTACGTGGGGAAGCGGATCAGCACGTCGGCGCTGCCCGGGGCGGGGCTGGCGGGTGGGGTGGTGGGTGCGGTGGGCTCGTCGGTGGTGCGAAACGGGGCTGCGGGTCGCGGTTGGCTCGACCGGTTGATCATCCCGGTGGGCCCGGTGATGGTGGACTGGCGGACGGTAGCGGACAGCGGGGGCGTTTCGGCGCGGTTGAATCTGGGGCGGGCGATCTACCTGGGCTGGCTCATCGCGCGCGACGACCTGGAGCTGAATTTCGGGGAAACGTTGTCGGCGGGCGCACCGGTTTTCGAGGCCCGGGGGCGGGTGATCGAGGGCGAGTCCGGTCGTGGGATCGGGGGCCTGGAGATGTGGGGCGCGATTGCATTGAGCGATAGGACGCTCATGCCGCCGATCGACTACGGCCGGCTCCTGGCGCACGAGCGGGTGCACCTCGTCCAGGATGCGTTCCTGACCATCGCATGGGCGGATCCGGTGGAGGACTGGCTGCTCGAGCGGATCCCATACGGCGGCACGGTGGGGAAGTACGTCGACTTCGGCGGCGTCTACGTGGCGATGGCGGGGCTGATGATCCTGGCGCTGCCGTACGATTCTCGGCCGTGGGAGAATGAGGCCGCGTATCTGGAGTCGGGTTGGTGAGGCGCCGGTGGTGGGGTGGTGCGGCAGTGCTGCTGGTGCTGGCGGGCTCGTGCGGGGAGGTGCGGCTGGTGGATCCGAGGGTGGAGGGTGTTCCGGCGTCGGGCGTGCTGGTGGAGGTCGGCGTACACGGTTGGGGCGGCGGGACTCGCCTGGAGTTCCAGGGTTACGTGTACGGGTATGAGCAACGCGGTGGGGGCGGGGTGCTGCGGTACCTGGACGCGGGGCAGATGCTGGTCGCCGGGTGGATCGCGGAGCGGGTCTTCATACGGATCGGGGAGCCGATCTACCGGGTGGCAGCGCACGGCCCCGTGGTGCGTCCGCGGGTCCAGATCCGGATCAGCGGGTCCGACGCGGTCGCCGGTTGCGCCTTCGAGGTGGTGATCCCCGTCGTGAGTGCGCCTGCCGACGGCGCGGTGTTGCGGCGTGACCGGGGGCTCGAGCTTCCGCTCGATTCGTTCGTGGCGGAGACCGTACCCGGGTCGCGGGTACGCGCGCGGGTGGTGGTCGAGGACAGTGCGGGGCAACGCCATCGATTCGATCCGGTTCCGGGCGCGGTGCTCGTGGTCCCGACGGACTTCCTCTCTCGTGTGCCGGAAGGCGGAGCCGAGCTGAGCGTGCGGATCGACCTGGAGCGCAATACGGACGAGGCGGGCGGTGCGACGGCGTGCGCCCCTGCGCTCCTGGCGCGGACGTGGTACCAGCAGCGCGCCGTCGTGCGGTTCGAGTAGACCCGGCGCGCGGCCTTGTGAGCGGACGGGCGTGGGGCATAACTTCTTGTCATGCAAAAACGTGAACGGATCTACGAGGCGGCGCTCCTGGGCGTGCGGCCTCTGCTCGGCCTTGCGGCGCCGCTGAGCCCCAAGCTGGCGCAGGGTGTCCGGGGCCGTCGCGGCGCGGTCGCCGGATTGGAGGCGTGGGGCGCGGCGTCGCGCGACGTCAGCCGGCCGCTGGTCTGGGTGCACGCGCCGTCCGTGGGCGAGGGGCTGATGGCGCAGGCGATCGTGTCGGCGCTGCGTGAGCGGAGGCCGGAGGTGCAGGTCGCGTTCACGTACTTCTCGCCGTCGGCGGAGCGGGTGGCGGCTCGGGTGGGCGCGGACGTGGCCGGGTACCTGCCGTGGGACGTGCGGTCGGAGGTCCGGCGCGCGCTGGACGCGCTGCGGCCGTCGGTCGTGGCGTTCGTGCGGACGGAGATCTGGCCGGTGTTGGGCCGAGAGGCGTCGCTCCGGGGCGTGCGCCACGTGCTGGTCAACGCGGTGCTGGGGGCCGGGTCGAGTCGCCTGCGCGCGGGTTCGCGGTTCCTGCTGGGACCGGCATACGCACGGCTGGATGCGGTGGGCGCGGTCGCGGAGCCGGACGCGGCGCGCTTCACACGGCTGGGCGTGGCGCGAGAGCGAGTGCGGGTGACGGGGGATGCCCGCTTCGACCAGGTCTGGGCGCGGGTCGAGCGGCTGCGGGAGGCGGGTGCGAGGGAGCGGCTGCCCTTGCTGCGTCGCCTGGCGGATCCGTCGGTGACGACGGTGGTGGCGGGCTCGACGTGGCCCGCGGACGAGGCGCGGCTGGTCCCGGCGTTCGCCCGTGCGAGCGCCGCCGGCCGGTTGCGGCTGGTCGTGGCGCCGCACGAGCCAACGGATGCGCATCTGGCGGGAGTCGAGCGGGCGCTGGATGCGGCCGGCCTGTCGCACGCCCGGCTTGCCGCGGTCGAGAAGAGCGGTGGGCCGCTCCCGGAGGCGGTGGTGGTCGACCGGGTGGGGGTTCTGGCGGACCTGTACGCGATCGCGGACGTGGCGTACGTAGGCGGCGGGTTCGGGCGGGCGGGGCTCCACTCGGTGGTCGAGCCGGCGGCGCTCGGCGTGCCGGTCCTGTTCGGTCCGCGACACGGCAACGCACGGGAGGCGGATGCGCTGGCGTGGGTGGGCGGCGGCGCCGATGTCGCGAATGCGGGTGAGCTGGAGGAGAAGCTCACGCTGCTGGTGCGTGAGCCGGACCGGCGCGGCGAGGCCGGCCGCGCGGCCCTGGAATTCGTGCGGTCCGGGCTGGGCGGCGCGGCGGCGAACGCGGCGCTGATCGAGGAGTTCCTGGAGGAGGTCGGGGCGCGCGCGTCAGCGATCTGATCCGCGCCCGGTCCCTTCCTCGCCTCGCGCCCGTCGCTCTCGCGACTCCTCCCGTCCCCGGCGCTCACGCTCTCGGGTCCGGAGGTCCTCTTCGACGGTCTCTCTGTCGCCTTCGGCCTGGGACGGGACCGGCCGCAAATCTTCATCGCGACACGGCGCCTCCCGCTCGGCCTCCGTATGCCCGGCGTAGTCGTCCGGGGTGAGCGGCTCGGGCGGCCGCGGCTCCGGCCGCCTGCGATCCTTCGGGTTCTCCCTCTCTGGCATCGATGCAACCTCCGTGGGGGCCGCGGTAGTTTCGGGCTCCGAGAGGGAGCGGCGCACGATACGGACCAGGGAAGGCGCGACGGGGCCGGTCGAGGAAGGAGGTGCGATCGGGCTCGGAGTTTGGTTCGGGGTTTGGAATGAGGATGGGTGTGGGTATGGGTGTGGGAGCGTGTGTGGGAA
>CAYPGK010000022.1:0-37744 GCA_964410055.1 uncultured Gemmatimonadaceae bacterium | reverse complement strand
GGTGTGGGAGCGTGTGTGGGAATGGGTGCGGGAACGGGTGTGGGAACGGGTGTGGGAACGGGTGTGGGAACGGGTGTGGCAGCGGTGCCGGCGTGCATTGAAGCGGAACACGTGGGGCGGGGTTCCATAGAAGACGCAGACGCGGCGGGCCGGTCAGCGGACCCGTCGGGTTCAGTACATGAGGAGGCGATGCCGTGGCGGTGGTGATCCGCATCCCGACCGCGCTGTGCGCGGTGGCGGATGGCCGATCGGAGATCGAGGTCCAGGCGGCGACGGTACGTGACGCACTGGAGGAGGCGATCGCGCGCTGGCCTGCGCTCCGGCGTCATCTGTACGCAGAGGACGGAAGGCTGCGCAGCTACGTCAACATCTACGTCAACGAGGAAGATATCCGCTGGGGCGCGGGCGAATCGAGCGAGGTTGCGGCAGGCGACGTGATCACGATCGTGCCGAGCATCGCCGGCGGTTGAGCGCGCGCGACGGGCGCCCGTGGGCACGGGGATGGTCCGCATCGTGCACGCGGCCGGAGGCCCGGGTCGTCCGGCCGGCACTGGCGGACCTTGTCCATCGCGCGGCATATTGGCGCGCGTTCACGCGGAAAAGAGAATCTGGAGTCGAGTCGCCAACGTGGTCCCGAAAGAGATGAACCGACGGGGGCGGGCCGGTGTTCTGGCCGCCGCGTTCCTCGTCCTGGTAGTGGGTGTGATCGCACTGGCCCAGCAGGGTGGAGTGAAGGACCGGAACGAGCCGGTCGCCGGGGAAGCGGAGCCGAACGGGACCGGGATGGATGGCGCGGCGTTCGGGGAGGGGCCGGGGGTGGCGGACGCGTCCGGCGCCGCACTGTCGGACGCAGGGGATGGCGCGTCCGGCGAGCCTTGGGGCGCCGGGTGGGACCACGATGCGCCGGTGGACGGATCGGACGGGGACGTTGCGGGCGTGGCGTCGTCAGGCGGTGAGGCGGGAGCCTCCGGAGCCGTGGTCGGTGGGATCGGCGGGCCGCTCCCGCCGCTGGGGGAGGATGTCTTCCCGCAGGTCGCCGCGCCGCGCGTGCCGAAGCCGCGGGCGGTGCGTGGGCTGTACGTCAACGCGTGGGCGGCGGGCTCGAGCCGGAAGATGGCGAACCTCATGGCGCTCGCGGACACGACGGAGATCAATTCGTTCGTGATCGACGTCAAGGACGTGAGCGGGTACGTCAGCTACAGGACCGGCGTGGCGCTGGCTCGGCAGATCGGCGCGGACCGCGACATCCGGATTCGTGACATCCGGGGGCTGCTCGACCAGCTCCGGGCGCGCGGCATCTACCCGATCGCGCGGATCGTTGTCTTCAAGGACCCGCTCCTGGCGCGGAAGAAGCCGGAGTGGTCGATCCAGGCGGACACCGGCGGGATCTGGGTGGACCACAACGGCGAGTTGTGGGTCGACGCGTTCAACCGCGAGATCTGGGACTACGCGATCGCGCTGGCCCGCGAGGCCGTCCTGCTGGGCTTCTCGGAGGTGCAGTGGGACTATGTTCGCTTCCCGGACGTCCCGCGGCGCTACATGGAGACCGCGGTCTACCCGATGCGGCAGGGTCGGACGCGCGAGGACGCGATCCGGGAGTTCCTGCGCTACTCGCGCGAGCAGCTCTCGGACCTGGGCGTGCCGGTCACGGCGGACGTCTTTGGCCTCACGACCTCGGCGGGCTCGGACATGGGGATCGGGCAGCGCTGGGACAAGATGGTCGACGTGACGGACGTGCTGCTGCCGATGGTCTACCCGTCGCATTACGGGAAGGGCTCCTACGGGATCCCGATCCCGAACGCGGATCCGTACCAAACCGTGAAGGTCGCGCTGGATTACGCGGTCGAGCGATCGAGCGGCGTGCCTGGCGCCGCTGCGATCCGGCCGTGGCTGCAGGACTTCACGATGGGGTGGCCGAGCTACGGCGCGGCGGAGGTACGGGCGCAGATCAAGGCGACGTACGATGCCGGGATCTACGAGTGGATCCTCTGGAACCCCGGGAGCAACTACACGGCGGCGGCGCTGGCTCCGAAGGGCGGCGAGCCACCCAACCTGCCGATCCCGGTGCACCGGCCGCAGATCACGATCCAGGACACGCTCCCCATGCCGAAGGTCGGCGATCTGGCGCCGCCGCGCCTGATCGGTGTGCCGGTCGATTCTCTGAAGCGGATCGTGCCGGACACTACGGTCCGTCGCTGAGTCCGAGTCCGACCATTTCCATGAGCGCGAGGGCGTTGGTCGATGTGGCCACGCCCTCGCGCACTTTGTAATCGAAGCTCATCGTCATGCGGCCGTCGACGCGCCGGATCGTCTCGGCGAGGTGGACGGGCCGGATCGCGTCCTGGAGGGCGGGCGCCCCGGCGAGGGAAAGGTCGTGGGTGCTGACCGCGCCGATCGCGCCCTGGTCGACGAGGAACGCGACCACGCGCTGGGCGGCGATCTGCCGCTCGGCGGTGTTCGTGCCGTGCAGGATCTCGTCGAGCAGGTAGAGGACCGTCGCGGCGCCTTCCGCTCCCGCCGCATCCCTTGCCGCATCGACCACCTGCTTGAGCCGCTGGAGCTCCGCCATGAAGTAGGAGACGCCGCGGGATAGCGAGTCCTGGACGCGCATGGCGGTCCAGACGCGGACCGGCGTCATGCGCAGGTGCGCCGCGCAGACCGGAGCGCCGGCCTGGGCAAGGACGGCGTTGGCGCCGATCGAGCGAAGCAGCGTGCTCTTGCCGGACATATTGGAGCCGGTCACCAGGAGCACGGTGCCCGGGGGGCCGACGGTCACGTCGTTGTCGACGCGTTTGGCGGCTGGGATGAGGGGGTGTCCGAGAGAGCGCGCGTCGAAGAGCGGCGTCGCTTCGCCGTCTGCGATCTCGGGGAAGGACCACTCGGGGTGGTCGTGGGCAAGGGTCGCGAGCGCCGCGAGGGCCTCGGCCTGGCCGAGCGCGTCGAGCCAGCGGCGGGCGTGGCGGCCGGAGGCGAGCTGCCAGCGTTCGAGTGCGTAGAGGACGTGGAAGTCCCAGAGCGTGATCGCGTGGATCGGGAGGTGAAACATCCCGGAACGCCGCAAGTCGGATAGCTCCATGATCCGCTCGAGGCGCCGCATGCGACGGTGCGCCGGCTGGCCGCCGGAGGTGAGCGCGTGCTGGATCTCGCGGAGGCGCGGCGCATCGAACGTCGCGTCCGTGAGTGTGCGGAAGAGAGCGGCGTACTGGCGGAACGCGCCCTCGCGGGCGAAGGCGCGGCCGAAGGTCCCGTAGACGGGGCCGCGGAGCGCCCAGCTCAGCGCGAGCCCGGCAAGGACGGAAAGGAGCCAGTAGGGCGGCTCGGTCCAGCCGGCCAGGTCGGCCGCGATCAGGGCGATGTTGACGACGGCGAGCGCGCGCGTCGCCCAGATGAGCGCGGGGCGCCGCAGGAGCCACGGCTCTCCCTCTGCCCAGGCGAGGAAGTGCTCGACATCGCTCGGGTGGGAGCGGGGCTGGAGCCGTGCGCGCGCGGCGAGCTCGTCGCGCAGGTCGACGCGGCCCGCGAGGTCGGCGACGGCGGCCTGGCGCGCGCGGACCTCCTCTGGCGCGGCGGGCGCGAGGAGCCAGTCGGCGAGGGTGGCGAGGCCGGGCGCGGTGCCGACCACGCTGCCGACGAGCTGGAAGATCGAGGCGCGGCCGAAGAGGTCGAGGTCGAAGGCGTAGGCGTGGTCCGGGCTCGCGGCCGTGAAATCGGCGCGGGGGAGCCAGTCCCAGTCGCGCGCGATCCGGAGCGGGCCTTCCTGGTTGAGGCGGGCGAGTGCGTCGAACCAGCGCTCCTCGCGCTTCACCCTGCCGTGCCATACGGCGACGATGACGAACACGGCGAGGAGCGCCGCGCCGCCGGCGAGGAACGCGCCGCGTGCCTGGGCGCTCAGCTCGGCGCGGACGAGGAGCGCGATCGTGGCAACGAAGAGCGCGAGCCGGGCCCACGCGATGCGGCGCGAGCGGGCATCGAGGCGGTCGCGGAGCGCGGAGAAGCGCTCGGCGCGGCTCCCGTAGTCTGAGATGATCCGGTCTTCGGAACTCATGAGACAAAGTTACACCGGATCCGGGGCGAAGACACGGCCGGGGACGGCTGGCTGTCGAAGTCGGGACCGCCGCACTCGGGAAACGACCCTTCGGAGAAGGTGTGACCGGCGCGCTCGGATCACTCCGGCTTCCCGGCGTACCTCGGCTTGTGGAAGAGGAACCCCTGGGTCAGGTGCACGCCGAGCTCGCGGACGGTCTCGAACTCCTCGCGTCGCTCGATTCCTTCGGCGACGACCTGCGCGCCTTGCCCCTCGGCGAAGCCGACCATCGTCTCGACCAGGTTCTGCTTGAGGAAATTGGTGTCGATGTTGGAGATGAGCGAGATGTCGAGCTTGATGAAGTCGGGTGCGAGGTTGGCGATGGAGCCGAGGCCGGCGTAGCCGCTGCCGGCGTCGTCGACAGCGAAACGGAAGCCGCGCTCGCGGAAGGCGGCGAGGTAGTCCTGGAAGCGAGGATAGTCCTTGATCGCGGTGCGCTCGGTGATCTCGAGGACGATCCTGCCGGGGTCGTCGACGCCGAGGTCCTCGGCGTTGAGGTCGCGGAAGACAGGGTCGTCGAAGTCGTGGGGGTCGACGTTGAGGAATAGGAACTGCCCCTCCTCGAGGTGGTGCAGGATCCCCTGGACGGCGCGCTTCCGGAGGAGGCGGCTGAGCTCCCAGATGAGATTGGCCTCCTCGGCGACCTGGAAGAGGACCTCGGGCGAACGCAGCGAGCGACGGGTCCCGCGGGCGAGGGCCTCGTAGCCGTAGATCTCCTCGGTGCGCGCGACGATGATCGGGTGGTACTCCATGAAGACGGCGCCCTCGCGGAGCGTCGCCTTGAGGTCGGAGATCTTGAGGGTGCGCTCCCACTCTTCCGCGCCGCGGGCGGCGTCGGCGGCCTCGCGGATGGCGCGGTAGATGAGCCGCTCGGTGCGGATCTTCGGGTTCCGGAAGATGGTGGCGGTGCCCACGTACACGCCGACCAGCGCAGCGATCTCCTCACCGTGCTCCAGCTCGATGCGGGAGCGGAGGAACCCTTCGAGGCGGCTGGTCAGCGCCTTGAGCCGGCGTTCGGCCTCTTCGGGGTCGACGGGGACGTGGGTGAAGAGGATGAAGTCGTCGTCGGCGATGTGGGAGACCATCATGAGGTTGTCGGTGCCGGCGCGCTCGCGGGCGTAGAAGTCGCGCACCGCGGCGGCCGTGGACTCGAGGACGTCGTCGAGCTTCTGCCAGCCGTAGATCTCCTCGATCTTGGAGTACCAGACGTAGTGGATGTAGAGGATGGTCAGCTCGCCGCGGCGGTCGAGGAGCTCGCGTGCGCGGTCGATCATGACGGGCAGGGTCGGGAACCCGGTCAGCCGGTCGTAGAGGAGCTCCTGGAACCGGAGCCGGTCGACCATCTCCTCGGTGCGCTGCGGGAGGTTGATCCCCTCGGCTCGCTCCTGCGCAGTCCGGAGCCTGATGTCGATTTCCTCGATGTCGGCGGGGAGGAGGATCCACTCGTCGGCGTTGGCGAGGGCTGCGGCCTGGCACTGGTCGCGGCCGTGACATGCGATGACGAGAGCGGAGCCGGCTGCGTTGGTCTCGGCGCGGAGGCGGCCGGGATCGTCGATCTCGCCGGGCTCGACGACGACCACGTCGGGTGCGGCGCGGAGCGCGTCGGCGAGCTCCTCCTCGGTGTAGGCGCCGGCGTCGATGACGACGGCGCCGCGCTTTTCGGCGATCGTCTCGAGGGCCCTGCGGAGCTGTTCCTCCCTCACGCGGGCCAGGATCTTCACTGCCCGCGCCTCCGCGCCTCGAGGTTGCGCTCGACCTTCTGCCCGAGCTCATCCAGCCGGATCGGCTTGACGATGTAGTCGTCTGCGCCGCACCGGAGGCCCTCCTGCTTGTCGGCGAACTCGCCGCGCGCGGTGAGCATGACGACGCGGGTGTCGCGGTACTCGGGGTGGTTCTTGATGATGCGGCAGACTTCCCATCCGTCCATGCCGGGCATCATGACATCGAGGAGGACGAGAGCGGGTCGGACCTCGTCCATCCTGGCGAGCGCCTGCCTGCCATCGGGCGCGGAGGCGACGCGGTAGCCGCGGGATTCGAGGAACGTGCCGACGATCTCGACGGCGTCCGGGTCGTCGTCCACCACCAGGATCGGACTCTGCTCCATTCCGCTCCTGCCGTTCGAGAGGGGTACAGCGGTCCGGGCGGAGCGGGGCAAAAACCAGGCCCCTAAGCGGCGGAATCGTCGCCGGCGGCGACGGTTTTCGCGAACTGGAGCTCGTAGAGCCGGGCGTAGAGGCCGCCGCGCCGGAGGAGCTCCTCGTGCGTGCCTGTCTCGCGCAGCTCGCCGTGGTGCATGACCAGGATGCGGTCGGCGTTCTGGACGGTCGACAATCGGTGCGCGATGACGAGCGACGTGCGGCCGCGCATGAGCGTCTCGAGCGCCTCCTCGATCCTGGTCTCGAGCTCGGAGTCGACCGAGCTGGTCGCCTCGTCGAGGACGAGGATGCGCGGGTCGAAGGCGAGCGCGCGGGCGAAGGAGAGGAGCTGGCGCTCACCGACGGAGAGCGAGGCGCCGCGCTCGCCGAGCGGCTCCTCGAGGCCGCGCGGCAGGCGGTCGATGACGCGGTCGGCGCCGACCTGCTCGGCGGCCCAGCGCACGCGCTCGTCGGTGATGTCTTCGCGACCCAGCCGGATGTTGTAGGCGACGTCGCGGCTGAAGAGGAACACGTCCTGGAGCACGAGCCCGATCCGCGCGCGCAGCTCGGCGAGCGGCAGCCGGTCGATCGGCACGCCATCGATCAGGATGCGGCCGCGCTGCGGCTCGTAGAAGCGCATGAGCAGGTTGATGAGCGTGGTCTTGCCTGCACCCGTGTGGCCGACGACGGCGACGCGCTCGCCGGGCTCGATGGTGAAGGAGACGTCCTCGAGCACCCAGGGGGTGCGGGGGTCGGCCGGCCGCTGCGCGGCCGGCGGGAAACGGCCGTCGTCGACGGCGGGGGCGGGGTACGCGAACCAGACGTTCTGGAACTCGATCCGGCCGGGCGCATCCGCCGGGAGGTGCTCGGGGTCTTCGGGGTCGCGGATGTCGGGCTCGGTGTCGAGGAGTCCGAAGATGCGCTCGGAGGACGCCATGGCGCCTTGTAGCATGTTGTACTTCTCGGAGAGGTCCTGGATCGGGCGGAAGAACCGTCGCGCGTACTGGAGGAACGCGGCGACGACGCCGACGGAGACCGTGTCGCGCAGGATGCCGGTGCCGCCGTAGACGATGATAAGCGCGAGGGCGACGGCGGTCAGGACCTCGATGACCGGGAAGAAGAGGGCGTAGTAGGTGATCGAGCGCAGGTGCGCGTCGAGGTGGTCGCGGTTGATCTCGCGGAACCGGTCGGCGGTGTGCGCTTCGCGGCCGAAGAGCTGGAGGATGCCGATCCCGGTGATGCGCTCCTGGAGGAACGCATTGATGCGCGCGAGGCGGATGCGGATGTCGCGCGCGGCGTCGCGGATGCGGCCGCGGAAGAAGAATGCGGCGCCCACGACGAGGGGCATGACCGCGAGCGTGACGAGGGCGAGGCGCCAGTCGAGGGCGAACATCGCGCCCACGATGAAAACGAGGGTGAAGATGTCGCCGAAGACGGTGACGATGCCGGAGCTGAAGAATTCGTTCAGCGTCTCGACGTCGTTGGTCACGCGGGTCATGAGCCGACCGACGGGGTTGCGGTCGAAGAAGGACAGGCCGAGGCGCTGGAGGTGGCCGAACGTCTCGCGGCGCAGGTCGTACATGATGCGCTGTCCGAGCCAGGTCGTGAGCAGCGTCTGGGCGTACGAGAGCGCGAAGGCCAGGGCCAGCGAGACGACGAAGGCGACGGCGAGCCACCCGAGGAGCGTGGCGTCGCCCGCAGGGATGGCGTTGTCGATCGCGATCTTGGTCAGCCAGGGCCCGACGAGCTCGAGCGACGAGCCCGCGATCAGCACCGCGACCGCACCCGCCACGCGCCAGCGATAGGGGCGCACGTAGCGGAGCAGGCGGCGCATGAGGTGGTGGTCGTACTTGCGGTCTGGTCGGTTCTGGGGCACGGATAGGGTGTTGGGAGTCAGGAGTCAGGAGTCAGGTGTCAGGTATCAGGAATCAGGTACAAGGTATTGGGTATTGGGCGTCAGTAGTTAGGGGCAGGGCTCAGGTGCTTGGACCTGAGACCTAGGACCTGATTCCTAGGACCTAGGACCTACTGCTTCAACCCAAGCTACCCCGGAGAAGATACCGCGATCCTTCTGGGTGACGGGGAGTAACCGACTCAAATCGGCGGAGATGGGGCCGATACTGTACATCGTTGGCCAGGGGGCACCTACGTGGGCTGCCCTCTGGAGGGGAACCGGAGCGCTGGTGGACGCATGGGAGCCGAATCGATCGAAGAGTGGCGGGTTCGTCCGGTCTACCAGCCGATCGTCGCGCTGGGTACGGGGGGCGTGGTGGGGTACGAGGCGCTGGCGCGGGGGGTGGCGGACAGCGGTGCTCTGGAGATGCCGCATGCGCTGTTCGCGCGGGCGGACCGGGAGGGCAGTCTGGAGAAGCTCGACCTGGCGTGCTGGGAGGCGGCGATCGGTGGTGCGCTCCGGGCGTGGCTCCTCGGGGGGTCGCACACCCTCCTTTTCGTGAACGTGCTGCCCGACACGATCGTGGCGCCGGGGTTCGTGGAGTGGGCGCTCGATGTGCTGGCGGAGCACGGTGTTCCGTCGACGCGGCTCGTGCTGGAGCTGAACGAGGGTCGGCGGATCGACGACTACGCGCGGGTCCGTGACGCGGCCGACCGACTGCGTGAGTCGGGGTTCCTTATCGCGGTCGACGATGCGGGCACGGGACACGCGGGCCTCCAGACGCTGGCGGAGCTGAGGCCGGACCTGGTGAAGATCGACCAGTCGCTGGTGCGCGGGGTGGACCGCGACGCCGCGCGGCGCGCGATCCTCGAGATGTTCGTGGTGCTCGCCGATCGGCTCGGCGCGCGACTGGTCGCCGAGGGGATCGAGACGGCCGCGGAGCTGGGCACGGTCGTGCGGCTCGGGGTCGAGCTGGGGCAGGGCTACTACCTGGCGCGGCCGGTCGTGAACCCGGTCAGCGCGGGCCACGAGGAGCGGGTCGCGGCGCGAGTGGCGAAGGTCATGCCCGTGCGGCGAGCCGGACAAGGCGTCGGCGATGGCGCGTCGGGGACGGTCGAGATTCGCGACCGGGTCGTCGGCGCCTGATCCTCCAGCGTGCGCCGGGGGTAGTAGGGGAACGGGTTCGCGTCGCAGGGACGGCAGGGTGATCGCGCCGTCCCTGCGACGCTTGGCGTTCCCTGAGGCGACGACTCGACGGTGGACCTCCCGATCCATTCCGTTCTACCCGAAATCAAAGAAGCGCTCCGGCGCGGGACGAGTGCGGTCCTGATCGCGCCGCCCGGGACGGGGAAGACGACGCGGGTCCCGCTGGCGCTGCTCGATGAGCCGTGGCTCGCGGGGCGTCGCATTGTGCTGCTCGAGCCCCGGCGCCTCGCCGCGCGTGCGGCGGCGCGGCACATGGCTGGGCTGCTGGGCGAGCGCGTGGGCGAGACCGTTGGCTACCGGGTGCGGCTGGACACGCGCGTCGGGCCGAGGACGCGCATCGAGGTCGTGACCGAGGGGGTGCTCACCCGCATGCTCCAGACGGACCCCGCGCTGGAGGGCGTCGGCGCGGTCCTCTTCGACGAGTTCCACGAGCGGAGCCTCCACGCCGACCTCGGGCTCGCGATGACGCTACAGGCGCGCGAGCTGGTGCGGGAGGACCTGCGCATCGTGGTCATGTCCGCCACGCTGGACGGGGGCGAGGTGGCGGCGTTGCTGGGGGAGGGCGGTGTTTCCGGGGGCACGGACGCGGGCGGGCGCGCGAACGATGGCGGGGGCGCGGATGCGGGCGGTGCGCAGATCATCCGGGCTGAGGGGCGGACGTTCCCGGTCGAGACGCGGTACCTGGGGAAGGGGGACGGGGGGCGGGGCGACGTCGCCGGGGCGGTGGCTCGAGCGGTCGCGCGAGCGATCGCGGAGGAGGAGGGCGACGTGCTGGTCTTCCTGCCGGGGGTGGCGGAGATCCGGCGGGTGGAGGCCATGCTCGGGGATGCGGGGCTGCCGGCGGAGGTGCGGGTGCTGCCGCTGTACGGGGACCTGCCGGAAGACGCGCAGGAGCGGGCGATCCTGCCGGGGCGGGCGGGGGAGCGCAAGGTCGTGCTGGCGACGTCGATCGCTGAGACGAGCCTGACGATCGAGGGCGTCCGGGTCGTGATCGACTCCGGGCTCATGCGGGTGCCGCGCTTCTCGCCGCGGACGGGGATGACGCGGCTGGAGACGGTGCCGGTCTCGCGTGCATCGGCGGAGCAGCGGAGGGGCCGGGCGGGGCGGTTGGGGCCGGGGGTGTGCTACCGCCTGTGGGCAGAGGCCGAGGAGGCTCAGCTTCCGCGGCACCGTCCGCCGGAGATCCTGGAGGCGGACCTGGCGCCGCTGGCGCTGGAGCTGGCCGCATGGGGCGTCGCGGAGCCGGGGGAGTTGTCGTGGCTGGACACACCGCCGACGGCGGCGTTCGCGCAGGCGCGCGAACTCCTCACGTGGCTCGGTGCGCTTGACGACGACGGCACGGTCACGGAGCACGGGCGCCGCATGGCGGCGCTCGGGGCGCACCCGCGCCTTGCGCACATGGTGCTGCGGGGCGCTGAGCTCGGACACGGCGCGGTCGCCTGCGACCTGGCGGCGCTGCTCGGGGGGCGGGACATCCTGCGGCGAGAGGACGGGCCGCCGGAGGCGGATCTGCGGCTGCGGCTGGAGGCGCTGGCCGAGGCGCGTCGCACGGGGCGGCCGCCGCGCCGGTGGCGGGGTCACGAGGTGCACGAGGGCGGGTGCGGGCGCGCGCTGCGGGAGGCGGCGCACTGGCGCAAGTCGCTCGGGGTGCGGGTCGAGGCCGGCGACGTCGAGGCGGCCGGGCTGCTCCTCGCCCTGGCGTTCCCGGACCGGCTCGGGCGACGGCGCGCGGGTGGGGCGGGGCGGTTCCTGCTGCGCAACGGCCGGGGCGCGACGCTGCCGGAGGCGGAGCCGCTCGCGCACGTGGAATGGGTCGTGGCCGCGGAGCTGAACGACGTCGGCCGGGAGGGGCGGATCCTGCTGGCCGCGCCGCTGGAGGCGGCGGAGCTCGAGGCGGCGTTCGGCGACCAGATCGAGCGCGAGGAGAGCGTCGCGTGGGACGCGGAGGCGCGCGCGGTCCGGGCTCGGCGGCGCGAGCGGATCGGCGCGATCACCGTGCGCGAGGCGCTGGTCGATGCTCCGGATCCTGACGCGGTGCTGGCTGCGCTGCTCGACGGGATCCGCGCCGAGGGGCTCGGGCTGCTCCCCTGGACGGCGGAGGCGGAGCGGGTGCGTGAGCGGATGCGCTTCCTGCATCGACTCGATGCCGAATGGCCGGACGTGTCGGACGACGCGCTCGTCGCATCGCTCGAATCCTGGCTCGACCCGTACCTCCACGGGATCACGAGGGCGGACGAGCTCAGGCGGCTGGATCTGGCCGCGATCCTCCTCGGGATGCTCCCGTGGGATGCGCGCCAGCGGCTGGACGCGTGGGCGCCGGACCGGATCGAGGTGCCGAGCGGGTCGCGCCTGCGGATCGACTACTCCGACCCGGAGGCGCCGGTGCTGGCGGTGCGGCTCCAGGAGGTCTTCGGCTGGACGGAGACGCCCCGCATCGCCGGCGGGCGGGTGCCGCTCACGCTGCACCTGCTCTCTCCGGCGCACCGGCCGGTCCAGGTCACGCGCGACCTCGAGAACTTCTGGCGGACGACGTACTTCGAGGTCAAGAAAGACCTGAAGGGGCGCTACCCGAAGCACTACTGGCCGGACGATCCGCTCGCGGCGAAGGCGACGCGGCACGTCCGGCCGCGGGGCTAGGCGCTGCGCCGGCCCTTACGATCGCCGCGCGCGCCCGTGCCCGGCTCGCGCACGCGGATCTCGACGCCGCCCAGGAAGGAAAGGCCCCGGATCCTCAGGATCGGCGCGTCGGGCGATGGCGTCTCCGGCGCGCCGTGGCGCTGGTCGAACCCGCCGAGGATCGCGACGCCGTCGCTTTCGACGACGACGCCCGGCGGGACGACGATCTCGATCCCGCCCATGATCGTGAAGGCCGAGACCTCGGTGATGCCGGGCGGGAGCCGCGCCTCGCGGAAGTCCAGCTCGACGCCGCCCCACGCTGCGAAGGCGAAGGTGTGCGCAGGGGGCGTCCACCGGCCTTTTCTGATGCATCCGCCCAGGATGGCGATGGCGTTGCCGCGGTCGAGCCGCGTGGCGGCGTCCGGCCACGAGGCGGCAGGCGTCGGCGCAGGGGTGCCCGTGGCCGGGAGCCCATCGAGGAGCGCGTCGAGCTCGCCCGCGGAACGGGCCTGGTGGGCCAGGTCGAGCCGTCGCTCGAACTCCTCGAGCGTCAGGTGGTCGTTCGCGTAATGGCGGCAAAGCGCATCGACGATGCGGTCCCGCCGCTCGCTCAAGGGGAGCGCGGGTGGCGTGGCGTCGTTCATTCTACCTCGAAGCGGGTGCAGCCGGGGCGCCCGGCGAGCTTGCGTTCCTGGAACGAGTTAGCGCCGATTCCCGTTTCCTGTCAAGCCGCGCCCGACCCGCGGCAGGCACGGCGACGGCGTTGACAAGCACGCCACGCGCGCGCCATTATGGCACACCCTCCCCGAATTCAACCGTGGACGGTCCATGCAAGCGATGACGGGCGTCTTCAACCGGATCCAGGTCCGGCTCTTCGCCGCATACGGCGTGCTGGTCGCGGGGATGCTGTTCATGTGGTACTCGGGCGTGGCCCTGCTGAACCAGTTCGCCGATCAGGTGTCGGAGCGGATCGACGTGCTCTACGAAGGCGGCGACCTGGGGATGCGGCTCCAGGCCTCGGTCCTCGACCAGATCGCAGTGGGCGAGCACTACCTGGTGAGTGGCCATTCGGAGGACGCGGACGAGTTCCGGCGACTGGGCACCCAGGTGCACGACCTGAAGAGCAATTACACGCGCGTCTCGGGACTCGCGGCGGCGGAGCAGATGCAGCTCGCGCGGATCGAGGACCTGCACGCACGGCTCGAGGTCCACTACGCGCTCGCGCACGCGCTGCGCGACCTGGGCCGTCAGACCCGCGCGATCCAATCGCTCGACGGTACGAAGGCCTTGCTCCAGGAGCTGAAGCGGGAGATCCAGGCGCTCAGCACGGGTGAGATGACCAAGGTCTCGACCGCGGCCGCGGCCGTGCGGCGAGACGCGACGGAGCGTCAGCCGGTCCTCTTCGGACTCCTCATCCTCTCCGTCGTCATCAGCTCGATGATCGTGCTGCGTACGGTGCGCGCGATCCACCATCCGCTCCAGCGGCTTGTCGCGGCCGCGAACCAGCTCGGCGCCGGTGAGCTGAACGTCAGTCTCGGCGGGCAGATGCCGACGGAGTTCGGCGTCCTCTCCGGCGCGTTCAGCACCATGGCCGACCGCCTGCGGACCATCGTCGGGGAGACGGTCACGACGGCCGAGCAGATCAGCGCATCGGCGTCGGACCTGTCGAGCATTTCGGAGCAGGTCGCGGCTTCGAGCGGCGAGGTCTCGACGGCGATGGTCGAGATCACGTCGGGCGCGGAGCGGCAGGTCGAAGGGCTCAAGACGGTCGAGGCCGCGCTCGAGGAGATCCGCAAGCGCGCCTTCGAGACGACGGAAGCGTCGGATCAGATGAACGAGCTCGGCGACCGGATCCGCGCCCTGGCCGAGAGCCGGCAGCGCGACATCCGCGAAGCGCTCGAGATGTTGCTCGAGATCCGCGCCGTCGTCGAGGCGTCGGGGCAGGAGGTACACACGCTCGACGAGGCGTCGGAGAAGATCACCGACTTCGTCGAGACGATCCAGGGGATCGCGAGCCAGACGAACCTGCTGGCGTTGAACGCGGCGATCGAGGCCGCGCGCGCGGGCGAGCACGGCCGCGGCTTCGCCGTCGTCGCCGACGAGGTGCGCAAGCTGGCCGACCAGAGCGCGCGCGCTGCGGACGAGGTCGCGCTCACGGTGCGTGAGATCCGCAAGGAGATCCGCAGCGTCGTCGCGACGATGGAGAAGGGGACGACCAAGGTCGCGGGCGTCGAGAAGGTGTCGAAGGGCGCCGAGACCGCGTTCGACGAGATCATCGACGCCGTGCACCAGGTGCGCGAAGCGGCGGCGAGCGTCGCGGAGATCGCGCGGATCAACACGGCCGCAGTCGAGTCCGTCGAGGAGACGGTGCGCACGGTCGGCGCGACCACGGAAATGCACGCGGCGAGCGCCGAGCAGGTCAGCGCCGCCGCGCAGGAGCAGTCGGCCTCGACGGAGGAGATGAGCGCCTCCGCCGCCCAGCTCCTCGAAGCCGCCGAACGGCTCAAGGAACTGGTTTCGGGCTTCAAGGTCTAGGCGATGGGGCTCCTTTCCTGGATCCTCTTTGGTCTCATCGTCGGCGGCATTGCCAAGTTCCTCATGCCCGGAAAGGACCCGGGCGGCTGTCTGGTGACCATCCTCCTCGGGATCGGGGGCGCCGTAGTCGGCGGGTTCCTCGGGACCGAGGTCTTCCACTGGGGTCGCGTCACGGGGTTCGACCTGCGGTCGTTCGCGATCGCGGTCGTGGGCGCGATCCTGATCCTCATCGTCTACCGGCTGCTGGTCGGACGGCGGGCTTGAGCCCGGCCGGACCGGCGGCCGGCCCCGTTTCTCAATCCTCGTTCGAGTCCGGCGGGTTCGCTCCGGTGAGCGTCGCGCGAATCTGCTCGGCGAGGGCGGCGTTGGTCGCGATCGCGTTGCCGCTCAGGTGCGTCCGCTCGCCTCGCCAGTCCGTGAAGATGCCGCCGGCCTCCTCGATGATCGGCTTCAGCGCCGCGGCGTCCCAGGCGGACATCTCGGCGTCCAGCATCGCCTCGGCGCGGCCGGTCGCCACGAGGGCGTAGCCGTAGCAGTCGCCCCAGGTGCGCACGAGACCCGCGGAGCGACGCAGCGTGTCCCAGACTTCGCCGCGACCCATGCGCTCCATGTACTCCGCGTCCGAGGTGAGGACGAGCGCGTCTTCGAGCCGGCCTACGGTGGAGACGTGGGCCCGACGGCCGTCCCACCAGCACCCCTCCCCGCGCGCCGCCCACACCGACTCGCCCAGCGCAGGGAAGTGCAGCACCCCCACCACCGCCTCGCCTGCCTCCTCCAGTGCCAGCACGACGCCGTAGAAGGGGACGCCGCGGATGAAGGTGCGCGTGCCGTCGATCGGATCGACGATCCAGCGCCGCAGCGCGCCCGGCCGCGTCTCGCCGAACTCCTCGCCCAGGATCCCGTCTTCCGGGTAGCGAGCCGAAATTAGCTCACGCACCACCCGCTCCGATTCGTGGTCCGCGATCGTGACCGGCGTGAGGTCAGGCTTCGACTCCGCTGCGACACCGGTCTGGTAGTGCGCGAGAGAAACTCGCCCCGCACGCCACGCGACCTCGACGGCGAACTCGAGGACGTTCCGCAACGGCTCAGGCTTCACGGCGCCACCTCCTGCATCCAGTGGAATGACACGTCGAGCCCGGTCACAGTCACCGGCATGGCCGGGACGCTGGAGACACGCCGAGCCAAAATTGGTTCGATGCTGACAACGGGTCGTTCATCCATGCTTCTCGATCCGGATTGCGCCCTTGGTGCTGAAGACCGAGTCGCCTGAGGCGAGCGCCTGTCGGAGCGCGAGGCCCAGGGCCTTCACGGCGGCCTCGACGATGTGGTGCCTGTCGCGCCCGCGCAGGACGCGGACGTGGAGCGTCATGCGCGCGTTCTCGGCAAGGGTGCGGAGGAAATGGTCGTAGAGCGGGCTCGGGAGAGGCCCCTCGTACCAGGAGCGTCCGCCGACATCGAGGGCGACCTGGAGCATGGCGTCGTCCATGACGATGGTCGCATCGCCGTAGCGGGCGCACGTCTCCGGGATCACGTCACGGAGCGCGAGGCCGAGCGTGATGGCGACGTCCTCGACGAGGTGGTGGCGCAGGCCGCCTTCGGCATCGACTTCGAGCCCCCAGCCACCGTATCGGGCGAGGGTGTCGAGCATGTGGTCGAGGAACGGCTCGCCCGTGGCGATGCTGGCCTTGTACCCCTCGGTCCCGGCGAAGGGGTCGAGGCGGACGTGCACGCGGGTCAGGTCTGTCTCGCGGCGGATGTCGCTCATGCGCTGAACTCCTGGGCGGTGGCGCGTCGCGTCGGCCAGGCGCGTCGCGGCGGCCAGCCGGTGCGAGTTGCGCGCCGTCGGCGCCTCGCGCTGCGAATCGTGCGGCCCCGGCGCCGGTCCTGCGCCCGCCGCGGCAGGTATCGGTCCCGCGGATCCTGGCCACGGGGATCGACTCGAGCTGCTCGACGGATCGCCCGGCCGCGAACGTCGTGCCGGCGGTCCAGCCGCGGGTGAGGATGGTACCGTCACTCTCCTGTGCCTGGCAACGCGTGGCCGGACCGGTTCGAATTCCGGGGATGGGCGCGCCCGTCGACGGCCCTTTCCGTGCAACTGTGCGTGCGGCGGGGGCTGGCATCGCCGAAGGTCGATCGGATACGGGAAGGGATGCTCATTCGCTTCGTCGTCTACGGCGTGCTCGGCTGGTGCGTAGAGATCGTCTTCACGGCGCTCACGCGCTTGCGTGAGCCGGATCGGCGGTGGCGGCTCGAGGGGACGACGTATCTGTGGATGTTCCCGGTCTATGGGCTCATCGCCCCGTTGTACGAGCCGGTCCACGATCTGGTCCGGGCCCACCCGGTCCTGCTGCGCGCGGCGGTCTACGGCGCAGGGATCCTGGCCGTGGAGTACGCGGCGGGGTGGACGCTCGCACGGGCGACCGGGCGGTGTCCGTGGGATTACTCTTCACGCGCCCGCTGGCACCTGCACGGCTACGCCCGCTTCGATTATGCGCCCCTGTGGATGGGGCTCGGCGTGGCACTCGAGCCGGTGCACGATTTCCTGGTGCGGCTCACGCCCGCGATCCGAGCCGCCCTCGGCTGAGGAGCGGGCGGTCAGGGGATGCGCGTGTTCTGGTCGTGGTAGAGCGCCCAGCGGTCGCCTTCCCTGCGGAACGTCAGCGTCAGCCAGCTCCGGCTGTGCACGGGCTCGCCGTCCACGACATCCTCATAGAGTGTGCGGGCCATTGCGGTCGCGAAATCACGGCCCACGAACACGCCCACGGGCTCGATGTGCATGGTCCACGAGTCGCCGGCGAACCAGTTCCGGTGGAATTCCATGTACTCGTCGCGGGTCGTGGTGCGGTGACCGTTCGGGAAGATCAGGATCAGGTCCGGTCCGCTGGTGATCGTCGCTTCGATCCCGGCGAGGTCTCGTGTCCGGATCGCCTCGATGTGGCGGTTCAGCGTCTCCTCGAATTCACGGCTCAGGGCGTCGTCGGCTCCTGCCTTTGGTCCTGCCGCGCACGCTCCGAGAAACAGGGCTGTCACGAGAACCAGAGAAATCCTCAGTCCGTTGAGCATGTCGCATCCCTCCGGTCGTAGGCAGGTGGTCATTTGGGAGTTGCGGGTAGGTTGGGAGAGCGGGGGGATCTCCCGGCGCTTGCCCGCCGTTGCGGTCGTTGTCACTCCATACCAACGCGTCTGAGCACCTTTAGCGGACCAGGCACCGAAATCCGGAGTTGCTACTTCACGACATGGGAAGGTCCCATCTGGTTCGGTCGTCGAGGATCGGGCGAAAGGGTGGCGATGTGGCGGCTTTCGGTGCGAGATCAACCTGCATCCGCCAGCAAAACGGAGGTTCTGCCTTGGCGGGCGGTGCTCCGCGCGCGTGGCGGCTCGGGGCATTTCCGTCTCGCCACGCGTTCGGGAGGAGCCGCGACGCTTCCCCGCTCACAAGGGGATGATCCTTCCGCGCCGTGCAGCCAGGTCCAATATTCATGCGATAACCGGGCACGACCATGGCGATGCGGGGCAACACTGGGAATCGGAGCCGGGTCCGCCGAACCCAAGGAGGCCGATCATGTCCGGAGAACTCGTAGGTGTCATCATCTCGGTGACCTTCATGATCACGACGGCTGCGGTCATCCTGTTGTGGCCGATCACGAAGCGCCTTGGCGCCTACCTGGAGGTGCTCGTGCAGGAGAAGCGATCGGCGGCGCGGCCGGGAGAGGACGAGCGGGTGGAGCGGGCGCTCGAGGATGTATCGCAGCGGCTGGCGTTGCTGGAGGAGCGGGTGGAGTTCGCCGAGAAGCTGCGGATCGGGAGCGCCGCCGGCGCGGAGGAGGGCTGAGGTGGGCGCCGCGCGGTGGGGCGGAGCGGAGGCGGGGCGGTGCTCGCTACGTCGGGGTGCTCCGGTCCTCGCGCTGGCCGTCGCGGTCGCCGCGTGCGGGAACACGGGCGTCGAGCGCGAGTGGACGGTCCAGGTCGACACGCTCCCGAACGGCGCGGTGCGCGTGGTGAACGTGCCGCCGACCGTGCCGACTCTGACGTGGACGATCGAGGAGGAGCTCCGAATCGGCACGATCGACGAGCCGGGTCCGGCGTCGTTCGGGCAGCTCAAGGGAATGGCGGTGACGGCGGACGGGAGGATCGCGGTCCTGGATGTGCTGGCGAAGGAGCTGAGAGTCTTCGGCCCGGACGGCGTCCACCTGGCGACGTACGGCCGGAAGGGCAGTGGGCCGGGGGAGTTCGAGGAGCCGTACGGGCTGATGATGGGCCCGGACGGCAGGCTCTACGTCCCCGACCATCGCAACGCGCGCCTGTCGGTGTTCGACGTGGATGCGGGCTTCGTGGAGTCGCATGCGTACCGGGTATTCTCGTGGGGCTTCGTGTGGGACGGTGCGATGGGCGCGGACGGTCGCATTTTCGAGTCGTCGATCACCTACGATGAGGCGCGCCGTCCGGTCGTGCGAGTCTACGACACGACGATGACGCAGATCGATTCGCTCCCGCTGCCCGAACCGCCCGGACCGGTCCCAGCGGATCCACCCGGCGTCTTCCGGTGGGAGGCGCCGGGCGGGCGGGCGCGGGGGTTCATCCAGGTGCCCTATTATCCGACCGGTTCGCGGGTGATCGACCCGGCGGGCGCCTTCTGGTCGACCGAGCCGGGCAATGCTGTGTACCGGATCAAGCGATGGGTGCCGGGCGGCGATACGACGATGGTCATCGAGACGCGGCGCCCGCCCGTCCCGGTGACGGGGGCGGAGCGCGATTCGGTGATCGAAGGCATACGTAAGACGTTGCGCCAGTGGGGCGTGGGGGACCAGGACTGGTCCAAGATCCCGTCGGTCAAGCCGGCCGTGACGTGGATGTTCCTGGCCGAGGACGGACGGCTCTGGGTAGAGACGCCGTCACGGAACGCCGGGGTTCGGACGTTTGACGTTTATGGGGCGGACGGTCGCTATGCCGGGACGGCGGCGGCCTCACTAGCTTTTCACCCCTTCATCTCGCCGGTCGTGCGGGGCGACCAGTTGTGGGCCGTGGTCACGGACGAGCTGGGCGTGGCGTACGTGGTGCGTGCGTGGATCCGTCCGGTGGACGCCGCTGAAGGGTCGTAGTGCGGCTTCGCTTGCGTGCACGGGCGCGCGCCGCGCACCGCGGTGAACCGTATCGGCCTGGCCCTTCCATGGGGGTCGGGCTATGATGGGGGGAGGATGGCGAAACGAACCGAAGTCGCGACGCTGGCCGGGGGCTGCTTCTGGTGTCTGGAGGCGGTCTACGAGCTGCTCCGAGGGGTGGAGAAGGTCGAGTCGGGCTACTCCGGCGGGCGTGTGCGGAACCCCACCTACGAGCAGGTGTGCTCGGGGACGACCGGACATGCGGAAGTGGTGCAGGTCACGTACGACCCCGAGCAGATCGGCTACCGGGACCTGCTGGAGGTCTTCTTCACGATCCACGATCCGACGCAGCTCAACCGGCAGGGACCGGACGTGGGGACGCAGTACCGCTCGGCGATCTTCTACCATTCGCCGGAGCAGCGCCGCATCGCGGAGGAGGTGGTGCGGGAGATGGAGGCGGAGGAGGTGTGGGACGGCCCGATCGTGACGGAGATCGTGCCGTTCGAGGAGTTCTACCCGGCGGAGGCATACCATCGCGAGTACTACCGCCGCAATCCCACGCAGCCATACTGCGTGGCCGTTGTCGCGCCGAAGGTGGCGAAGGCGCGCAAGCGATTCCTGGACCGTCTGAAGTGAGGAGACCCATGAGAACAGCGATCGCGTTCATCGTCCTGGTCGGTCTCACCGCGTGCTCGCGAGGGCCGAGGCCGGTCATGCAAACCGCGCCATTGCCGCCACAGACCTCCACGGTGACCACGGGCGAAGGGTTGACGTACGAGGTGCGGACGACGCCCACCGCCGATCTTTCCGTGAACGTGGTGGATGTAGCGCCGGACGTGGCGTGGCAGCTCCTGCCGATCGTCTTCAACCAGTTGGATCTCCCGGGCGAGGTCATGGATGAAGGCGCCCGGCTGTTCGGCTTCGAACGCCAGCGGATGCGCCGCCGTGTGGCGGACACGGTGCTCGAGGACCTGATCGATTGCGGCACGGGGATCGCCGGCCCGTACGCGGCCACGCACCTGGTTACGATGTCGGTCGTCACGCTGGTTCGGCCGGAGGGCAACGGATCGGCGATCGAGATGCGGGTCAATGGCGTCGCACGGGATCGAGCGGTGAGCAGCACGCCGCTGCATTGTGTGTCGAAGGGCAGGCTCGAGCAGATCGTGGCACGGCGTATCGCGCAGATGGCGCCGCGTACAACTACTTGAGGCAGTAACGCGGATCGCAGTCGACCCGTCCAGCGCCCGGCACGAGGAGTGCACGGCGCAATGAGGGCCCGCGACCGGAGGACAACCGGGCGCGGGCCCTAGCGTTGCCATGGACGGGGTGAGTGCGAGATGCGATCGAAGCGAATCGGAAGGGGTCGCACGGGTGCGGTGCGCTCCAGCGTGCGGTTGGTATTGATGGTCGCCGTCGGGTGGGCCGCGGCGGCATGCGACGACTCGAAGCCGACCGGTCCGAATCCCGGACCGGGGCCGGGCGATCCGCTGGACGATCCAACTCTCGGGGTCGGCGCGGATCTGCAGGGGCGCAGGCCGTTCCCGGACGACAATCCGTGGAATCAGGACGTCTCGGGCGCGGCGGTGGATCCGAACTCGGATGTGCTGATCGCGGCGTGCGGAATCAAGGGATTGCACCCCGATTTCGGCACGGTGTGGCAGGGCGCACCGAACGGGACGCCGTACGTGGTGGTCTCGGGCGATCAGGCGCCGGTTCCGGTGGAGTTCGAGAACGCGGCGGAGAGCGATCCGGGGCCGTACCCGATCCCGCCGGACGCCCCGATCCAGGGCGGTCCGAACAGCACCGGCGACAGGCACGTCATCGTGCTGGACCGGGACAACTGGAAGCTTTACGAGCTATTCCGGGGGTACCCGGTCGACGACGGCGCATCGTGGCGCGCGGTTTCGGGCGCGATCTTCGACCTGAGCAGCAACGACCTTCGCCCGGCGGGCTGGACGTCCGCGGACGGTGCCGGGCTGCCGATCTTCCCCGGCCTCGTCCGTTACGACGAGGTCTTCGGCCAGGGCGAGATCCGGCACGCACTCCGCTTTACCTGCCCGAATACGCGGCGGGCCTACGTACACCCGGCCCGGCACTTCGTCAGCGGGAACACGGACCCGAACCTGCCGCCGATGGGGATGCGGGTCCGGCTCAGGGCGGACTTCGACATCACCGGCTTCCCCGAAGAGGTTCAGATCATCCTCACGGCGCTGAAGAAGTACGGGATGTTCCTGGCCGACGAGGGTGGGGCCTGGTTCGTCAGCGGCGCGCCGGATCCGCGCTGGGACGATGACCGGCTGGCCGAGCTCAAGCGCGTGCCGAGCAGCGCGTTCGAGGTCGTCGCAATGGAGGAGATCGTGACCGAGCCGTAAGGGCGGTGCGGAGGCAGGGGCGAGGATCGATTCGGACGGTTGCAAGCATGCGCGAACGACGCGCCCCGTCGCGTACGCGTGCGATTGCAGCCGCGCCCGCCCCTGCCCCCGCCCTTGCCCCGGCACGCCGTTCGACCGCACTATTCCACCGGACATCCCTTCGCAGCGCCACACGGATCCCCCGCAGGCACCCCATCGGAGGACACTCATGCGATGGAATCACAGCCGCGGCGAGCGCGCCGTGCATCCGGTCCATTGCGACCGGCGGGGAACGCCGTGCTACGGACCCTCCTCGGAGGAAGTGGACATGAGACCACGTAATGCGAAGATCTCGCCGGCCGCCTTCGGGGCGATGCTGCTCGCCTCCGCGATCTGGGCCGGCTTCGCCGCGCCGCCGGCCTCGGCGCAGACGCCGGAAGAGCGAGAGGTGCTCGAGGTCGTCGAGCGACTCTTCGACGGGATGCGCACGGCGGACAGCGCCCTGGTCCGATCGGTCTTCCATCCGGAGGCCCGACTGATCCGGGCCGGCGTCCGCTCCGGCCAGCCGGCGGTCTCGGTCTCCGGGATCGACGGCTTCGTCCTCGCCGTCGGCGGTGCGACCGACACGTGGGACGAGCGGCTCTTCGACCCCGTCGTCCGGATCGAGGGCACCCTCGCCTCGGTATGGACGGAGTACACCTTCCACCAGGGCGCGCAGTTCAGCCACTGCGGCGTCGACTCGTTCCAACTCGTGCGTACCGCGGAAGGGTGGAAGATCATCAGCCTGGCCGACACGATGCGCCGCGAAGGGTGCGAGCCGCTGCTGAGCCGAGAGCCGTGGACTCTGCCCGCCGGGGAGTCGGACGGCGGTGAGGCCGGCCCATCGGGCGGCGACGGCGCGGCGCGTTCCGGGTCCGGTCTCATGTGAGCCGCAATCCTTGATTCCACCCTGCATTAGCGGTTAGCGCGGCGCGGCGCCCGGCGGGCGGATCGGAGTGTGGCGGGTGTGGCGGGTGTGGCGGGTGTGGCGGGTGTGGCGGGTGTGGCGGGTGTGGCGCCCCGCGCGCGGATCGGGCCGGGGCGTGGCGGGGCGTGGCGGGGCGTGGCGGGGCGTGGCGCCCGGCGCGCGGATCGAGCCGTGGCCTGGCGCCCGGCGTCGCGGCTTCGGGTTCGACGTCGTATATTGCGGTAAACTTCCGCAACCGGAGCCAGCGATGAAATCGTCCACCCGCTCCACCTCCAGCGCCCGTCGCGACCTGGGCGGGCGCCGCGATCCCGGCCGGCCGTCGGTCTCTCCCCTCGTCACATTCCTGATCCTCCTCGCCGTTGCCCCCGTGGCGCGGGCGCAGGAGGTGCGCCCCAAACTCACGCCGCAGGAGAGCGGGACGACGGCGCTGCTCCAGGCGGTGAGCGCCGTGAGCGAGCGCGTCGTGTGGGTGAGCGGCCACCGGGGGACGGTGCTGCGCACCACGGACGGCGGGGCGACGTGGGAGCGGCTCAGCGTGCCGGACGCGGATTCGCTCCAGTTCCGGGACATCCACGCGATCGACGAGCGGACGGCGTACGCGCTGAGCGCGGGGCCGGGCGGGCTTTCGCGGATCTACAAGACGACGGACGGCGGGCGGAGCTGGACGCTGCAGTTCCTGAACGAGGAGCCCGAGGCGTTCTTCGACTGTCTGTCGTTCTGGGACGAGCGGCGCGGGCTGGCGTTCAGCGACGCCGTCGCCGGGGAGGTGATCCTCCTCATGACCGAGGACGGCGGCCTGCACTGGACGCGGATCCCGCCGGACCGGGTGCCGGCGGCGCAGGCGGGTGGGGAAGGCGCATTCGCGGCGAGCGGGACGTGCGTGGTCACGGGGCCCGGGGGGCGGGCGTGGATCGGGACCGGCGCGGCGGAAACCGCGCGCGTGTTCCTGACGGAGGACTACGGCCGGAGCTGGACCGTCGTCTCGACGCCGGTCGTCGCGGGTGAGATGGCGGGGATCTTCACGCTCTCGTTCCGCGATGCGCGGCACGGCGCCGCGCTGGGCGGCGATCTGGCGCGGCCGCAGGAGCACACCGACAACGTGGCGGTCACGTCGGACGGCGGCCGGACATGGACGCTGGCCGGCCGGACGCGCCTTGCGGGCGCCGTCTACGGCAGTTCGTACGTGCCGGGCGCGCCGACGCCGACGCTCGTGGCCGTGGGGCCGGGCGGGATGGACCTTTCGACCGATGACGCCCGGAGCTGGGTGCCGCTGGACACGGCATCGTACTGGGCGGTCGGGTTCGCGGGGGCGGATGGGCGCCAGGGCGGAGGCGGCGTGGCTGCGCCCGCGCCGGGATGGGCGGTGGGGCCGCAAGGGCGGATCGTGAAGATCGAGTGGCGGTGAGGTGATCGGGGTCCGGCTGCAGGCAGGGGCGCGCGGACCGGAGAGGGCGCGCGGCGCCGGCGGCAGGCGCGAGCGTCGTCGACCACGAGCACGGAGGGAATCATGAGCGCTGAGCATTCGCCGGAATCCGCGGGTCGGATCGATCGTCGTCGCTTCATGGCGTATTTCGCGTCCGCGGGGCTGGGCGGGACGCTCTTCCCCGGCGTGCTGTGGGCGCTGGGGCAGGGCGAGGTCACGAAGGAGATGATCGCGCAGGCCGAGCAGATCGCCGGGCTCGAGTTCACCGACGCGCAGCGCGAGGAGATGGTGCGCGGGCTGAACGGCAAGCTCGAGGCGTACTCGGCGATGCGATCGGTCGAAGTGCCGAACTCGGTGCCGCCGGCAATCCGCTTCGACCCGGTCGTGCCCGGAGTTCGCCCGCCGACGTCGGTGAAGGCGGGCCGTCGCGTGCGGCGCTCGGACCCCGGGCGGGTCACGCGGCCGGCGAAGCTCGAGGAGGTCGCGTTCTGGCCGGTCACGAAGCTCTCCGAGCTGGTCCGGACGCGGCAGGTCACGTCGCTGGAGCTGACGGAGATGTACCTGGACCGCCTGGAGCGCTACGGCCCGCAGCTCGAGTGCGTGGTCACGCTGACGAAGGAGCGGGCGCTGGAGCAGGCGCGGCGTGCGGACGAGGAGATCCGCGCAGGCCGCTATCGCGGGCCGCTACACGGGATCCCGTGGGGCGTGAAGGATCTGCTCGCCGTGAAGGGATATCCGACGACGTGGGGCGCGGAGCCGTACGTCGACCAGGTCATCGACATGGATGCGACGGTCGTGCGCCGGCTGGACGAGGCGGGCGCGGTCCTGGTCGCCAAGCTGACGCTGGGTGCGCTGGCGATGGGCGACGTCTGGTTCGGCGGCACGACGCGCAACCCGTGGAACCCGGAGCAGGGCTCGAGCGGGTCGTCGGCCGGGTCGGCGTCGGCGACGGCTGCGGGGCTCGTCGGCTTCAGCATCGGGACCGAGACGCTGGGCTCGATCGTCTCGCCCTCGACGCGCTGCGGCACGACGGGGCTGCGCCCGACCTTCGGGCGAGTGAGCCGCCACGGTGCGATGGCGCTCTCGTGGACGATGGACAAGATCGGCCCGATGTGCAGGAGCGTGGAGGACTGCGCGCTCGTCTTCGAGGCGATCCAGGGGCCGGACGGGCACGATCTGACCGTTCGCGACGTGCCGTTCGTCTGGGACGCGAACGTCACCGTGAAGGACCTCCGGATCGGCTACCTGGCGAGCGCGTTCGAGGACGAGCCGCGCAGCGAGCGCGCCCGGGAATGGCGTCGCATGGACCGCGAGGTGCTCGACGTGCTGCGCTCGCTCGGCGCCGAGCTGATCCCCTTCGAGATGCCGGACGGGCTGCCGGTCAACGCGCTCCGCATCATCCTGGAAGCCGAGAGCGCGGCGGCGTTCGACGACCTGACGCGGAGCGGCCGCGACGCGCTCATGGACGAGCGCAGCAGTTGGCCGGAGATCTTCCGCGTGGCGCGCTTCATCCCGGCCGTCGAGTACATCCAGGCCAACCGGATCCGCAGCATGGTCATGGCTGCGATGGACGAGGCGATGCGTGGAGTCGACGTCTTCGTCACGCCGTCGTTCGGCGGAAACGTGCTCCTCACGACGAACCTGACCGGCCACCCGGCGGTGGTGCTGCCCAGCGGGTTCGCTTCGGACGGCACGCCGGTTAGCATCTCGTTCATTGGCAACCTGTGGGGCGAGGCGGAGACGCTGGCGGTGGCGAAGGCGTACCAGGACGCGACGGACCACCACCTCCGCGTGCCGCCGCTGTTCGAGGTGTGAGGAGGGCCGGGACGCGAGGCCCGGGGACGGCGGTGCCCGGGCCTCTCATGAACCTGTTGGAAGGCGAATTGACGTGCGAGTGAGGATTGCAATCCGGCGGTCGAGTCTCTTCTTCGCGGGTGTCGCGGCCGTGCTGGCCGCGTGCGCGCCGGCCGCGCCGCGGAAGGGCGTGGCGCCGGAGCGGGGCGTCGTCCGGGCGCGGCACGGGATCGTGGTCTCGGCGAACGCGATCGCGAGCGACGTCGGTGCGCGCGTGCTCGAAGCCGGGGGCAATGCCATCGACGCGGCGATCGCGACCGGCTTCGCGCTGGCCGTCACGCACCCGACGGCGGGGAACATCGGCGGCGGCGGCTTCATGGTGGTCCGCTTCCCGGACGGCCGGACGACGGCGATCGATTTCCGGGAGAAGGCGCCGCTCGCCGCACACCCGGAGATGTTCCTCGACGAGCGGGGCCAGTACTCCTACCAGAAGCACCACAACAGCCACCTCGCCGTGGGCGTGCCGGGCACCGTCGCGGGTTTCGCGCTCGCGCACGAACGTTACGGCTCGATCGAGTGGCGGCAGCTCGTCGAGCCCTCGGTCGGTCTGGCGCGGGACGGGTTCCACGTGATGCCGGGCCTCGCACAGTCGCTCGAGAGGGCGCTCCCGGCGCTCGCTCGCTACCCGGCGAGCCTGGCCCAGTTCTCGAAGAACGGCGAGCCCTACCGGCCGGGCGAGATCCTGCGCCAGCCCGACCTCGCACGCACGCTCGAGCGGATCCGGGACCTCGGGCGCGACGGCTTCTACAAGGGCGAGACGGCGCGCCTCATCGTCGCCGAGATGAACCGCGGCGGCGGGATCATCACGCTAGAGGACCTCGCCCGCTACGAGGCGGTCGAGAGGGAGCCGGTCCGCGGCGTCTACCGCGGCTACGAGATCATCAGCATGCCGCCGCCGAGCAGCGGCGGCGTCGCCCTCGTCCAGATGCTCAACATCCTCGAGGGCTTCAAGCTCCGGGCGATGGGGCACAACTCGCCCGCCTACATCCACCACCTGGTCGAGGCGATGCGCCGCGCCTACCGTGACCGCGCCCGCTTCCTGGCCGACACCGACTTCGTCGACGTCCCGATCGAGTACCTCACGAGCAAGGCCTACGCGACCGAGCTGCGCGCCGACATCGCGCGGGACCGCGCCACGCCGTCCGCGCCCGCGGACGTCGAGCTCGTCGCGGAAAGCATCGAAACGACGCACTACTCCGTCGTCGATCGGGACGGGATGGCGGTGTCCGTCACCTACACGCTCGAGGCGGGATACGGCTCCAAGATCGTCGTCCCGGGCGCGGGCTTCCTGCTCAACAACGAGATGGGCGACTTCAACGCCGGCCCCGGCCTCACGACGGACGCCGGCCTGATCGGCACCGAACCAAATCTAGCGCGCCCGGAGCAGCGCATGCTGTCGAGCATGACGCCGACGATCGTGGCGAAGGACGGGCGGCTCGTCGCCGTGGTCGGCAGCCCGGGCGGGCGGACGATCATCAACACGGTGCTCCAGGTGATCCTGAACGTCGTCGAATTCGACATGGGGATCGGCGAGGCGGTGGCGGCGCGGCGTTTCCATCATCAGTGGCTGCCGGACCGGATCACGATCGAGGAGGGCGGCGCGAGCCCGGAGGTGGTGCGGGCGCTGGAGTCGATGGGTCATGCGGTGCGGGTGGGCGGGCGTCAGGGGCTGGCGCACTCGATCCTGATCGACCCGCGCACGGGGGACCGGCTGGGCGCGGCGGACCCGCGGGAGGTGGACGGCGGGGCAGTGGGGTATTGAGGGGTCTCACCTCCCGCCCTGGCCGGCTGCTAGCCGTCGCAGCACCGGCTCCAGCGTACGCCATACGTTGTCGGCCAGGATGCGCTGTCCTTCGGCGGTCGGGTGGATCCCATCCTGCTGGTTCAGCTCCGGCACGGCGGCGACGCCCTCGAGGAGGAAGGGGATGAGGGCGGCGTCGTTCGCTTCGGCCAGCTCCACGAACATCCTGCGAAAGCGTTCGGTGTAGTCGGCGCCGAGGTTGGGCGGCGCCTGCATCCCGGCGATGACGATAGCGGCGTCGGGGTGGGCGGCGCGGGTGCGGTCGACGATCGCCTGGAGGTTGGCGCGCGTGGCGTCGAGGTCCTGGCCGCGGAGCGCGTCGTTGGCGCCGAGGGCGAGGACGAGGACGGCGATGGGCTGGCGCAGGAGCCAGTCGATGCGCCGCAGCCCGCCCGCGGACGTCTCGCCGCTCACGCCGGCGTTGACGACGCGGAACGGGTAGCCGGCGTCGTCGATCTTCCGCTGGATCAGTGCGGGGTAGGCTTCTTCGGCGGTGAGGCCGTAGCCGGCGGTGAGGCTGTTGCCGAGGAAGAGGACGACGGGGGTGGAGGCTTGCGCCGGAGAGGTTTGGGGTGCGGTCTCCGGGGATGCCGCGGACGCGCTTGCCGGGGACGTGGCAGGTGCCGACGTGCCGGTGGGAGAGACCGCGCCCGCGTCATCGTTCCGTCCCGCCCGATCCGCTCGAGGAGCGCCGGCGTCGTGCGAGCAGGCAAGCAATAGAAGCACGGTCGCGAGGAGTGCTGGAAGTCTCATGATCATCGTCGCAGAAGGTCTATCGAAGCGTTACCGCAGCGGGCCGCGCGAGGTCACCGTCCTCGACGGCGTCGATCTCCGGGTCGAGCCGAGGGAGTTCGTTGCGGTGGTCGGGCCGTCGGGGAGCGGGAAGACGACGCTCCTCGGACTGCTCGCCGGGCTGGACCGCCCGACGTCGGGGACGGTCCGGCTGGACGGCGTCGACCTGGGCACGCTGGACGAGGACGGCCGCGCGCGGCTGCGTGCGGAGAAAGTAGGGTTCGTGTTCCAGACGTTCCAGCTCCTGCCGACGCTGACGGCGCTGGAGAACGTGCTGGTCCCGCTGGAGCTGGCAGGCGCGGCAGACGGTCGGGCGCGCGAGCGGGCGGTTTCGCTGCTGGAGCGGGTCGGTCTCGGGGACCGGATGGACCACTATCCGGCGCAGCTCTCGGGCGGCGAGCAGCAGCGGGTCGCGATCGCGCGGGCGTTCGCGAACGAGCCGAAGATCCTCTTCGCCGATGAGCCGACGGGCAACCTGGACGCGGAGACGGGCGCGACGATCGTGGAGCTGCTCTTCGAGCTGAACCGCGAGTCGACGACGACGATCGTCCTCGTCACGCACGACCTCGCGCTGGCGTCGCGTGCGGGGCGCGTGATCCGGATCGCGGGCGGGCGCATCGTCGAGGACCAGAGGAGGGCGGGTTGAGGGCTCCGTTCGCGGTGCGTCTCGCGCGCCGCGAGGCGCGGTCGGGCGCACGGCGGATCGGGGTGTACACCGGCGCGATCGCGCTCGGCGTCGCGGCGCTGGTCGCGATCAACTCGTTCCGGGCGGGCGTGGTCGCGTCGGTCGAGGCGGAGGCGAAGTCCCTGCTCGGCGCGGACCTGCGGCTGAGCTCGTCGCAGGCGTTCCCGGCGCCGGTCCGGGCGGCGCTCGATTCGGTGGCGGCCGCGGGCGTCGAGGTCTCGGAGGTGACGCGGCTCGCGTCGATGGTCCGTGCGACGCGGAGCGGCGGGACGCGGCTGCTCCAGGTGCACGCGATCGAGGGCGGGTACCCGTTCTACGGCGACGTCGTCGTGGAGCCGGCGGGCGCGTGGCCGCTCACCGGCGCCGAGCGGCGTGCCGTGGTCGAGTCGGCTGCGCTGGTCCAGCTCGGCGCGGCGGTCGGCGACACGCTCGCGATCGGGAACGCGCGCTTCGTCGTCGCCGGGACGATCGAGGGGCTCGGCATCGACCTCGGCTTCCAGAGCGCGATCGGCCCGCGCGTCTACATCCCGGGGGCGTACCTGGCCGAAACAGGATTGGTTCAGTACGGGAGCCTGGTGCGGTACCAGGCGTACCTGCACTTCGGCGACGCGGCGCGGGCCGAGGCGTTCGTCGAGGCGCACAACGAGATGCTGCGCGAGGCGCGCGTCGGGCGACAGACGGTCGTCGACCAGGCGGAGGACCTGAGCGAGGCGTTCGGTTCGCTCGGCCGCTACCTCGGGCTGGTCGGTCTCATGGCGATCCTGCTGGGCGGGATCGGCGTCGCGAGCGCCGTGCACGCCTACGTGCGCGACAAGGTGCCGCAGATCGCGGTGCTGCGCTGTCTCGGCGCGACGCGTCGCAGCGTCTTTGGCGCGTACCTGCTGCAGACCGGCGCGCTCGGGGTCGGCGGCGGGGCGGTCGGCGCGGTGCTGGGTGTGGCCGTCCAGGCCGCGCTCCCGGCGGTGGTCGGCGACGCGCTCCCGGTCGACGTCGCGTTCCGGCTGCACGGGCCGGCGATCGTGGGCGGGCTCGCGGCCGGGGCGGGCATCTCCGCGCTCTTCGCGCTCCTTCCGATCCTGGCCGTGCGCGACGTGCCGCCGCTCCAGGCGCTGCGTCGCGACTTCGAGCCGCAGCGAGCCGGGATCGATCCGTGGCGACTCGTCGCCTACGGCGCGCTCGCGCTGGGCGTGATCGGGCTGTCGATCGCGCAGGCGCCCGGGCCGGGTGCGGGGGTGGGTTTCGCTGTCGGAACCGGCACGGTGCTCGTGCTTCTCGGGCTCATCGCGGTCGCCATCGCCCGAGCTGCGCGGCGGCTCCTGCCGGGTCGCGCGGATTTCGCCGTGCGGCAGGGGATCGCGAACCTTTTCCGGCCACGCAACCAGACGGCGGCCGTCACGCTGTCAATCGGGTTCGGCGTCTTCCTCCTCGCCACGCTGCACCTGGTGCAGGCCAACCTGCTCGACCGTTTCCGGATCGAAGCGACGGGCGACCGGCCGAATCTCCTCCTCTTCGATCTCCAGACCGACCAGCTCGAGGGGGTGCGGACGTTCTTCGAGGACCGCGGCGTTGGCCTCGAGCAGACGACGCCGCTCGTGCCCGCGCGCATCGCCGCGATCGGCGGGCGGAGCGCGACGGAGCTCCTCGCCGATTCGACCGGCGCCGCGCCGGAGCGCTGGGCCCTGCGGCGGGAGTACCGGAACACCTATCGCGGCTGGCTTGCGGAGACGGAGGAAGTGGTGGCGGGGGAATGGTGGGGAGAGGGCCGGGATGGGAGGGGTGCGGGCGCAGGCGCGGGTGAAGGCGCGGGTGAAGGCGCGGGTGAAGGCGCAGGCGCAGGCGCGGGTGAAGGCGCGGGTGCGGGCAATGTCGCGGCGTTGGCCTCCATCGCCGACGCACCCGTTAGCCGGGGCGTGCCGGCGCGCCTCCCGCGCATCTCCGTCGAGGAGGAGCTCGCTCGCGAGTTGGGCGTCGGCGTGGGCGACCGGATCACGTGGGACGTCCAGGGCGTGCCGATCGAAACGGAGGTCGCGAGCCTGCGGCGCGTGGACTGGGCGCGATTCGCGCCGAACTTCTTCGTCGTCTTCGAGCCGGGCGTGCTGGAGGAGGCGCCGCAGTCGATCGTCGCGCTTGCCCGGGTGCCCGAGGCGATGCAACGGGCCGAGCTCCAGCGGGACCTCGTCGAGCGGTGGCCGAACGTCTCGGCGCTCGACCTCACCGTCGTGCAGGAGGCGCTCGACGGGGTCGTCGGGAAGGCGTCGCTCGCGATCCGCTTCCTCGCACTCTTCGCGATCGGCGGCGGGCTCGTGGTCCTCGCCGGCTCGCTCGCGACGACGCGATTCCAGCGGATGCGCGAGCTGGCGCTCCTGCGCACGCTCGGGGCGAGCCGCGCACAACTGCGACGCGTGCTCCTCGTGGAGTACCTGGCCCTCGGGGCGGTGTCCGGTCTTTCGGGTGCCGCACTCGCCGGCGCCGCGGCCTGGGCGCTCACGACCGGGCTCTTCGAGATGGAGTTCCGCCTCCCGACGACGGCGCTCGCCATCGCCTGGGGCGCGACCTCGCTGCTGACTGCGGCGCTTGGTTACCTCAACAGCCGCAACCTGCTGCGGCGCCCTCCGCTCGCGGTGCTCCGGGAGGCGGATCGGGCGTAGGGGGCGACGAGTGGTGGGAGGGCGTGGTCGCGTCGGTGGGTCGTCGAGCGGGTGCGTCATCGGGTGGGAGCGTCGTCGGGTGGGAGCGTCGTCGGGTGGGAGCGTCGTCGGCCTGGTGCGTGCGGGCCGGTGGACCGGGACACATGCGTGCCTGGGCCGCGAGCATGGGAATTGGGGACAGTGGGGTGAGGCGCGCACGGCGCCCGGCAACAACCGTAGACCTATCCCATCCACGGCCGTAGCGCTCTGTCTGCAGGAATTGTTGGTGCCTGCTCGCTCGCGGTTGGCGCTGTTGGCGCGACCGCGCCAACGACTCGCCGCGCCCCCAATCCGTGCCCGCCCGCGCCCCCGGTCCGCGCCCGCCCGCCCACGCCCCACCCGCTCGGCGCGCGCCTACGCTCGATACCTACGCTCGACGCCTACGCTCGATACCTACGCTCGATACCTACGCCGCGCTCTCCCGGATCGCCTCCTCGATCCACGACTCGAGGCGCGCCTTGGGGAGTGCGCCGGTCTGGCGGCCGACCTCCTGGCCGCGGTGGAATAGGATCATGGTCGGGATCCCGCGGATCGAGAAGCGCACCGCCATGGTCGGGTTGCGGTCGGTGTCGAGCTTGGTGACCAGCACCTTTCCGGCCTGCTCCCGCGCAACGTCGTCGAGGACGGGCGCCATCATCTTGCAGGGGCCGCACCAGTCGGCGTAGAAGTCGACGAGGACCGGTACCTCCGCTTCGGCGACGACGCGTTCGAGGTCCTGGTCCGAGACCGCGATCGGACGGTCCATGAGGATCGGGCGGCCGCACTCGCCGCACTTCGGGCGGTCGTCTACGCGGTCGAGGTCAACGCGGTTCAGCGTTCCGCAGAACGGGCAGGGCACGGTCGCGACCGGCCCGGACTTTTCCTTGCTCATTGTGTCATCTCCACATTCAAATCGATCAACTGGCCGAAGCCGGCGAAGAAGCTGGAGAGCGCGGCGAATCGTCCCGTGAAGAGGAGCACGCCGACCAGGACCATGAACGCGCCGGCCGCGCGCTCGATCGTGCCGAGCCAGCGCCTGAGCCACTGCGTCCGCGCGATGAAGGTGTTGAGGCCGACGGCCGCGGCGAAGAACGGGATCCCGAGGCCGAGCGCGTAGGTGGCCAGGAGGAGCATCCCGCGCGCCATCGTCGTCTCCAGCCCGGCGTAGAGGAGGATCGTGGCCAGGACCGGGCCCACGCAGGGCGTCCACCCGGCGCCGAAGGCGACGCCGGCGACGACGGAGCCGATCGCGCCGGCCGGCTTGCGCGCGAGGTGCACGCGCCGCTCGCGCATGAGCGCGGGGACGCGCAGCACGCCGAGCATGTAGAGGCCGAAGAAGACGATCGCGACGCCGCCGAGCTGCTGGAGCAGCGGCAGCGAGCGGGCGAGGACGGTGCCGAGCGCCGTTGCTGATGCGCCGAGCGCGACGAAGAGCGCCGAGAAGCCGGCGATGAAGAGCCCGGCGTGCAGGGCGGCGTGTCGCCTTGCGGCGGCGGAGTCGGCGTTGCGCAGCTCGTCGAGCGTGAGGCCGGTCACGAACGAGACGTAGCTCGGCACGATCGGCAGCACGCAGGGCGAGAGGAACGAGACGAGCCCGGCGAGGAAGGCGAGGCCGAAGGAGATCGACGTCGCGTCCATCATCGGGCCACCTCCGTCGGGGCGGCCGCCGCGGCCGCTCCGGGCGCTTCGGCGGCGGTCGTGCCGGCCGATTCCCGGCCGGCGCCATTGAGGCGGTCGTCGCCGTTGAGGCCGCTTTCGGACCCTTCCCTCAGCAACCGCGCGACCGCCTGCGACAGCGCCGTCTCCGTGTACACGCCCTTGACCGTGTAGCGGATGCGGCCGTCCCTGTCGATCAGGTACGACGTCGGCAGCAGGTTCGCGCCCCCGAAGACGCGGACCGCCTCGGGCGTCGCCATCGCGACGGGGTAGGTGATGCCGCGCTCCTCGAGGAATTCGCGGACGATGCGGGTGCCGCCGCGGTCGGTCGAGAGACCGAGGATGGTGAAGCCCTGGTCGCGGTACTCGTCGTAGACGCGCTGGAAGCCGGGCATCTCGAAGCGGCACGGAGGGCACCACGTCGCCCAGAAGTTGACGAGCACGACCTGGCCGCGCAGGTCGCTCAGCGCGACCGGGGTGCCGTCCAGCGTCTCGACTCGGAAGTCGGGCGCGTCGAGCCCGCCCGAGCCGATGCCGAGCGCCGACGCGGCCTGCGGCCAGATCCTGTAGCCGACGAATCCGAGGACGGCGATCCAGAGCACCGCCTCGATCGATATCCTGAATGTCTTCGCACTCATGATGCGCCTGATGTCACGTTCACACGTACACCGGCCCCCGGAGGGGGCGCGGGTCGACCCTGTGGTCCCGGAACGGATCGGTCGAGCGGCTCCGGGCACCGCGGACATGCATCAGGCGCGGGGCGGCTGATAGGGTGGGGCGGGCGGCTCGCCGGTCGGTGGATCGGCGTCGATGAGCGGAGAGCGGCTGGCCCGCTCGACCGCCGGTGCGGCGACCTCCGGCGATGGGCCGGCGTAGACGACGACGGAGCAGGTCGCCGGCGCGGCAGCGTGCGCACCCGACATCGGACCGCGCGGCGCGGCGTCGTCGAATACGGCGGTGTGCGCATCAGGTGAAGCGCCGTGAGACCCAGGGCCGTCGGAAACTGCAACGTCCCCGTCGGAAGCCGGAACGCCCGCGGGATCGGCTGCGACGGCTGGTCCCGCCGTGCCGGATGCGGCAACTGGCTCCGCCGTGCCGACGGCGACGGTTCCTCCCGCCGCGATCGCCCCGGCAACGCACTTCGGTACGGCCGCCGACGCGGTCGAAGCTGCGTGGGCGGCGAGGAGCGCGAGCGCGAAGAGAACGCGGCGCCGACGAGACATCGCTGGATCGCAGATCATCGTTCCAGGTTACCGCCGGAGTCTAGCCAGGGTTCCTGAGGGTGTCCAGGCCCGGCCGTGTGGACCCGCGCGCTTCGGTCGCGAGTGTCCTGCGCGCCTCTTCCGCGAAACGCCGCACGATCTCGCCCGCCGGCTCGATCGAGTCGATCCCCGCGACGCTCTTCCCGGCCTGCCAGTAGTCGCGCTCGCCGGTGTCGTCGAGCGCGGCGCGCTTGAGCTGCCAGCCGGACCTGAGCGCGTAGAAGGTCCGCATCCAGCGCTTTCGCTTCCGGCCGCGGAGCATCCACCGCGCGAAGGGGCCGGCCTCGAGCCCCATCCGCTCGATGTAGGGCGTGCGGATGACGGCGACGGGGACGCCGGTGATGCGCTCGCTGAGGACGACGTCGTCCTCGGTTGCGCGGAGGATCGCCTGCTTGTAGGCGTCGCTGGCGCGGCACTCGGGGGTGGCGATGAAGCGGGTGCCGAGCTGGGCGCCAGCGTAGCCCATGCGGAGCGCCTCGGCGAATTCCCGGGCGGTGCCGACCCCGCCGGCGCAGACGACGGGGACGCCCAGGTCGCCGAGCTCGTCGAGGAGCTCCTCGGCGGTCTTCGGCCCCGCGTGGCCGCCGGCGCGGCGGTTCACGGCGATGAGCCCGTCGACGCCGCCGTCCAGCCCCTTGAGCGCCCACTTGCGCTCGGTCACGTCGTGGTAGACGACGCCGCCCACCGCATGCACGCGCTCGACGACCCAGTCCGGCTTCCCGAGCGACGTCACGAAGAAGCGGACGCCCTCCTCGAGCGCGATGTCGACCCAGCGCACCATCCGCTCGTGGTACGTCTTCGAGGACGCCTCGATCAACGCGTTCATCCCGATCGGCTTCGAGGTGAGCCGTCGGATATATCGTAGCCCCTCGCGGAAGTCGTGGCCGTGGACGTAGGTGAGCGAGATCGGCTGGACGATCCCGATCCCGCCGGCTTCCGAGACCGCGGCGACGAGCTCGGGGTTGCTGCACGGGTACATGGCGCCGCAGATGAGCGGGACCTCGATCCCGGCGTGGCGGGTGAGCGGCGTGTCGAGCGGGTTCGTCATGGGATTTTCCTCATCGCGGCGCGAGCCTCCAGCGCACGGTCACGTGGGTGACGACGTCGCCTTCCGTATCGCGGATCTCGGCGACGACGTGGTGGTCCATCTTCTCCGTCACCTCGGGGATCTCCGCACGGCACTCGGCGGTGAGCCGGCCGCGCGCCTTCTTCTGATACTCGGCCGAGAGTCCGGTCACGATCCCGCGCACCGTGGGCGGCATCCCGTTCATCATGGCGAGGCCGCTGGCCAGCTCGCCCAGGTTGACGAGGGCGATGGCGTGGATCGAGTCCAGGTGATTCCGGACGCGGCGCCGGTCGCGCAGCTCGACGCGCGCGTAGCCGGGCTCGAGCGCGACGACGCGTGCACCGATCGTCGCCGTGTAGGGGATCCGCAGCCCGAGGAGCCGGCTGAAGAGCCAGGTCCCGCCGGGGAGGCGATGGAGCCGATTCCACTGCGCGGAAAGCGCCGAGTGCGTTGGGTCGGATTGCGACATGGTCGTCCACCGGTAAGGGCGAGTGGGGCGCGGTGCGCGGTCGCGAGCACGCATCGCGGACGCCGAAATATACCACGAGGGCGCAAGGGGTGTGGGAACGGCGAACCCTCGTAGGTGCGTGGGGTGCGCCCGCCGTCGCGTGTGCACGGTGCACGCTTGCAATCGCGGGGGCACCGGCCGCGCCCACAGGCGCGAACCGCGCCGGCGCTACCTCACGCGCACCGTTCGCTCGACGGAGACGACATCGCCTTCGGGGACGCGCCGGCCGCGGAATACGACCGTCGCGGTGCCTGCGCGGTCGAAGCGGAGCGTCGCCGTGTGGCGGAACTGGCGAAGCTCGAGCGTGCAGAAGACCCCCGGCCCGGAGACGTCGATGTCGTGGGGCGTGACGACGGCGCGGAGGCCATCGACCTCGACCTGGGTGTCGCCCTCGCTCACGCAGCCGCCACCGTAGGTGACGACCGCGACCTGGAAGTCGGTCCCGCGCGCGACCTCGGCGGGCGCCTCCACCCGGACCGGGTCATCGTGGTGGTCGATGACGCCGAGGACGCGGCGGCCGTCCTGCGGCGATTCATTCGGCGTCGAGGCGCACGCGGCGAGGGTGAGGGCGAGCGCCGCGGCCAGGGCCGCGGTCGGAATCGGTAAGCGACGAGTCGTTCGTTTCATCGGCTCAATGTGCGTCATGCCTTGCCGGCGGTGGTCCGGGAAATCGCGCGGACGGAAACTTCGTGCCTCCGGCGATCCCGCGCCGAGTCCCCGCCACCACGGGGGCCGCTAGCGCACCTCCACGGTCCGCTCGACGGTGAGGTGTTCCCCTCCGTCGCCCCGCCGACCGATGAAGACGATGGTCGCGGTGCCGGGGCTGTCGAACCGGAGCGTCGCCTTGTGGCGGTAGACTTTGCGTATGTCGAAACAGACGCGTCGCCCGGTGTCGATGTCGTATGGGACGACGACGGCGCGGAGCCCGTCGACGTTCACCTTGGTGTCGCCCTTTTCGGTGCAGCCGTCGCCGTGCGTGAGGATCTCTACCTCGAATTCCGCTCCGCGCGCGACCTCTTCGGGCGTCTGCACCTGGACGGGGTCGTCGATGAGGCCCAGGACGCGACGGCCACCAGCAAATGGCGCCAGCGGGTCCCAGGCGCACGCTGAGACGGCTAGGGTCAACGCGGCGGCCAGGGTCGGC
>CAYPGK010000021.1:1372-44538 GCA_964410055.1 uncultured Gemmatimonadaceae bacterium | reverse complement strand
GTGTGGAGGGGGGCGCGGGGAATGGCGGTTGCGGGGTGGGTGGGGGTGGGGGTGAGGAGGCGGTGTTGGGGTGAGGAGGGGGTGTTGGGGAGAGGGAGGGGGTATGGTACGGCGAGAGGGGAAGCGGGCGTACGACATCGGGGCGATGCTGCGGGGGATTCGGGCGGCGGTGCGGGAGTATCCGAAGGCGGCGCTCTACGAGCTGGTAGAGGAGGGGCACGAGACAGCGTTCGAGCAGGTCGTGGCGTGCATCGTTTCGGTCCGGACGCGGGATGAGCGTACACTCGAGGTGTCGCGGCGGCTGTTCGGGCGTGCGCGCACGGCGGCGGCGGTGGCGGAAATGGGGGTGGGGGAGATCGAGGCGCTGCTGCGGGGGGGTGACGTTTCGGGAGCGGAAGGCGCGTCAGATTCGGGAGATCGCGCGGCGGGTCGAGGAGGAGTTCGGCGGGGAGGTGCCTTGCGACGAGGCGGTGCTGCTGTCGTTTCCCTGCGTCGGACCGAAGTGCGCGAACCTGGTGCTCGGCCTGGCGTGCGGCGAGCCGCGGGTGAAGCCGCACTGCTCCACGTGCCCGGTGCTCGAGTACTGCCGCCAGGTGGGCGTGACCGAGCACCGTTGAGGGCGGAGGGCGCCGCCGAGCGCCGTTGAAGGCGGTGGGGTGAGCGGGCGGCCTCAGTCGCCCGGCGGGAGCGGCTCGCCGCCCTTCGCCTTCCCTTCGTGCCCGGCTTCGTCCTCGTGGATCCGGCGCTGGCGCTCCCACTCTCGGAGGCGCTCCTCCGTGGTCTCGGGCTCGGGGGCCCTGGGCGGGATCGGCTGCCTCTTTCGGGCGCGCCCTTTCATGACCCGTCCGTAGAGCTGCGAGTCTCGCCTCCGCTCGTCTGGCTGGTCGGGGTAGGACTTGTAGTCGGTGGCACCCGCCTCGTCGTAATCGATGCGATACTGGTCCGGCCGCTTTCCGCCCATGGATCCCCCATCGTCTCATCTTTCCGTGCGGCGCCTCACCGCGCTCGCCGGGGCGGCTGGCCGCCGCGTCCCGGAAGAGAAAGCATCAGGTTTCGTACCAGCGGCGGACGTGCGTGCGGGGCTCAGAAATTCGATCCGAACTGCAGATATGCGGTGGGTCTGCGGCCCGGCGCCGAGCCCTGGAGCGGGAATCCGACGCCGGCCCGGAGCCGGAGCGGGAGTATCGCGGTCACGTCGGCGATGAGCTCGCCACCGGCGCCGACGAGGGGCGCGGCGCCCGCGGCGTCGCATCCGGAGAGGATCGAGAGCTGCGCGGGCGTGCACCAGGCATCGCCTGCGTCGATGAACGCGGCGCCGGAGATGCGATCGAGATACAGCGGCCAGAGCCGGACCCCGCGCCCGACGAGGGCGAGGGGGAAGCGGTACTCGAGGGCGGCGGTCCAGCCCCGGGTGCCGACCCGGGCGCTCGGGCCGAAGCCTCGCACGGGCATCGCACGGCGGCTGCCGACCGCGCCCAATAAGCCGAAGTCGAGCGGACTACCGGAGGCGCCTCCGATCCCGAAGGCGTCGGCGCCGGGTCCGGTCCGCGCGGCCCCGGCGACGCGCAAGGCAAGCACGTGGTTCGCGAAGCCCGGTCCCCGTAGCGAGCGGAACCCCGTCGCCGTCAGGCGCGCCTCGTCGTAGGATCGATCGATGGGGTCGCCGGAGGCGGTGGCGTTCCGCTCGAGGTCCCAGCGCCGCAGGAGCGTGCCCGAGAGCGACACGCCGTTTTCTCGGCTGATCGAGAAGGGGTACGTCTGGTCGTTGGAATAGCCTGCCTGGACGAACGCGCCGGCGAACGTGGTCCCGGCGTAGGCCGGCTTGAAGCCGGGCGCATTGAACAGGTGGCGCCGTTCGATGATGCCCTCTCCGCCGACGGTGAGGACCGCGGCCGAGCGGGCGCGCCGACGCAGCAGCGTGGCGGAGATCGAGGCGCCATCCTCGCGATCGTAGAGGGCCGCCGTCGGCGCTTCCTCCGTTGGCACGATCGGGATCTGATCCCACAGCCGCCAGAAGCGGAACCCGAGGACGGGGTTTCCGAGCCCGGCGTAGTCGTAACCGGCTCCGGCGTCGACGAGGCCGTGCTTCGGCTGGATGGCGGCCGAAGCCGCGAAGGCATGCCTGCCGACCAGGTCCGAGCCCTCGACGCGTGCGCCGAAGAAGAGCCCGTCCTCGTCGTACACGTTCGGCCGCCATGCCCGCGGTCGCAGCGTAGGCCACGCCGAGTAGGGGCGTGGCTCGGCCGACGAGCCGCCGACCGCGTACGATGCATCACTCGGGTGATCTGCCGAGGGCCCGGAAAGGTCGCTCGGGTAGCCGGCCGGCGCCTGGCGTTCCGCGATCAGGAATCGCTCGTTCAGCGGCGCCGGCGCACGCCACGCGGCGGGGTCGAAGGGGATACGCTCGATGTGGTAGCCGTCGGCGTGGTAGGCGGTGAAGTAGATCCAGCGGCCGTCCGGCGAGATGTCGGGCTCGAACGCGCCGGTCAGCACGTTGGTGACCTGGAGCAGCCGCACGGAATCTCCGGCCGTCCGTTCCAGGTCCGCGGCGTAGAGGTTCGGGATCCCACTCCTGTCCGAGGAGAAGATCACGTACCGCTCGTCCGGGGACCAGGCAGGCATGGCGTCGATCGCGCGGTCCGCCGTGAGCTCATGGACGACGCGACCCGATGCGTCCAGCACGACGACGTCGAAATTCCCGCGCCGCCAGCGCCCCGCGGCGATCCACTTCCCGGAGGGCGACCACCTCGGATACGCCCAGTGCACGTCCGGCTCCGCGGGAGTGAGCGCCGAAACCGCGCCCGTCGCCAGGTCGACTGCGACGAGGCGGTTCGTCCCGCCCGCTGACTGTACCGCGACCGCGCGGCGACCGTCGGGACTGGCGTCCGGCCCGCTCAGACGCGCGCCGCGCGTCAGCCACCGCTCTTTCCCGTCCGGCGTCACACGCACGAGATCGCTGAAATACCGGTACGGGCCGATCCGCTCCCGCTGCGCGGTCAACACGGATCCATCCGGGAGCCACGACACCGCACCCAGCCCGTTCCGCCGCGCGAGCTTCCGTACACGACCCGTCTCGGGCTCCAGAATTCGGGTGGCCGGCGCGCTCCGGCCGTCGTACGACGCGAAGACCACCCGCCCATCCGGCCCCACCCGCGGCAGGCGCACATCGTAGCCTCCCCCGGGGAGCCGCTCGGATCGGGTGAGACCCGCTGCGGAAAGCGAATCCGCGAGCCGCTGATATCGCTCCTCGAGGGTAGCTCGCCAGGCGTCGAACGCCTCGCTGAACGACACGCCCAGGGCACCCTGGCCGACCCGGTCGAAAAAGACCCCGGTCGGGAGCCACGACCTCACCGTCCGCTCCACCACCGCTTCGTGCACCCCGTCGCCGTACGTTCTCGCCAGATAATCGGCGAACATCGAACCGTACACGTACGCCGCGGCGCCTGCCGGCCACAGCGGCGTCCCGCCCGTCACGCGATCGACCGGGAAGAACGCGCCCTCGAGCACCGCCGTCCGCAGCACCATGTCATGATAACTACCGTAAACCCGCCCGGCGCCGGTGAGCGAGGATTCGATGTACGTGGCGAGCCCTTCGATGGCCCAGAGCGGGGCTTCGGCCGCCGGGAAGATCGGCCAGGTGAGCGGGAGCCGACCGAAGAGGCGGCGAGCCGCGCCGCCGATAACACCTGTTCCGTCGAGGTGGAAGATGTGCGCGAGCTCGTGCGTGACCACGAGATCGATCCAATCCTCGAAGTAGGCCAGGCTGTGTTCTTCGACCGGCGGCCGCGCGTAGAGGACGATCCGGTTCGATGGGAACGGGGTCGCAGTCCCGTTCGAGATGTCGACGAAGTCGGTGAGGAGAATGTCGATCGTACCGGCGGGCGGGGCGGCGAGTCGTGCCGCGAGGCGGCTGTACGCATGCTCCGCGCGCTGGGCCGCATGCTGCGCAAGGGCCTCGAGCCCCCGGGGGAAGGTCACCCGGAAATGTTCCGTGTGAATGGTGCGCCAATCCGCATCGGGAGGCACCTGCGCCCATGCCCCGCTCGCCGTCGCGACGATCAGGGCGCACGCGGCCAGAATGCGTTTCATCGTCAGTTTACATCTGTTGACGCCATCGACCGCGCCGCGTGGTCGCGGACGAACGCTTCGATTGCGCGGTGGTGCGCCCGTGCGATCCGCTGGATCACGTTTGGATCGCGGAGCGCCGCCTCCTGCCTCGGAATCATGAGGAACATCGTCTCCGTGAGCGCGGCCGGCATCCAGGTGTGTCGGACGGCGGCCAGGTCACCGCGCCCATACCCGAGGTCGCGGAGCCGGAGTTCGTCGAGGAGCTCACGCTGGAACGCCCGGGCAAGCTCGACGGACTGTGGATAGAAGTAATACGTACTCGTCCCGTTGTTCCGGAAGGGGTTTACCCCATCGGGGAACGCGTTGTTGTGGATGGAGACGAACAGGTGCGCGTCCGACTCGGTGGCGATGCGGGTGCGGGCGTAGAGCGGGACCGCACTCGTGTCTGTCCGGGTCATGAGAACGCGCGCACCCGCCGACTCCAGCATCGGCTTCAGCGCAAGCGCGATCGCCAGGTTGGCCTCGGCCTCGCTCAAGCGCGTCGGCCCGGTCGCCCCCAGGGGCGGGTGCCCGGGGTCGAGGGCGATCAGCAGGCCGCGCAACGGCCGGTCCGGATCGATCTCCGGCGGGCGCCGGACGCGCAGCACGAGGTCGTCCCCGTCCCAGAACGTGCGATAACCCCACGGCGCGCGGGTCAGGAACAGATCGAAGCGGTACTCGTCATCCCGGGGCTGGCTCCACTCTGCGAGTTCGACCAGCGGATCGAGCGCGCCGTACTGGAGCCACTCCGTCCGGCTCGTCGCCCCGTACAGCGTGACCGTCAACGACCGTTCACCCTGATCGACGCGGAAGGGAATGCGCTCGTCGAGGTTGAAACGCACGTCGATCCAGCCGGGCGCAGGCGTCATCCGGATCGACCCGACCCGACTCGCGGGCGGCGGCGTGCCGGTCGGCAGGATCAGCACCTCTCCGCCGTCCACCCAGGCCGACAGGTCGTCCGTGAGCCTTACGCGTAGCCTGCGGTTCCGCTCGCCGGAGAGAGCGACGCGGGTGCCATCGGGCCAGAAGTAGTGGAGGACGCCCGAAGGCGCCGGCGTCGCACGGACCTCGCCTCCCAACACGCGCGCGGGGTCGGTCGGGTCGCGGGTCAAGGCCACCGGCAGACGGTCGGGGTCGAGGAGCGACAGATCCAAGGGCAGCGTGGCGCGCGCGGTGTCCCGCCCCACGACCAGCTCGAGCAAGGCGCTCGCGGGCCGCGCGGCGTCTACCGCGAGGTCCGTCCCCACGGTGAACGGATGTAACAGCGCCAATCCGCGGGGAATCGTGTCCGGCCCCGCGAGCGTAATGGCCGGGAAGCGCCCGCGGTACTCCGCGACAGCGGATAACGCCTGTTCACGGGCGGCACCGGGCTCGCGAGCGAAGGCCTCGCGGCCGGCGGCGGCGTCCAATTCGGCGACGGCTTCGACGAGCGGGATCCGCCGTCCGTCCGGAAGGATCAGCGTCGCTATGCCGCCGGGCGAACCCTGGAAGGAAACATCGATGGGCTCGCCCGGGAGAGCGACCCAAACGCCGCGGGGCTCGATCGAGCTCTCGAGGATCGCCACGGGGCCGGGGGGTAGGGTCGGCGGTGGCGGCGGCACGGTGACCGTGCGGACGAGCTCGGCGGATTCGCGTGCCGTGTGGGCGGCAATGCGGTAGACGCCGTCGGCCGGCACGGGGAGGAAGGCGAGGAACGCGCCGTTGGGCTGGACCGGGACGGGCGTGCCGTTGATGCTCAGCTTCGCGTCGCCCGTGCCGGTCGAGCCGAAGACGAAGGTCGAGTCGCGGACAGTGACTGTGGCGCCTTCCTCGGGGTGGACGACGTCGAGGACGAGCGGCCCGGTGCGGCGCGGGATCTCCGGGAGCGCGGGCGACACCGCGCCCGGGGGGACGGGGCCGGCGGGCGCGGGCCGCTCCGGCGTGCACGCGGCGGCGAGCGCAAGAGCGGTGAGCGCGAGCGTCGCGTGAACGCGCGTTTTCGCACCTTCGGCCCCGTGGCAATTGCCGGCTCGATCGGATGCGATCGGGCTTCGACCGGTACCGATTGAAGCTCGATCGGATTCGTTTCGGGATCGATCGGCTCCGACCGGGGCTCGACGGGCCCCGACCGACCGAACGCCGGGGATCGAGCTTCCTCGCAGTTCGCGCGGTGTTTGCGTCATGTCGCTTCCCCGATGGGCTCCTTGCCGTCGTCAACATCGAACATCCCGGTCCCCGTGCCGCGCCGCACGCTCCGGAGCAGGAACCAGGAGACGATTGCGACGAGTGCGGCGATCGCCGCAGCGCCCCACCGCAGCAGCAGCACGCCGCCGACGGCGAACATTGCACCGAAGATGAAGCCGATCCCGAAGAGGGTGCTCCAGAGGTCGCGGGAGAGGTCCTGGAGCGGCTCGACGCCGGTGCGTTCGCGCTGTCGCTTCCACCCCGGCCCTCCGGGTCTCGCGCGCAGATAGAAGCGGTCCAGCACCTCGTCCGGCTCCGGCGCGGTGACGAACATGGCGATGAGCCAGACCACGGCCGTGCCGAATGCGGTAACGGTCAGCACGCCGGCGGTGCCGTAATCGGAGATCGGCTGCGCAAGCCCTGCGAGCGCGATGAGCGGCGCGGCGAACGGCCCTGCCCCGCTCCAGTCGATGGTCGGGAGGTAGAGGAAGAGGGCGATGGCGAGCCCCGCGACCATGCTCGCGATCTCCGCCCAGGCGTTGATCCGCCACCAGAACCACCGCAGGATCAGTACGGCGCCCGGGCCCGTCCCGATCGCGATGATAAAGGTGAAGATCGTCCCCACGTCCTGTGCGTTGAACGCAACCCACCCGGCAAGCGCGGTCAGCACCACGGAGGAGAGCCGGCCGACCCAGACCAGTTCGCGCTGCGATGCGCCCGAACGAACGAACCGCTGGTACAGGTCGTTCGTGATGTAACTCGCGCCCCAGTTGATCTGCGTCGACACCGTCGACATGAACGCGGCGATCAGCGATGCCACGACCAGCCCGAGCAACCCCGCAGGGAGGAAGTCGAGCATCAGACGCGGATAGCTCGTCTCCGGATCGCCGCCGGGTTCGAGGGCGTCCGGGTAGAGCACGAGCGCAACCAGCCCCACCAGCACCCACGGCCACGTCCGGACGACGTAGTTCAGGATGTTGAAGAACCACGTCGCGCGCTCCGCCTCCGCCTCGTCGCGGGACGCCGACAGCCGCTGGATGAACTCGCCGCCGCCATCCGAGCGACGGAACGCCCACCACTGGATCCCGATGTAGGCAAGGAACGTCGCGACCGAGAGCTGCGCCACCTCGGCCAGGGGGAGGAACGAGAGCCGGTCGCCGAGCCCTTGCTCGATCAATCCATCGCGCAGCGCGGCGAGCCCGCCCACGTCGATCACGGCGATGATCGCGACGAGGATCGCACCGAACAGTCCGAGGAAGAACTGGAAGAAATCCGTCGCGACGACGCCCCAAAGCCCCGCGAGCCCGGCATAAACAAGCGTAAACACCACGATCGCGATGACGGCCCAGAGCTCGGGGTCGCCCGGGAGACCGGGGGGGAGGATGGCGCCGAAGCCGAGCGCGACGACGACCTTTCGCGCCGCGAGCATGGCGTAGCCCATGGCGATGACGTTGATCGGCACGGCGAAGATGAAGGCGCGCAGCGCGCGCAGCACGGCCGCGGGCCGGCCGCCGTAGCGGATCTCGATCAGCTCGGCATCGGTGATGATCTCGGCGCGCCGCCAGAGGCGCGCGAAGACGAAGACGAGGAGGACGTGGCTGATGGCGAAGGACCACCACTGCCAGTTCCCCGCGACGCCCTGGCGCGCGACGACGCCGGAAACGTAGAGCGGCGTGTCGATGCTGAAGGTGGTGGCGGCCATGGACGTCCCGGCGAGCCACCACGGGAGCGAGCGGCCCGAGACGAAGAAGTCCGCCATCGAGCGCGAGCCCCTGCGGGCCAGGTAGAGGCCGATGAGCAAGGAGGCGACGAGGTAGACCCCGACGACGATCCAGTCGAGCAGACTCACGGGCGCCTCCGGCGACCGACGGGCACATCGCTTGCACGGCGGCCGGGACACCGGCCGACCGAACGAGGAGGATTCATGTCACTTCCCGGTGCGGGGTCCGCGTTCCGAAACGTCTTCTATACCATCGGTTATGCACTGGGCGAGGCCGAAAGTCGCCTTGCCGACGTGGAAGCCGGGGGGCGAGAGGCAGAGCCCGTGCCGTCCGTGGACGGTGATTCCGCTCCCGGTGCCGAGCGTCAGCGCGGTGTGGCCGAAGTGACCGCCCCGCCCGACGCCCCCGGCGCAGTGGCCGGCGCAGCCCTCGGCGCCGCCGCCGCGGCCTGGCTCCTCGCCCGCCTCTTCAGCCCTCGACCCGTGCGGTGGCCGAGAGCGATCCTCGCCGGACTCGCCGGCTCGGCGTTCGCCGCCGCCGCAGAGTTAGTCGAACGCCGCCTCGGGACGGTGCCGCCCGACACGCCGGCCATGGACGGGCCCGTCCGACTCACGGCGGGGGTCGCCGCGGCCGCGGCATACGCTTCCCTGCTCTACCCCAGGCTCCCGGGAACGCCGGGGACGCGCGGCCTCATCTTCGGCGCGATCGAGGCCGCCGCCACGCAAGCCGGAGGCACGTTCACCTTGCTGCGTCGCCTATCGCCCCAGATCGCGATACCGTTCGAGGCGATCGCGCCCGCGATCGTGCCCGCACGCGGACCGATCTCCGCCGTTGCCTTCGGACTCGGGCTCGGGCTCTACCGCGACGGCGACCGGTAGTCCGGCGGACAGTACGCGAACCCGGTCGCCTCGACGTCGCCATCCCGGTCGGGGATCGCCTCCGCATCCGGCAGCACGCCGAAGACCGTCACTCGATTTGGACCGAGCGAGTATACGACGCAGAAAGCGTCCGGCCGCCCGACCAGCGCCGGGAGCAGGTACCGGAGCGACTGCGCATCCAACAGGTCCAACACGACGTATCGCGCGCCGGCCGCCCGCGCCTCCCCAAGCAGCTCGGTCGGCTCCGGGCTCCGCGGAAACATCCGTGCACGCAGGCCCGTCAGCCCGAAGAACAACCTCGGCTTGCGCGTCAGCACCACCGCATCCTCGGGCAAGTTTACACGTGTCCACTCCGCCACCGAGAAGTAGTCGTGCCACGGCTGCGAGAGGCAAGGATACGCCGCGCCGAGGCGGTAAGTGCTGGTGCAGGCCAGCCCGATTCGGACGCCCCGGAGCTGGGCGGGGAGCGCGAGGAGAGCGATCGCTGCGACCGCCGCCGCGCCCACCCAGTGCGGCCGCGGCAGGCGCACCCGCCGGACCGTGGCCGCGAGGGCATGGGCGGCGTAAGCCAGGATCAACGGGACGGCAGGGAGCAGGAAGCGGTCGCCCGCCCAGACCTCGGGCCAGATGTAGAGCAGCCCGATGTAGAGTGGGAGGAAGAGTTCCGGCAGGCCGGGCTTGCGGAGCCGCATGATCCACCCTGCGAGCGCGAAGAGCGCGACGACGACACCGAGCGCGCCGTACGCGCCTCCACCTTTCCCGACGAGGACCACGGGCAGGTAAACGAGCGTGTACCGGCCGTTGTTCGCCCACATCCGCCCGGCCAGCTCGGCGAGTCCGACGCGGCCGAGCTCCGGGCGGTAAGGGTTGACGAGCCAGAAGCTGTCCATGTAATCCGCGCCGTCGACGCCACGCCCGCGCAGCCACCAGAGGATAGCGAGCGGCAGGAGCGTGGCGGCGAGCGCGGCGAGGGGGCGCCAGTGTCGCCCCATGGCGAGCCACGCCGCGGCCGCGAGGGCGAGTGGCATGCCGGCGGAGCGCGTGAAGTAGGCGAGAACCGTGGCCACGATCGCGATTGCCGCGCCCCCACGCTCACCGGCCTCCAGGCGTGCGAATCCCCACAGCGCGACCATGGTGAGCATCCAGAAGGGCACGTCGGAGAGCACCCAGTGGCTCATGCCGACGATCGCCGGGCTCGCGGCGAGCAGGATTCCGACTCCGAGGGCAGTTCTCCGCCCCCACTGCCGTTCGAGCCAGAGGAAGGAGAACGCGACGGCGGCGGTCGACGTCGCCACGATCAGGAGCTTGAGCCCCACCCACGGCTTCACGCCCACGAGCATGGCGAGGGCGAGGAGCGCCGGGAATCCGGGCGGATAGAGGAGGTGGGGCGGCGATGCCGGATCCCAGAGCTCGAGGTAGCGGCCGTGTTCGAGGAGCGAGCGGGCGAGTGCGATGTAGGCGGCGTTGTCACCACCGCTGTGGGGCGTGGGGTCGAACGCGGCGAGGGCGAGGAGGAGATGGACGAAAGCGAGGACTGCAGGCGTGATCCACGCGCGCCCGGCCGTGCCGGCATCGGACGCCCGGTCGATCTGGCTCGCCGCCTCGCGTGCCGGTGCCATCGTCGTCAATCGCGCCATCCACGAGCCTCCCCGGCCGCGAGCCCGTGCGCGGCCGCCTCCTGCATCAATGGTTCGCCACCCCACGCCGCGAGGACCGGGACGGATCCGGGCAGGTCCTCCGCGAGTCGCGGATGTCCGAAGAGGACGATGACCCCCGAGCCCGGTCCGGCGAGAGCCGTCTCCACAGCCTCGCGCGCGCCGGCCGAGATCCCGGGACGCCCTTTCCAGGCGCGGATGTCGGCGTAGAGCGCGACGATCGTGGGGCGGTCCGCCGGTGCGACGCCCGTCTCGACGACGTCGACGCCCTCTGCGCGGAGCGTGGCGGGGAACGCATCGCGCGGCCCAGGAGGATAGGGGCCGCCGACGTCGTCGTCCACGGTGACGATGCGGACCCCGGACGCCGGGAGCTTCGGCTCGCCGCGCACGGCCACGAGCGAGCGGCGGGCGATGTCGAGCGCCCAGCCCCGGTCGCCATCGTCGCCCCAGGTATCGCCTCCCTCCCCGTCGACACGCTCCGCCGCCGCCTCGATCCGGCGGATCGCCTCCTCGGCGCGCGCCTCGGGGATCTCGCGGCCGACCGCGCCCGATACGGCCTCCGCCACGATCCCGAGATCGCTCGGGTAGAGGAGCGCGTCGCACCCGGCCGCGACGGCCATGACCGCCGCGGTCGCCTCGCCGTGCCCCGACTCGATGACGCCTTCCATGATCAGCGCGTCGGTCACGACGATCCCATCGTATCCCAACTCCCGGCGGAGCAGCCCGCCGATGATCGTGGGCGAGAGCGTCGCGGCGCGGCCGGAGTCGTCGAGTGCCGGGAACGCGACGTGCGCGGTCATCACGGAATCGACGCCGGCAGCGATTGCGGCGCGGAACGGCGCGAGATCGACCTCCAGCTCCCCCCTGCCCACGTCGACGCGTGGCAGCTCGACGTGCGAGTCCGCGGTCGTGCGGCCGTGGCCGGGGAAGTGCTTCACGCACGCGAGCGCGCCGGCGGCTCGGCACCCCTCGATCCAGGCGACGACGTGTTCGGCGACCCGCTCCGGGTCCGAGCCGAACGCGCGCGTCCCCACGATCGGGTTGCGCGGCTCGAGGTCCAGGTCGGCGACGGGCGCGTAGACCCAGTTCACACCGAGCGCCAGCGCCTCGCGCGCCGTGAGCTCGCCAGCGCGGCGGCTGACCTCGAGGTCGTCGAGCGAACCGATGGCCGCAAGGGGCGGGAGCGGTGTTGCGCCGAGGAACTGCTGCCCCGCGCCTCGCTCCAGGTCCGCGCCGATCAGGAGCGGCCGGCCGGCACGTCGCCTGAGCGACGCCGTCAGCTCCCTCACCGCGCCCGCCTCGCCGCCGAAGAGGATGAACCCGCCCGCGCCCAGCTCGAGCGCGGCGTCGATCGTCTCCGCTTCGTGGTCGAAGCCCGTCTCGTCCCGCCAGCGGAGCGCCGGAAAGAGGAGTCGTCCGATCTCCAACTACGCCCCCGGGGTGAAGGACCCAAGGATCCTCGGGCCGGCCGCGCCGGTCGCCTCCGGCACGTTGCCCGGTACGTGGTTCACGTGCGCCCAGGCCAGCGCCGCGAAGGCGACGGCCTCCTTGGCGTCTGGGTCGATCCCCAAAGCCTCGCCGCCGCGGACGGGCACGGGCGAAAGGCGTTCCTCGATCATCTCGCGCAGGGCGGTGTTGTGCGCCCCGCCGCCGGTCAGCACCACCTCGTCGACCGGACGCGGCGCGACCCAGCGGCGGATCGCGGCGGCGATGCTCTCGGCCGTGAGCGCGGTCAGCGTCGCGATGAGGTCCGCCCACTCCTCGGTGCTCCGTGGCCGCTCGCGGCGGACCAGTGCCTCGACGAAGGGGCGGCCGAACACCTCGCGGCCGGTCGACTTCGGCGGCGGCCGGTCGAAGAACGGGTTCGCGAGCAGCTCGGCCAGGAGCGCTTCACGGATCGTACCGCGGCGAGCCCAGCCGCCGTCGCGGTCGTACGTCTCGCGCCCGCCCGTCGCCAGGGCGACCGCGGCGTCGATCAGCGCGTTGCCCGGCCCGGTGTCGAAGGCGAGGAGCGGTGAGGGGTCGCCGCGCGCCGGGATCCAGGTCAGGTTGGCCATCCCGCCGATGTTCTGGAGGATGCGGCAGCGCCCGGGCTCGGCGAAGAGCACGCGGTCCGCCCACGGCACCAGCGGTGCGCCCTCGCCTCCGGCGGCCACGTCACGGACGCGGAAATCGCTCACCACGTCGATCCCCGTGCGCTCGGCGATCGTCCCGGCATCGCCGAGCTGGAGCGTGGCGCCGCGGCGCCCCGGCTCGGGCGGCTCGTGCCAGACCGTCTGGCCGTGCGAGCCGATCAGGTCGACCGATGCGGGCGGGATGCCCGCCTCCTCGCAGACACCGAGCGCCGCCTCAGCCAGCCATTCGCCCAGATCGGCGTGTAGCCGGCAGAGGATGGCGGCGCTCCCGTCGACGATCGCGCGATGGATCCGGTCGCGGCGCTCGTCGTCGTACGGCAGCGTGACGAACGCCTCGAGCGACCAGCGCAGGTCGGACACGTCGCCTTCGAAGGAGACGAGCGCGGCGTCGATCCCGTCGAGCGAAGTGCCCGACATGAGGCCGATCACGCGCACGGGCGCGCCTCCACCGTGCGGGGCCAGACAACGCGGCAGCGCCCGGCGACTTCGGGGCCGGGCCGGCAGGCCGCGTCCTCGTCGCGCTGGCCCCGCCCCGGACCGGCACGATCGATGCCGGCGACGTCGCGCCTCATCCGGCGTCCAGCTCCCCGACGACGCGACCGATCACGCCGCCCGCCTCGTCCAGCCGACGCTTCGCCTCCTCGCGGTCGACGCCGAGCCGCCCCATCACGATCGCCGTCTTCACGTGGCCGCCGCTCCGCTCCAGGAGCGTTGCCGCCTCGGGCCGTTCCAGACCCAGCGTCTCCATGAGGATGCGCTCGCCGCGGTCCCGGAGCTTCTGGCAGGTGACCTGGAGGTCGACCATCAGGTTGCCGTAAACCTTCCCCATCTTGACCATCGCCGCGGTGCTGATCGTGTTCAGCACCATCTTGGTCGCGGTCCCGGCCTTCATTCGCGTGGAACCGGTAATGACCTCGGGCCCGACGAGCGGCGCGATGACGACGTCATGCGTCCGGATCAGCTCTTCCGACGGGTAGGTGCAGAGGAGGAAGCCGGTTCGCGCGCCACGCTCGCGCGCCCGGCGCAGCGCGCCGTGGACGTACGGCGTGGTCCCCGACGTCGCGATGCCGAGCACGAAATCCGTGGGCCCGACACCCCGCTCGTCCATCGCCGCGGCGCCATCCTCCGGGTAGTCCTCCGCGCCCTCCTGCGCCCGGACCAGCGCCGCATACCCCCCGGCGATGACGCCCTGGACCATTTCCGGATCCGTGCGGTAGGTCGGCGGCATCTCGGCCGCATCGAGCACACCGAGCCGCCCCGACGTCCCCGCGCCGACGTAGATGAGCCGCCCGCCCCGGCGGAACGAGTCGACGACCAGCTCGATCGCCCGCGCGATCTGCTGGCGCTCCTCCCCCACCGCCTGGGCGACCATGCGGTCCTCGGCGTTGATCAGGTCCACGATCGCGAGCGTCGACAGCTCGTCGATCCGAGCGCTCCGGGGATTGCGCTGCTCCGTCAGCCGCCGGTCCAGCGGCGCTCCGCCCGCATCTGTCGTCATGGTGAACATCCGGATAAATTGCGCTGGTACAACGTAAGGTTGATCAGGCGTTGGGGCCAGGTGATAGGGCCCCCCGCGCGGCTTCGCCGCGCTGCGGGGCAGGGGCGGCGCGCCGGTTGGCGCGCGGGGGGCGGCCGCTTCGCGCGGCGGGGTGGCGGCGCCGCTTCGCGGCGCGGGGGACGGCGGGCCTCGCCCGCGGGGGCTGCCGCTGACGCGGCAGCGGAGGCGGCGGCACTGCGTGCGGCGATAGGGGCGCGCCTGGCGGCGCGCGGGGGCAGCGAGCCTTCGGCCGCTGCGGGAGGGGCCAAGCGGCTGCGCCGCCGCCGGAGGCGGCGGCCTGCGGCCGCGGTGGGGATGCGCCCAGGCGTTGCCAGCGCCTGGACCTGGCCGCGGGCGCCCCGCGCCCGCTCTCCCGCCGCGGCCAAGCCACCGGCGCACCCCGCGCCGGCCACCCATACACCGTCGCGCCTCCCAAACACCGGCGCGCCCAGACGAACTGCAACGCCCATGCTCCTGTCTCGCGCCCAGACCTTCGAGACCGACCTGATCGAACTCCGCCGCGACCTCCACCGCCACCCCGAGCTCGCGTTCCAGGAACATCGCACCGCCGAGGTCGCGGCGCGGGCGGTGGAAGCGCTCGGGTACCGTGTGCGACGCGGTGTGGGTCGCACCGGCGTCGTCGCTGAGATCGGGGATGGCGACGGGCCCATCGTCGCGCTGCGCGCGGACATGGACGCGCTCCCGATCGACGAGGCGAATGACGTGGCGTATCGCTCGACGGTGCCCGGCGTGATGCATGCGTGCGGCCACGATGCGCACGTGACGATGCTGGTCGGCGCGGCGCGGCTCCTCGCGGATGCGCACAGGCGGGGCGAGCTCCCGGCGGGGCGGGTCCGGCTCCTCTTCCAGCCGGCCGAGGAGGCGGCGGACGATGAGAACAAAAGCGGCGCAGTCCGGATGATCGAGGACGGGGCGATGGAGGGCGTGGACGCCGTCTTCGGGCTGCACATAGGCGCGCATCTCACGTCAGGGAAACTTTTTACGGCTTCCGGGCCTATCATGGCCGGAACCGACTCTTTCGTGGCCACGGTGCGGGGCGTGAGTGCGCACGCGGCGCGGCCGCACGAAGGGGTGGACGCAGTGGTGCTCGCTTCACACGTGGTGCTCGCCTGCCAGCATGCCGTCTCCCGCCGGATCGACCCGATCTCGGCCGGGGTGCTCACGATCGGCCGGATCGAGGGCGGCGTGGCGGAGAACGTCGTCGCCGACTGCGTGCGGCTCGAAGGCACGATCCGCTACTTCGACGACGCGGTGCAGAGCGTGCTCCACGACGAGCTGAGGCGGGCGCTCGACGTCGCTCGCGCGCTCGGGGGCGAGACGGAGCTGGACCTGCGGGTCGGCTACCCGCCCGTGGTGAACGACGCGGCGATGACCGAGCTCATGTCCGCCGCTGCGGCGGCGACGCTGGGCGCGGATGCCGTCGCCGAGTTCGAGCCGTGGATGGGTGCGGAAGACTTCGCGTACCTGCTCCATGAGGCGCCGGGCTCGTTCGCCTGGCTGGGCGCGGCGCCGGCGGAGCCGCGCGAGCACCATCACCCGAGATTCGACATCGACGAAAGTGCACTCGTCCGCGGCGCGAGCGTGCTCGCGGCCAGTGCGCTCCGGGCGCTGGAGGCGCTTGGTTCCTCCGCGCCGAGCCGTACATAGCATCACCCCACTCGCAGTACAGGAAGTAGCAGTGAAGAAAGCAGCAGTCCTCGTGGCAGCCTTCGCGGTCCTGGGCGTCGCCACCCCCGCGGCAGCGCAGTTCCGGCAGGTCACCAAAGCGCCGAACACCTGGGCGACAGCGTGGGTGGGCGGCTACCTCAGCCCCGGCCGCGTCCACGACGCCAGTGGCAACTGGGACTTCGGCTCCGCCTTCGCGGGCGGCGTCGGCCTCCACCGCCAGGTGGGCCCCGGCCTCGCCCTCGGCGTCGAGACATCGTTCGCGCCGGCCGCCTACGAGCGCACCGACGCCGCGACCGGCGAACTCATCGAGGATGGCAACGCCCGCCTCGTCACCGGGATGCTGACCGGCCGGCTGCGGACCAGCGGCGGCGGCAACTTCGGGATGTATTTGACCGGCGGCGCTGGCGCGTTCCTCTACGGGCTTTCCGGGCTGGATGGCTGGGACCCCGACCTCGCGCTCAGCACCGGCGCGGGGCTAGAATACCGCCCGTCCATCAATCGCTCGCTGTTCATCGAGTGGGGCCGCTACTGGACCTTCCACCAGAAGGAGGGCGTACGCGACAACACCACGAAGCACTCGCAGATTCGCGCCGGGATGCGCTTCGGGCTCTGATCCCGATCCGGATCGCAGGGGGGCTCGCCATGGCGGCGTGGCTCGCTTCGTGTGGCGCGCCCCCCGCGCCCACGCCCCGGCCGGGCGTGGCCGACCGCGTCCCGGCCGCCTGGCCGCATGCGCTCGACGTCCCGGCCGCCGAAGCCGCATCCGGGATGGTCGCCAGCGACGCGCCCCTCGCCACCCGCGTCGGCGTGGACGTGCTCCGCGCCGGCGGGAACGCGGTCGACGCGGCCGTCGCGACGGCGTTCGCGCTCGCCGTCGTCTACCCCGAGGCCGGCAACATCGGCGGCGGCGGCTTCCTCGTCCTCCGCACGGCGGACGGGGAGACCGCCGCTCTCGACTTCCGCGAGACGGCGCCCCGCGCCGCGACACGCGACATGTTCCTCGGCCCGGACGGCGAGCTGACCGACCGCTCCATTACCGGGCACCTCGCCTCCGGCGTGCCGGGCGCGGTCGCCGGGCTCTGGGAGGCGCACCGGCGCTACGGCACGCTCCCCTGGCGCGACGTCGTCGAGCCGGCCATCCGGCTGGCCGAGGACGGCTTCGTGGTCGACGACGCGCTGGCCCGGTCCATCGTCGCTGAGGCCGAGCGGCTCCGGCGGTTCCCCGCCTCCGCCGCCCTCTTCCTCCCCGGCGGCGAGCCGCTCCGCGCCGGTGCCCACTGGCGCAACCCCGAGCTGGCCGCCGTCCTGCGACGGATCGCCGAGCACGGGCCCGCCGGCTTCTACGAGGGAGAGACCGCCGACCTGATCGTCGCCGAGATGCGCCGGGGCGGAGGGATCATCACCCACGAGGACCTGGCCGCCTACCGCGCCGTCTGGCGCGAGCCCGTCGAGTTCGACTACCGCGGCCACCGCGTCATCTCGATGCCGCCGCCGTCGTCCGGCGGGCTCACCCTCGCGCTCATCGCCAACATCCTCGAGGGGTACGACCTCGGCGCCCTCGGCTGGCACTCGCCCGAGGCCATCCACCTCACTGCCGAGGCGATGCGGCGCGCCTTCGCCAACCGCAACCACTACCTCGGCGACCCGGACTTCGTCGAGATCCCGCGCGAGCGCTTCCTCTCCAAGGATTACGCGCGCCTGCTCCGCGCATCCATCGACCGCGCTCGCGCGACCCCGTCCGTCCGGGTGCTCCCCGGGCACACGACCGCGTTCGATGCCGAGGGCGACCACACCACCCACTTCTCCGTCGTCGACGCCCACGGCAACGCCGTCGCCCTCACGACCACGATCAACTCGCTCTACGGCTCCGCGGTCACCGTCACGGGCGCCGGCTTCGTCCTGAACAACGAGATGGACGACTTCGCCGCGAAGCCCGGCGAGCCGAACCAGTTCGGGCTGGTCCAGGGCGAGGCGAATGCGATCGAGCCCGGCAAGCGCATGCTCTCGGCGATGACGCCGACCATCGTCGTCGCGCCCGACGGCGCGCCGCTCCTCGTGACCGGCGCGCGCGGCGGACCCCGCATCATCACCGCGACGTTCCAGGTCCTCTCGAACGTCATCGACCACGGCATGCCGCTCGCCGCCGCCGTCGCCGCCCCGCGCATCCACCACCAGCACCTGCCGGATCTGCTCTATTACGAGCATGGCGGGCTGCTGCCGCGCGAGATCCGTGCGCTCGAAGCGCTGGGGCACGAGGTCACGACGCGTCCGACCGTCGGGAACGCGCCCTCGATTTTGCGTCGGGACGGACGGTGGGTCGGGGCGGCGGATCCGCGGCTGGGCGGGCTTGCCGCGGGGTACTGAGCTCGGAACGGCGGGCGTGGTCCGGAGGTCTGGCGCGGATTCGAGCGCATGGATTGGGGGGCGCGGAGCGGAGGGGGCGGGTCGAGGGCACGGATCGGAGCGTGCGGATCGGAGCGTGCGGGTCGGAGGGCGGCATGGGGGCGCGGCCCGGGTATCACTCGCTGCTACGCGCCCTTATCGCCGACGGGCCTGCCGCGAAGCCGGACCGGCGACCCGCCGACCCGCGCGCTGCCCGAGCGCGTTGCGTAGAAACCCGGCACGCGTGACCGAATAATAGCGCGAGTGTGCAGTTGACCACCTCTAATGTGAAAACCCGGCACGCGCCATCCCGCTCGACGTCGTGCGTGTGCTGTTTACCACCATATTTGTAGAAACCCGGCACGGATCGAAAAATCAGGCGATCCGTGCCGGGTTTTCCCAGCGAACGGGCCGGGCGCCGCCCTCGCGCCGCCCTCGCGCCGCCCTCGCGCCACGCCGCACACGCCGCGCACGCCGCACGCCCCGCACGCCCCCGCCCCACCGCCGCACTTCGCCATCCCCACCCCCAACGTCAGAACGCGGCGCGAGGTGCACCTCGCGCCGCGTTCTCTTACATCGCCGCGGGACGGGGGCCGGCCCCCGCCCGTTCCGCCTCAGTTCCTCTGCACCTCGACCGGCGCGTCCAACCGGATCACCATGCGCGAGCCGACGGGCAGGACCGCGTCGACGTCGGCGGTGCCCATGGCGATCGCGGTGCCCGCGGCGGCGCCGACGGCCGCGCCCTTGAGGGTGGACTCGGTGTTCTTGCCGAGCACCTGGCCGAGGATCGCGCCGGCGGCGGCGGCGCCGGCGACCTTCGCCGCCGACTGGGCGGTCGTCGTCCGGGTCCGGCGTTCGGGGTTCGCCTCGACCACGGAGGCCTGGAGCGGATAGCTGCGCCCGTTGAACGAAATCGCCTCGAACGCGACCTTGATGACCGCAGTCTCACCGACGCGGTCCGACTTCTCGGCAGCCGTCACGCGGCCCCGCACCGTGGCTCCGGCCGGGATCAGCACCGTGCCGTCCGCGGCGACGATCGGATCGTCCAGCACCGCCGTGAACGGATCGCCGGGCACGTTCGTCTCCGTGCTCAGCTCTTCCTCCATCCGCACGGCGAACTGCGTCCCGGTCGGGACCGTCAGCGTGACCGGCCTCGGCTGCACCTGCGGCTGCGGCTGCGGCCGGGGCTCCTCACGCGGAGGCGTCTGCCGCTGCGGCTGCGGGGCGGCCTGCTGGCGCTGCGGCTGAGGGCGCGGCGCGGCCTGCTGCGTCGGCTCGGGCTCCTTCGGCTTGTCCTCCAGAGTGGCCGGAGTCGTGTCCCGCTGGAGGGCCAGGTCGAGCTCCCGATCCAGCTCGTCCTCCTCCAACGCCGCACGCTCGTTGCCGGAATCGCCGCACGCGACCGGCAGGACGGCGACCGGCAGAAGAAGAAGTAGTGTGGCGGACCGCAAAAGGTACCTGGACATGTGCCCCCTCCACGGGTGGCGTCCCCGCTTGAACGACGGGGACGTTTCGGATAACTTGACAGGTGAAGCGCAACACTGCGCGCTATCGAGTTGCAATGTATATACCAGAACGGGCCGTAGGTTTCCAGACTGTCGGTGATTGCGCCGACGGGCGGGTGCCGGCGGCCCGGTTGCACGATATCGCTCCGCGCCGCCGCGGGCGGCACGGTGATCGGATAGGATGAAAGAACTTCGCACGCTCGGCCCGTATCTGCGCCCGTACTGGCGCGGGATCGCGCTGGGCCTGCTCCTCGTGGTCGTCTCCGATGCGTTCGGGATCCTGACGCCCTGGCTGGTCGGCCGGGCCGTCGACGCACTCGAGCGCCCGGACGTCACGCTCCGCATGATCCTGCTGTTCGGCGCCGCCGTGGTCGGCGCGGCGCTGTTGAGCGGCGCGGCGCGTTACGGAATGCGGGAGCTGCTGAACGGGATCAGCCGGCGCGTCGAGACGGATCTGCGGCAGCGCTTCTTCGAGCACCTGCTCCGCCTCGACCGGGCGTTCTACGGCCGGACCCGGACCGGCGACCTGATGAGCCGGGCGACGAGCGATGCGCAGGCGGTGCGCATGGCGGCCGGGCCCGCGGTCATGTACCTGGTCAACACCATCGTCACGACGATCCTCGCCGTGAGCTTCATGGTCCGGATCGACCCGAAGCTGACCGGTGCAGCGCTGATCCCGATGGTGGCGCTCGCACCGATCGCGCTCGGCTTCGGGCGAGTGATCCACCGGCGCTTCGAGCGGATCCAGGAGCAGCTCGGCGATCTCTCGACGATGGTCCAGGAGAACCTGTCCGGGGTGCGCATCGTCCGCGCCTACGTCCAGGAATCGCAGCAGGAGCGGGATTTCGAGGCGCTGAACTCCGCGTACATGCGGGGGAACATGGCGCTCGCGCGCACGAGCGGCGCATTCAACCCGCTGCTCACGCTGTTGACCGGGCTCGGGATGGTGATCGTCCTGTGGCACGGCGGCCGGCAGGCCATGGCCGGGCGGATCACCGTCGGCGACTTCATCGCCTTCGGCTTCTACCTGAACATGCTGACCTGGCCGATGATCTCACTGGGTTGGGTAATCAACCTGTTCCAGCGAGGCGCGGCCTCGATGGGCCGGCTGAACGCGATCTTTGCGATCGAGCCCGAGGTCCGTGAAGCGGAGCGTCCGAAGCGGCTGGAGGCGGTCCGCGGCGAGATCGAGTTCCGCGACGTCGTCTTCCGCTATCCGGGCACCGAGAGGAACGTCCTCGACGGCGTCTCGTTCCGCGCCCCGGCCGGGAGCACGGTCGCGATCGTGGGCCCGACCGGCTCTGGAAAGTCGACGATCATCGCGCTCCTCGCCCGGCTCTACGACCCGACCGCCGGGCAGGTCCTCCTGGACGGCGTGCCGCTCCCCGAGCTGCCGCTGGACGTGGTGCGGGGCGCGCTGGGCCTCGTGCCGCAGGACGCCTTCGTCTTCTCGGAGACGATCGGCGACAACATCGCGCTCGGGCTGCCGCCCGACGGCGACCACGCCGCGCGGATCCGCGAGGCCGCCATCGTCGCGCAGCTCGACGAGGCGATCGCCGGCTTCGAGCACGGCTACGACACCCTGCTCGGCGAGCGCGGGGTCAACCTCTCGGGCGGGCAGCGCCAGCGCACGACGCTTGCCCGCGCACTCGCCCGCGACCCGCGCATCCTCGTCCTCGACGACGCGCTGAGCGCCGTCGACACACAGACGGAGACACGGATCCTGGAGGGGCTGCGTCGCGTGCTCCGCGAGCGGACCTCGATCATCGTGAGCCACCGCGTCTCCGCCGTGATGGATGCCGACCTGATCCTGGTCGTGGACGAGGGGCGCATCGTCGAGCAGGGGACGCACGAGGAGCTCCTCGCGCAGGGTGGATTGTATGCGACGCTCCTGCGGCGCCAGCTCCTGGAGGAGGGGCTCGAACAGGAGGAAGGCGCGCTTGCGGCGGTCCGGGCCGAGGGCTAGCTTACCGGCGATGAGTACGAGCGAGCGTCCCATCATGCTCGTCGAAGACGACCCCCTGCTGCGTGACGCGCTTCGTCTCCTCCTCGAAGATGCGGGTTATCGCGTGCTGGAGGCCGGCAATGCAGAAGAGGCGCTCGCGCTCTCCACGACCGACCCGCCCTCGCTGATCCTTCTCGATCTCGGGCTGCCGGACCGACCCGGACTCGAGGTGGCCCGGATCCTCCGGACACGGCACACGACCCGCGACACGCCCATCGTCGCCCTGACCGGCCGCGTAGGACCGGGCGAGCGGAACGCCTGCTTCGCCGCGGGGTGTACCTCCTTCCTGGCCAAACCGGTCGAGCCGCGGGAACTCCTGCGCTGCGTGCCCGAGTTCCTGCGGGCGGGTTAGGCGGCCCCGACGCCCCGTGGGGGAATGGCGGGAGCGGGCTGCGGGAAAGCGCTCCCGCGCCCGCGAGTCCGAATCGACAGCCGCTCTAGAGTCGCTCCCAGAGGAAAGCCGGGGTCAGACGAGCGAAGTAGCCGGCCAGCACCGGGAACGACCCGCTCGCCAGGAGCACGCCGGCCAGGATGAGCACCGCGCCCGACGCTTTCTCCAGCACAGGGATCAGGCGACGCATCCTCTGGGACGCCTCGAGGAACCGCCCCGTCGCGAGCGCAGCGACCAGGAACGGCAGGGCCAGGCCGAGCGAGTAGGCTCCGAGGAGCGTGATCCCGGACGCCATCGTCTCCTGCGTGCCGGCGTACGTCAGGACCGCGCCGAGCACCGGCCCGACGCACGGCGTCCACCCCGCGCCGAACGCCATCCCGGCCAGCACGGCGCCGAAGTAGCCGGCCGGCCGCGAGGCGAGGTGGACCCGGCGCTCGCGCATGAGCGCGCCGATCCGCAGCACGCCGAGCAGGTGCAGGCCGAAGATGATGATCAGGACGCCGCCGATCCGGGCGATCCAGTCCTGGTAGTGGAACATGAGCCGTCCGAGCACCGTCGCGGAGGCGCCCAGGAGCAGGAAGACCAGGCTGAACCCGCTGACGAAGAGGAACGCGTGCAGCGCGGCGGAGCGACGTCGCTCACCCGCGCTCAGCTCGTCGAGCGACATCCCCGTGACGAACCCGAGGTAGCTCGGCACGAGCGGAAGCACGCACGGCGAAAGAAACGAGAAGACTCCCGCGGCGAAGGCGACCGCGAAAGAGATCGAATTGTCCATGGTCGCTCCAGCGAACTCCATGTGGACCCGCCTCAGGCGGGCCCTCTATCGTTGGTATTACCGCGCGAAGTACCTGCCGTTCGCTGCGGAACGACGGCGCCGCCGTGAAGAGGACGGCGCCGAGCGGGCCCGGCGCGGCTTCATCGTCATCCAGATCGATGCCCTGGCGCACGAGGACTTCGAGCGCGCCCTCGAGCGCGGCTACATGCCGAACCTCCAGCGGCTGATCGAGCGCGACGGCTGGCAGGTCCGCCGCTTCCCCGCCGGGCTGCCGAGCGCGACGCCCGCCGCCCAGGCCGCGATCTTCTACGGCACCAAGGATCGCATTCCGGCGTTCCGGTTCTACGAGAAGGGTGACCGGCGCGTGATCATCGGATCCCAGCTCGGGTCCATGCAATTCATCCGCGACCGGCTCCCCCCGGATGGAATCCTGACGGGGGGATCGAGCTACGTCAACCTCTACGACGGCGGCGCCTCGCGGGCGGTCTTCACCCTCTCCGCGCGTGACCGCCAGCCGCTCTTCCAGAAGATGGGCGGGCTGCGCCTGGCCCTGCTGCTGGCGCTCCACCCGATCCGCGTGCTCCGCATGGGGCTCGCCAGCATCGTGGAGTACCTGCGCGAGGAGCGAGACCGGCTCATGAGCCACATCCGTGGGCGCTACACCCACTACTGGTGGTACCTGCCGCTCCTGCACATCGGCACCAACGTCATCCTGCGCGAGCTCCAGACGCTGGCCGTCCTGCTCGACATCTACACCGGCGCGCCCTCGATCTACACCACCTACAACGTGTACGACGAGTTCGCGCACCACTTCGGCCCCTCGTCGCGCACCGCGCTCAAGAGCCTGCGCGCGCTCGACCGCCGCATCGGCGAGATCCTGCGCATGCTGCGCCGCGTGCCCGGCCGCCCCTACGACGTCTACATCCTGAGCGACCACGGCCAGACGCCGTCGGTGCCCTACCGCATCGAGTTCGGCGAGACGCTCGGCGACACGATCGAGGCCGCCGTCGACTATGGCGTCCACGTCCTCGCGGAGACCGGCACCTATGCGCCACCCCGCGAGACGATGGACTTCCTGGTCCAGGAGCTCGAAGAGGTCGCGGCGACCTCCGTCTCGCCGACCCGGCAGCTCGGGCTCCGCCTCGGGCAATGGCTGCGGAGGCACTACGGCCTCTTTCCGCTGATCGCGGAGACCGTCCGGATCGCAAAGGACAAGCGCCTCGTCGTGACCTACTCGTCCTCGCTCGCCCACGTCTACTGGACCGAGCCGGACCGGCCGCTCCGCTTCGATGAGATCCGCTCGGATCCCGTGCGCCGCGCACTCTACTACTTCCTCGTCGCGCACCGCGGGATCGGGCTGGTCGTGACCCGGATGCAAGACGGCGCCCACGTCGAGAGCCGGGAAGGCCGCGCGCTCATCACGCCCGCGGGCGAGGCCTTCGTCCTCGGCGGCTCCGACCCGCTCACTCCGTTTGCGACGACGCCGGTCGAGCGCCGCGCCATCGTCCACCTGGCGCAGCTCCCCAACTCCGGCGACCTCGTCCTCTTCGGCGCCTACGACCCGGCGACCGACCTGTGCATCTGCTTCGACGACCAGGTCGGCGCCCACGGCGCCCTCGGCGGCCGGCAGTTCTGGCCCTTCATCCTGACGCCGCCCGGACTCGTCCCCGAAGACCACGTCATCGAGGATCCGCTCGATCTGTTTCCGTTGTTCCAGCGGTACGCGGATGACCCTGCGGGTGCGGACCGGGGGTGAGGGATCGCCAGGAGCGATGACCGGTAGTGGCCGCGTCTACACGCGGGCCAGGGCGGGCGCCGGCCATGGCCGCGCGCCCGCCCCGTCATCCGCATCATCCCATGAACTTGTAGCCGATCATCTTGTAGATCAGCTTCGCGATCACGAAGTCCGGCGAGTGGAGCCCCGGGATCGGGGCGAGCTCGACGACGTCGCAGGCGACGACGTTGCGCTCGCGGAACACCCGCCGCAGCAGCTTCAGCGTGGTGTACCACTGCAGCCCGCCCGGCTCGGGCGTACCCGTGGCGGGGATCAGCGAGGGGTCCAGGCCATCGACGTCGAAGGTGATGTAGACGTCCTCGCCCAGGCGGGCGATCACGTCGTCGATCCAGGCGTCGCCCTCGTGGATGTCGTCGGCCAGGAAGAGGTGGATGTTGTCCGAGGCGCGCGCCAGCTCGCGCTCCTCGCGCGTCAGCGCCCGGATCCCGACCGCCACGATGTTCACCCGATCGTGGACGCGGTGCATGACCGAGGCGTGGGAGTACGGGCTCCCTTCGTACTCAGGCCGCAGGTCCGTGTGCGCGTCGATCTGCAACACCGTGAGCGGCCGCTCGCCCTTGTCCTTCAACCGGTCAGCCCAGGCCAGGACCGGCGCGCTCGTGATCGAGTGCTCGCCGCCGAGCGTGATGATGAACTTGTCCGTCGCGGCGTCCAGGAGCGCGTCGTACGCCGCACGAAGCTCTCCCACCGCCTCCGCGGGACCCGCGCCCGACAGCTCCAGCGCCGGGAGCGTCGCCACACCCACCTCGTACGGCTCGGCGTCCAGCTCCTGGTCGTAGAGCTCGATGTAGCGCGACGCCTCGATGATCGCCCCCGGCCCGCCCGCCGTGCCGGCGCCGAAACTCGTCGTCGCCTCGTACGGGACCGGCAGGATCACCACCCGCGCATCCTCGAAGCCGCTTGCTTCTTCTTCCAGACCAAGAAAATTGTGCGGCAGCTCCCAACCGAACGGCCGCAGCGATTCAGGCAGCGTCATTGCCCTTGCCACTCCACCAGGCGTCGATGTACGAAGGGGCCCCCGACCGGGGGCCCCTGCATCCCTCCGATTCGGCATGGCCGTGGACTATACGGTCTCGATCGGACAGGTCAACCCCTCCCACTCCAGCGTCCGCCCGGCCGCCTGGCATTCCGCGCACAGCCCGTACATTTCCAGGCGATGCCGCGCCGGCTGGAACCCGTACTCCCGGGCCAGCGATTCCTGCAGCCGTACCAGCTCCGGCGTCTCGACCTCCTGCACCCGCCCGCACTCCGTGCAGATCAGGTGCTCCTTAACCAGCGTCTGGCCGAACAGGTGCTTGTACCGCTTGAAGCCCTCGCCGAAGTCGTACTCCTCGACCAGCCCGCTCCGGACCAGCATCTCCAGCGTCCGATAGATCGTCGCCTTCCCGATCTTCTCGCCCTTGGCACGGAGCCGAGACTCGATCTCTTCGACGGACAGGTGCTCGGGCGCCGTGAAGACCAGCTCCGCGATGACCTCACGCTGCTGCGTGATCGGCAGACCCTGATCCCTCAGATAGCGTCGAAAGAGGTGTACGAAGCTCATATGCCCTCCTGCCCTTGGCGCCGTCACGACAATAATACTTATTCTTTGCCCGTGGGATCCCGGGGCGCAACCTCGGCAGGGCCGGCCGTCCCGGCGGGCGACGGGTCGGAGAGCGAGGCGACGAGCGCGGACCAGCGGTCCGCGTCGCCGCCGATGGCGGCCTCGTTGGGCGGCTCGGAGAGCAGTTCCTCGTCCAGGCGACGCAGGACGCCGTCGATGAGGCGGCCCAGGCGGTCGGCCGGTGCGGCGCCGTGCTCGAGCACGCTCTCCTGCGTCGAGAGCCGCCCGCGCTTGTCGACGCGCACGGTGTAGTGCGCGGTGAGGATGCGACGCCGCTCGGGGTTCGTGTCATCGTTTGCGGAGACGACGATCACGGTGCTGAACGCGCCGGCGACTCGCCGCGTCGGGAAGATCCATAGCTGGTCGATCGATTCGACGGGGACGTGGCGCGCCAGCGCCTCGAGGTGTGCGGCGAGGTGCCCGGCGTCGGGCGACCCGGCGTTGTTGGCGGGCGTGCTCACGCGCCGGCGGCGGCGTGGGCCGGCGACGGGCCGGGCTCACTCTCCTGTGCCCGGCTCGCCGCCTCGGCCTCGACGAAGTAGCGCAGGACGTGGAGGAAGTCCTGGGCGTTGGTGATCACGCCGAACGCCTGGTGCGTGCCCCGGTCCTTGAGCTTGCTCACGACGAACTCCGACGAGTCGACCGCGATCGTCGTGAGCGGCCGGAACGAGCCGTCCGCCTCGATCGAGTAGGACGGGAGCATGTTGCCGAAGGCGATCGTGTGCAGCGCGGTCGCGATCATGATCGCCATGGTCGTGCGCTGCGCGTGCTCGCGCATGAGCTCCTGCGCCCGGACGATGTCGGTGATCGTGTCCGGGAGCGGACCGTCATCGCGGATCGAGCCGGCCAGGACGTAGGGCACGTCGTGCGTCACGCACGCGTGCATGATCCCGTCGCGCAGGATCCCCTGCTCGACGGCGGCCCTGATCGAGCCGGCCGCACGGATCTGGTTGATGGCGCGCATGTGGAACGCATGCCCGCCGGCGACGGGACGTCCCGAGCGGTCCATGCCGAGCGTCGTGCCCATGAGCGCCTGCTCGATGTCGTGCACGGCGACGGCGTTGCCGCCGAGGAGCGCGTGGACGTAGCCGTTCTCGATGAACCAGGTCAGGACGTCGCGGCCGCGCGAGTGGAGCACCGCGGGCCCGACCACCCAGACGACGTGGCCGCCGCGCTCCTTCTCGTCGACGAGCAGGCGCGCCATCTCGGCGTAGTCGACGGGCTTCTCCCGGCTGACCTCCGAGCTCATGAACTGGAATTCGTCCTCGCCCGCGCCCTCGTGCTCCGACGTGAAGCCGGTGGCGTGGACGAAGATCCCTTCGCTCCCATCTTCCGCGTACCCGACGGCGACGGGCTGGCCGGCCTTGACGTACCGCCCCTCGAGGACGCGCAGCGTGCCGTCCTCCTCGAGCACGATGCCGCCGTCCATCCGCGGCGCCACGGGCGTGCGCCACTCCCCGCCGATCTTGACGTACGTCGGCAGGTTCGTGGTCGAGAAGAACCCCTCCGGGAAGACCCCGTCGGCGGGCGCCGCCACGAAGCGTGCGTCGGGCGCGCTGGTGAAGCGCGCCTCGCGGAAATCCGGGCGTCGGTAGAATCCCTTCATAGCTCGAAATTTAGCCGATTTCGGCCTTTTTCTCAAGCTGTTTCACGGCCTCGCGGGTGGCTTCGAGCACCGCTTCACGTGCCTCGTCGAGCGGCCGGCCGATCAGCGCGCCAGCCGCCTTGACGTGCCCGCCGCCGCCGAACATCCGGGCGATCCGGTTGACGTCCGTCCCGCCGTTCGAGCGCAGCGACACCTTCGTCGAGCCGTCGGGGAGCTCGCGGAAGAGTACGGCGACCTCGGTCCCCTCGATCGAACGGGCGTACTCGACGATCCCATCCAGGTCCTCGGACGTCGCGTTCAGCGGCTCCAGGACCGAGCGCGGGAGCGAGATCCAGGACACGTGCGCCTCGGTGTCTGCTTCCAGCCGCTCGAGTGCGGCGCGCAGCAGCGAAATGCGCCGGAGCGGGACGGTCGCGAAGAGGCGCCGGTAGACGGCTTCGGGGTCCACGCCGCGCCGGAGGAGTTCGCCAGCGATGGCGTGGGCGCGCGGCGTGGTGTTGGAGAAGCGGAACGAGCCGGTGTCGGTGACGATCGCCGTGTAGATCGCCTCGGCGACGAGCGGCGGCCACTCGCCCTCCGGCTCGGCCAGCCGGATCAGGTCGAAGATCAGCTCGCCGGTCGCGGAGGCGGTCGGGTCCTGGATTCCGACGGTGGAAACCGTCACCTCGCCCGGCGGGTGGTGATCGACCACCACGGTGCGAAGCGTTTCGATCACGCCGGCCATCCGGCCGAGGCGCTTGGGCTCGCTCGTGTCGAGCACCGCGAGGAGGTCGCCTTCACGGAGCGCGCGCTCGGCCTCCGTCGTCCCGTGGTCCGCGATCCGGACCGGGTCCTCGACGAGGTGGAGGTACGTCGCGGGAAACGGCGTCGGGTTGACGATCGTCACGCGCTTGCCCCGCGCGGCGAGCCACGCGCCGAGCGCGGCCTCGGAGCCGGCGCCGTCGCCGTCGGCGTTGACGTGCGTGGTGAGCACAATGGCATGGGCGGAATCGAGCGCCGCCAGGACGTCGGCGAGTGCCGCGCGGCGTGATTCGGGGACGGCGATCGTATCCGACACGTCAGAGCCTCACCCTTTCCCTGGGGATCCGGTGGCGCGAGAGTAGGCGCCCGTCGCGAACGCTGTCAAGGGGCCCACCGCTTGTGGAACTTGGCGTACGTCGATGCGATGTGGACCGCATAGGAGGAGTAGTGGCCGTGGATGCGCGCGTCTCGCAACGCGGAGAGGAGCCCGGCCGGCGAATCCTCGAAGGGCGGCACCTCGACGTAGGTGCGGCCGACCTCGAAGAGGGTATGCGCATCGGATCCGGCGCCGAGCGGGAGCCCGCGCTCCCGCGCCCATGCGACGGCCTTTTCGTTCAGGTGCCGGGAATGGATCCGGCCGTTGAACCCCTCGACGGCGTCGACCATTTCCTCGATCTCGGCGAGGATCCGCCCGCCTCCGCCCTTCCCCCCGGCGAAGGGGTGCGGCACGTAGACGATCCCGCCCTGGTCGTGGATCCGCTCGCACGTCTCCCGCGCCGGCGTCCCTTTCGGGATGCGCTCGGACACGTACAGGCCGATGACGTCCACGCCCTCCGCCGTCTTCACTTCCTCCCCCACGATGACGCGCTCGGGGTAGCGCTCCTTCAGCCGGAGCGCGACCTCGATCTCGTTGTGGTCGGTGATGCAGACCCTGTCGATCCCGCGCGCCGCCGCCCGCTCGACCACCGCATCGGGATCGCTCAGGCAGTCGTACGACCCGCGGGTGTGGATGTGCATGTCTATCCTGATTCGGCGGCCCTCCGCTCCAGCTCCCGCCATACCTCCTCCGCCTTGCGCTCGAGCTCCTCGATCGTGCCGTCGTTCTCGATCACGTAATCCGCGCGGCCGCGCTTCAGCGACGCCGGCATCTGGGCGTCGATCATGCGGCGCGCCTCGTCCTCGGCGAGGCCGCGGTCCCGGACCAGCCGCTCGAGGCGGACCACCTCCGAAGCATCGACCAGCACGACTGCATCGAACCGTTCCTCCAGCCCGGCCTCGAAGAGGAGCGGGATGTCGTGGACGACGATGCGCTCGCCCGCGGCCTCGAGCCGCGCTTCCTCTTCCTCTCGCAGCCGGCCCACCTCGGGGTGTACGATCGCCTCCAGGCGCGCACGTGCGGCCGGGTCCCGGAACACGATATCTCGCATCGCGGCGCGGTCGAGTGCGCCGGTCTCGTCCAGGACGCCCGGGCCGAATTCCTCCGCGATGCGGCGCAGCCCCGGAGAGCCGGGCTCGACCGCCCGCCGCGCCAGGACGTCGGCGTCGATGACAGGCGCGCCGAGGCGCTGCCAGACCCGCGCGACCGTCGACTTGCCGCTCGCGATGTTCCCCGTGAGCCCGATGCGGAACACCTACGCCTCCGCGCGGCTCGACCCGTCGACGACCGGTGCCGCGGCATCTGCCTCATCGGCCGATCCGACCGCGTCCGGGCCCGGATCGGCCGGCGCCAAGACCAGCCGGTGCCGCTTCCGGTGCAGCAGGACCAGGCCCGCCACGGCCAGGCCGCCGACCGCGACGGCGCTCACGGTGCCGAGCGTGGACGCGACCAGGCGCCAGCTCTCGCCGACCAGGTAGCCGAGCGCGATCGAGCCGAGCCCCCACCCCAGGATGCCGAGGGCGTCGAACAGCAGGAAGCGGCCGTACGGCATGCGACTCATCCCGGCGAACCAGGGCATGAGCGTCCGGATGAAGGAGAGGAAGCGGGCAAGCGTGACGGAGAGTGCGGCGTGGCGACGGAACAGGCCCGTGGCCGCGGGCTCGTAGCGGGCCCAGATCCGACCGAGCCGGTGGCCGGGCGCGACCATTCGGGTACCGCCCACGCGCCCCAGGACGTAGCCGCACTGGTCGCCGACCAGCGCGCCGCCGAGGGTGGCCGCCGCGATGTCGCCGAATTCGAAGTAGCCGCGATCCGCCAGGAACGCCGCGATCAGCACCGTCGCCTCGGCCGGGACCAGCAGCCCCACAAATGCTGCCGTCTCGATGGCGACGACGACGAACACCACCCACGGCCCGACCGAGAGCAACAGCGCAACGATGTCCTGGAGGAGCGGCTCCATGGGCGCCCTATTTCCGCGCGACGCTGGCGCGGATGTCGTCCTCCGTGTCGCGCTCCTGATCGGGACCGGCAGAGCCGACCGTGATCGAGTCGCGGGTCACGACCAGGTAATACCAGTTGCCCCAGGGATCCTGCCCCTGGCGACCGCCTCGCCAGTTGCGACGCAGGTAGTCCGGGAAATCGCTGGGCAGCGGCAGACGGTCCGACGCGCCGGCCCGCGAATGGAGCATCCGGGCGATCGACTGCGCCTCGTGCTGCGCCAGCCACCGGTGGACCGGGACCATGGCCAACTCGATGACGGGCTCGAGGCGCCGCAGCCCGGTATCCCAGACGGGGACGACCCGCGGCTCGACCCGCTCGCGCAGCGCCGGCACTGTGGCGCTCGCCACGGCGAAGACGACCAGAAGCAGGATGAGCTTCTTCACGTTCTCACGCGTCGGGTGGACCGGCCCGGCCGCCGCATCGCCGCCGCCCACTCGAGGTAGTGCCTGAGCTCTTCAGGCGTGGGTTCCGCCCCTTCATCGCCGTACGCGGTGTGCATCCGCCACTCCAGATACGCGGCCGGGGGGAGTGGCAGGAACGGCGGGCGCCGGTACCAATCCCGGGCACGGAAGCGCCACGCCGCTCCGAGGAGCAGCAATGCGAGCCGCGGGTGCATCAGGGCATGCGCGGCGAAGCGAACGAGCGTCTTCGAGCGGGATGCGGTCAGGGGGCGCATTCCTCAGATCAGAGTGTACCCGGACCAGGGGCGACGGGGCGCGTGGACAAGATGGTCGGTCGCCCCGTGGCACCGCAACGGTCGGGTTTTCGCATGTCCAAAGATCCATGGTGTACCCCGGCCGGCGGCGTCCGGGTCCACTGTCACCCCGGGGTGGCCTTCATCCCCGAGTCGGGGTATACTAAGGTGTTCGGCACGAGTCCATCGAGGCTCCTGTCTCTACGCCCCCGGCCGGGGGCGAACGGTCACGAATGGATGGATCATGGCGACGAAAGCGAAGATCGCGGAGCGGAAGAAGCGCACCTCCGGGCTGGACGGGAAGTCGCTCCTGCAGATGTACCGCACGATGGTGACTGCCCGTAGGATCGACGACAAGGAGCTCCAACTTAAACGCCAGAACAAGATCTTCTTCCAGATCTCAGGCGCGGGCCACGAGGGGATCCAGGTGGCCATTGCGCCGCACCTGCGTCCGGGCTCCGACTGGTTCTATCTCTACTACCGCGACCGCGCACTCACCCTCTCCTTGGGCGTGACGCCGTACGAGCAGCTCCTCCAGTCCGTCGGCGCCGCGGCCGACCCGGCGAGCGGCGGGCGCCAGATGCCGTCGCACTGGGGCAAGCGCGAGCTCAACATCGTCAGCACCTCTTCGCCGACGGGCACGCAGTTCCTGCAGGCGGTCGGCTGCGCCGAGGCGGCGTGGCGCGCCTCGCAGGTCGAGGGGATGCGCGAGGCGATCGGCGATTTCGAGGACGACGAGATCGTCCTCGTCACCACCGGTGAGGGTCAGACGTCGGAAGGGGAGTTCTGGGAGGCGCTCAACTCGGCGTGCAACATGAAGCTCCCCGTCGTCTTCCTCGTCGAGGACAACGGGTACGCGATCTCGGTCCCGGTCGAGGTGAACACGGCCGGAGGCAGCATCAGTGCGCTGGTCAAGAGCTTCCCCGACCTCTACGTCGAGGAGGTCGACGGGTGCGACGTCCAGGCGAGCTACGAGGCGGCCGAGCGTGTCATCGCCTACGCGCGCCAGCGCAAGGGACCTGCGCTGCTCCACGCGCACGTGATCCGGCCGTACTCGCACTCGCAGTCGGACGACGAGCGGATGTACCGCCCCGACGAGGAGCGTGAGCAGGAGGCCCAGCGCGACCCGATCGTGATTCTGCGTAAGCGGCTGATCGAGGAAGGGATTGCGACGGCCGAGGAGCTGGACGCGCTCGAGAAGGAGGTCGAGCAGGAGGTCCAGGAGGCGGCCGACCGTGCACTCGAGCAGCCGCAGCCGGCGCCCGAGACGGCGACGCTCTACCTCTACTCGCCGGACGTGGACCCGACCTCCGAGCGCTTCGACACGGAGGACGACCCTCAGTTCGAGGGCGAGGAGACCACGATGGTCGACCTCATCAACGCGTGCCTGCGCGACGAGATGGAGCGCGATCCACGCATCGTCGTCTTCGGCGAGGACGTCGCCGACGCGAGCCGCGAGGAGGTCCTCGAGAAGGTCAAGGGCAAGGGCGGCGTCTTCAAGGTGACGTGGGGGCTGCAGCGCCGCTTCGGCGCGACGCGCGTCTTCAACTCTCCGCTCGCCGAGGCGAACATCGTCGGCCGGGCGGCCGGGATGGCGTCGCGCGGCCTCAAGCCGGTCGTCGAGATCCAGTTCTTCGACTACATCTGGCCGGCGATGATGCAGATCCGCGGTGAGCTGGCCACGATGCGCTACCGCTCGAACAACGCGTGGGATGCGCCGGTCGTGATCCGCGTCGCTTACGGCGGCTACCTCAAGGGCGGCGCGATCTACCACTCGCAGACGGGCGAGACGCTCTTCACGCACACGCCGGGGCTGCGCGTGGTACTGCCGTCGAACGCGGTCGACGCGAACGGGCTGCTCCGCACGGCGATCCGCTCGGAGGACCCGGTCCTCTTCCTCGAGCACAAGCACCTGTACCGCCAGGTCTACAACAAGGGCCAGTATCCCGGGCCGAACTTCATGATCCCGTTCGGCAAGGCGAAGGTCGTGCGCGAGGGGACGGACGTCACGGTCGTGACCTGCGGCGCCGTCGTGAAGCGCTCTCTCGATGCGGCCAAGATCGCCGAGGAGCGTGGGATCAGTGTCGAGGTCATCGACCTGCGCTCACTGAACCCGCTCGACATGGAGACGATCGCCGATTCGGTCCGCAAGACGAACCGGGTGATCATCGCCCACGAGGACGCGCTCTCGTGGGGGATCGGCTCCGAGATCGCGGCGCGGATCGCCGACGAGCTCTTCCCGTGGCTGGATGCGCCGGTCAAGCGCGTCGCCTCTCTCGACACCTGGGTGGCGTACGCGCCGGAGCTCGAGGACGTGATCCTGCCGCAGGCGCACGACGTCCTGAAGGCGATCGAGGAGATCCGGGCGTTCTGACGCAGGGCACCGGAACGCCACGAAGCTGCGGCGGACGCGTTCCCGCGCCATCGATTTGCTCGCCAGGAGGCGGGCCGGAAGCGATCCGGCCCGCCTTCGTGCATCATGCCGGCTGCTCGGCCGCGGTCGAGCCGGCGATGGCCCGCTCGTAGAGCGCGAGGACGTGGGCACGGGAGACCAGCCCGACGAGCCGGCCGGACTCGGGGTCCACGACGGGGAGCGAGGAGGCCCCGCGTACGCCCATCTTCCGGATCGCGTCCAGGAGCGAGTCGTTTGGGGTCACGGTTTCGGTTGGATTCGCGACGTCCGCCGCGACCAGGTGCCCCTTCAGCTTGTCCTGATCGCGGGCCAGCCGCCCCAGGTCGGCCATGGTGATCACGCCTACGCAGCGGAGCTCCTCGTCGACGACGGGAAACTCCGTCTGCTCGCCGTGCCCCAGGTGCTCGAGGAGCCGGCCGACCGTGGCGGCGTGGCCGATGACCTGTGGGTTGCGGTCGTACGCATGGGCCACGCGGAGTCCCGCCAGGACGTCCCGGTCGGCGCCCTGCTCGATCCGCTCCCCGCGGCGGCGGAGCCACCCGCTGTAGAGCGTGTCCTGCTCGGTCTTCCGAGCGACGACGTAGGCGATCACCGTCGTCAGCATGAGCGGGAGCATGATCGCGTAATCGTTGGTCATCTCGAAGACGATCAGGATCCCGGTGATCGGCGCCGCGGTCGCGGCGGCGACGACGGCGCTCATCCCGACCAGCGCGTATGCCTCGGGGTGCAACCCGAGCCCCGGGAACAGCGAAGCGATCGCGACGCCGAACGCGCCGCCGGTCGCCGCTCCAACGTAGAGCGAGGGCGTGAACACGCCTCCGGATCCGCCGGCGTTCAGCGTGATCGCCGTGGAGAGGATCTTCCCCAGCGCGAGGAACGCCAGTGCGAACCAGGGCAGGCGCCCAAACACCTCGAGGCGGACCGCGAGGTGGCCGTGGCCGACGAGGGTGCCCTGGGAGGCGAGGACCATGAGCCCGACGACGGCGCCGGCGATCCAGGGGACCGCCCACGCCGGGATCGGGAGACGTCGCACGACGTCGCCCGCCCGGAAGTACGTCCGGATGAACAGGACCGCGACGAGACCCGCCAGGATGCCCAACAGCGGATAGAAGACGAGGACCTCGCGGGCGAGCGTGTAGCCGTACTCCTCCGGGATCGGGAACGCGGGATGGTTACCGAAAATCGCGCGTGAGACGATCGCAGCGACCACGCTGCTCACCACGACGGACGGGAACGCCCCCGCGGCGAGCGTGCCGAGGATCTCCTCGAGGGCAAAGAACGCGCCCGCGAGCGGCGCGTTGAACGCGGCGGAGATGCCGGCCGCCGCGCCCGCCGCTACGAGCACCTTGACACGCGAGGCGTCGAACCGGAACGCGCGGCCGAGCGCGGAGCCGATGGCCGAGCCGAGCACGGCGACCGGCCCTTCGCTCCCGGCAGAGCCGCCGCTCCCCAGCGTCAAAGCGCTCGCCGCGGTGCGCGCCAGCGCCGGCTTCGTCGGGATGTGCCCGCCCCGTCGTGCCACGGCAAGCTGGACGTCGGGGATGATCGAGCCGTCGTGCCCGCGCGCCAGCCGGTGCATGACCCACCAGGCGGCGGCAAATCCCATCGCGGTCAGGAGCGGGCGGTAGAGGGGGAGCGAATCCGGGCCGATCCGGCCCGCCGGCCAGACGAAGAGCACGCCGTACGCCAGGTCGATCAGCCAGTAGAACGAGGCGACGCCGAGTGCGCCGACCACGCCGATCACCACGGCGAAGCCGAGGAGGATCGCGTTCTCGCTCAGGCCGAGCGCGGTGAACGCGGCGAGTACCGCCCGTGAGAGGAGGCTCGCCATGTTGGTCGGATGGCGGACCACCTGGCCCAACCGCGTCAGGACCGCCCGTCTGCGCTCCGTTTCGCGCACGAGGCCTCGATCCACCGTGGGCCCGGTGTCCATTCCCGTACGTCGGCTACCGTCCGTGCCTGGCATGCGATGGTGTGGTCGGCCGAGTTCGAGGATCACTTCCCAGGGAGGGAGTTCGTCTTAACCCGATTCGGCGCGCGCGTCAAGCAGAATCACTGGACCGCGCCCTGCACAGTTTGGCGCATCGGCCGGCCCGCCGCAGGATCCCGGTCTGGCTCGGCCGGTGTCGCCCGGTGTAGAATGGGTGCAGCATGAGTGCGACGATTCGGTTCCTGAACCAGTACCTCCGCCCGAGCCCGAACGCAGTGGAGGTTCGGGACACGACTTACGAGCGCGGCGACGAAACGCTCCCTGCACGCGTGTACCTGCCTGCAGGCCGCCGGGGTCCGCTTCCGACGTGGATCGTCCTCCACGGACTGACCTGGCATGGCCTGGCGCATCCATCGCTCGACCGGTTCGTACGCGCCGTGGCGGCGGGCGGATCGGCGGTCTTCGTCCCCGAGATCCCGGAGTGGCGACGGCTCCGGGTCGCGCCGGGCGTGACCGGGCCGAGCGTGCACGGCGCGATCGACGCGGTGTGCGCGATGGGAATCGCCGATCCGCGCCGGGTCGCCGTGCTGGGCTTCTCCTTCGGCGCGACGCAGATCCTCGCCGCGGTGGCGTCGGACCCCGGGCTGGCCGCGCGGCTGCGCGCCATCGCCGCCTGGGGCGGCTACTGCGACCTGCACCGGCTCTTCCACTTCGGCTTCACGGGCGAGTACGAGTACGACGGAGTGATCCACCGGACCGAGCCGGACCCCTACGGCGCGTGGGTCATGGGCGCGAACTACCTGACGCACGTGCCGGGACTCGAGGACCACGACGACGTCGCCCATGCCCTCGCCCGTCTCGCCGACGAGAGCGGCCGCCGCGGGATATTTGCCGGTGATCCGATCTACGACGATTTCAAGCGGGAGCTCAGGGCGAAGCTCCCTGGCTCGCGTCACGAGGTCTTCGACCTCCTGGCGCCGCTCACCGGAGCGAAGCCGGACTCCGGGCAAGGCGAATGGCTCGCACAGGCGCTCGCCGAAGCCGCACTCGCGGTCGACCCGCTCCTCGACCCGGGTCCGCTCCTGCCGACCCTCCCGGTCCGCACCCTCCTCGCCCACGGACGCGACGACCGCCTCGTTCCCTTCACCGAGACGCTGCGCCTCGGCGCGCTCGTCCCGGACCAGTGCCGCGACAGCCTCACCGTCACCTCGCTCTTCGCCCACTCCGGGCTCAACACCGCCGCGCTCGGTCCGATCGGCCTCGGCCGCGAGGCCGTGCGCTTCTTGCGACTCCTGCAACGCCTCCTCGCGCTCGTTCAGCCACCCGGGTGAAACCATTGCCCTCCGGGCCGGGTATCCTGCAGTTCAAAGTATCAACAACTCGGAGCGACCGCTCGCCACGAGGGCGAGGCGCGTCGGGTGGCCAACGCGAATGGATCCTTCGGCGATTCCTGTATTCCTGGCAGGACCGTTTCCCGTCCTGCATAGCGCCAACCTCCTCGACCGCGAGGAGGAAGTGCAGCTCGACGTCGGCCTCCTCATCGGAGGACTGCCGACGATCCTTGCCGCAACGGCGTTCCCGCTGGACGAGACGTGGGAGCGCGTGGAGGCCGCGCTCTCGAGCGGCGACGCCCGGCTGGGCGTGGCCGGCATCCCACACCACGTCGAGTCGGTGATCGGCGAGGCCGAGGTCTTCCCCTCGGCGTACATCGGGCTGGAATGCGCGAACGGAGAACGGCTGATCCTGGCACACATCCGTGGACCGGATCGCGAGCAGGATGCCGAGGACTACGCCCGCGAGGTGATCGCCGCGCTCCTCAACGGGCAGACCCCGGCGGAGCTGGGCGAGCTGATCGAGGACTGAACCGGCTCCGGTGCGCGGCGGGCCGCCGCGGCCGCGTGCCCGAGCGAAACAGACGGGCCGACCCGGGTGACGAACGGAGGCCCCGCATGAGCAATGACCGGGGGCACGGCCTTGACGCGCCGCGCCCCCGACCGCATCTCAGCGCAGGATCCTGCCCAGGAGGAACCCGGCAGCGATCGCGATGGCGGCAGAGCGCAGCGGGTGGTCGCGGATCTGCTCCTCGAGGTCCGTGCGCATCATCTTCAGATCCGCCGACCGCACGTAGCCTGCGGCGTTCTCGAGCGAGTCGGCCAGGCCGTGCGCCATCGAGCCGACCCGGTCGCCGACGGCGCCATCGCGAGACTCGACCCAATTCCCCGCCCGGTCGATCGCACTCGCCGCCGCATCCAGCCCGCTCCCGGCCGTCGCCCGCATCCGCTCCGGCGCCTCCTTGATCGCGCGCCGGCCGGCCTCCGCCCGCTCCATCACCCGGCGCTCCACGCCCTCGATCGTGTCCGCCACCTTTTCGTGCGCCTGCTCGAACGCACCTTCCGCCTTCCCGACCAGGGTCTCCTCGCCGGCGCCCATCGACTCGAGCGTGCTCGTCGCCCAGTCGTAATGGCGCTCCTCGTCGGACGCGTGGCGGCGCAGAACGTCCGTCACCTCGGGCGGGTGACCCACCGCCCCCGCAGCGCGCCGGTACTTGTCACGGCTCTGCCGTTCGTTCGCCTTGAACGCCAGCAGGATCCCCTTGTCGCCGTCCATCGCGCCGACCTTCTGCACCGCCGCCTTGAACGCGCCCGTCGGGATGTGCGCGAGATCGATCGGCATCCCGCCGTGGTCGTGGATCAGGCGCGTCAGCTCGGAGATGTGCCGCTCGTGATCGCCGCGGAACTCCATCAGCGTGCTCCGCAGCGTCTCGGACTCGAGGTTGTCGATCGCGATCGTGTACGCCTGCACCGCGTCGTGATCGAGTTGCAGCAGATCGTTGAGCTCCGCGATCAGGTCGGTTTCCGTCTGCGTGGAGCGCCCCTCCATGTCGTCCTCCTGCTCACCGTCCCCGGGATCCATGCCGCGCAAGGCTCGCACGGCGCGCGTCGGGTGCCGCCACTGCAACCCGCGTTCCGCGTGCCGGGCACGCCAAGGGCGATCCCTCCGGGCGGCGCTGCGACGTCTCCTCTCCCCGGCCAGCAAATCCATGCGCCGGAACGGCGCCCCGCCGACCCTTCCCAGCGGCACGCGACCTGCCACCCCTCGCCTCGTCACCACAGCAGCCGGAGGCACCCTTGCGACCATACGGACGACACGCCCGACGAGCGACTCGATACGACCGTGAATACCGCGGCCGCACGGGGCCACGGCGTAGACGGGTGAGACGGGAGGATCGACTTCGTGGGTATCCGGAACGGGAGTACGGCGGCAGGGAGTACCTCCCCGCGGAGCCGATCCCCGACCCCTGGGGCGGACTCTACCCGCCGGTATCGTGGGGCGGCGGCGCCGTGTACGGCCTCGAAGGCGGCGGCCCGTCACCCTTCGCCATCTACGGGCCCAGCCCGTACGACGAGGCGTACGACACGCGCCTCCCGCCCGACGAGGCGCTCCGCCGCGAGCGGCTCACCCGGGAGCGGCGTGGTGGCGGCGTGCGAGGCCGTGGCCGCGTGCGAGGCGGCGGCAGCGCGCATCGGCACGGCCGGAATTACGGCAGATGAATCGGGCCGGAGGGATGATCGACCCTGGAGTATGAAGCGGCAATCAGCGCGCAATCGATGCGCCGAAAAGCCAAATGGGCCGGGTGGGGCTCGAACCCACGACCGTCGGATTAAAAGTCCGCTGCTCTGCCGACTGAGCTACCGGCCCGATATCTTGAAGCGTGAAAGCTATTGAATTTAGCGGATTCCGGCCTCGAGTTCAACCGATTCGGCCAGATTCCCGGTCGGTACGAGCGGAGCGTGGCGAGGCGTGCTCGTAGAAGTTCGCGGCGCGCCCCGCTCGCACGGTTCCCCGACGCCTCCGATTGACGCGGCATTGCGGTCCCGCCCATCTGCGCAGCTTCCCGGTGCTACCCCTTCGCACTGCTCCGCGGCCGTACGCAATTCACACAGCTCCGCGGCCCTACGCGATTCGCGCAGCTCCGCCGCCCTATCCTACTCCCGCAGCTCCGCACCGCCGCGGAGCGCGATGCGGTGTCCGACCCACGCGCCGGCCACGGCGGTCGTCATCTGAACCAATAGTAGCGCGGCCGTCAGCAGCGGCGTGAGGCCTTCCCAGCCGAGCGATGGAAAGAAGAAGGCGAAGAGGTTGACGACGAGCCAGACCACGAGCGACGTCAGGCCGATGGCGATCCCGTGGAGGATCGGGGCGCGGAGCGCGCGGAAGCCGGTGAAGAGGCCGCCGATCCAGAACCCGAGGGCGACGGCGACGAGCTCGCCCGCGCCCGCATCGGCATCGGGGCCGGCGAGCTCGAGCGCCACGAGGACGAGGGCGACGAGCGACGTCGCGGCGGCGGCGACGAACCATCCGGCGGCGACCCAGAGGGGGTGGACGTTCTCGATGCGCTCCGTGTGCAAGGTGCCGGTCCGGCGGAAGTTGGCGCGCTACGCCGCCCGCGGGCTCCGCGGGCGCGGGCCGGGCCCGGCCCGACCAGGTAGGATGCATCGCACGGACCGGGCCGGAGCATCATAGACCGGTGTGGATTGGGATCGCGTGCGCCGTGAGCGGGTGCGCCAGGCCGCGCCGCAGGTTCCTGGTTCGGTCTACGTGGGTGCGATCACGCTCAGAGGTCCAGCGCGAGCTGGACGGGCGCGAACGAGCGGCGGTGGTGTGGGGTCGGGCCGAGGCGGGCGAGCGCGTCGCGGTGCTCGGGCGTGCCGTAGCCGGCGTTGCGCTCCCAGCCGTAGGCGGGGTAGCGCGGCGCGAGGCGTCGCATGAGGCGGTCCCTGGTGACCTTGGCGAGGATCGAGGCGCAGGCGACGCTGTGCACGCGACGATCGCCCTCGACGACCGCCGTCTGCGCCTCGCCGAGGATCGGCACGGGGAGTCCGTCGACGATGACGTGGTCGACGGGGACGGGGAGGCGGTCGAGTGCGCGTCGCATGGCCAGGTGCGTGGCGCGCAGGATGTTCAGCCGGTCCACCTCGCGGGCGCTGGCGGCGCCGATCGAGCAGGCGAGCGCCTGGCGGCGGATCTCGTCGGCGAGCCGCTCGCGAACGGCGGGCTGGAGGCGCTTGGAGTCGTCTACGCCCGGGATGATGTGTCCCGGTGGGAGGATGACTGCGGCGGCGAGGACGGGACCGGCGAGCGGGCCGCGGCCGGCCTCGTCGACGCCGGCCACGTGCGTCAGCCCTCTGGCCCAGAATTCCGTTTCAAGAGCCAGGAGCGCGGCGGAGTCCCCCGTCTTGGGGCTCCGCCGCGCTCCGCTCCGTCCTCCTGGTGCTCCTTTCGCCACGGGAGCCGCGGCGATCAGCGCTGATGCCGTTCCCGGATGCGGGCGGCCTTGCCGCGGAGGGCGCGCAGGTAGTAGAGCTTGGCGCGACGGACCTTCCCGCGCCGGACGACGTCGATCTTCTCGACCGTCGGCGAGTGCAGCGGGAAGACGCGCTCGACGCCCACGCCGTTCGAGATCTTGCGGACCGTGAAGGTCTCGTTGATCCGGCCGCCCTTGCGAGCGATGCAGACACCCTCGAAGACCTGGATCCGCTCCTTGTCGCCCTCACGCACCCGCACGTTCACGCGCAGCGTGTCCCCCGGCGCGAAGTCCGGGATGTCGTCCCGGATCTGATCCCGAGTCACTTCATTCAAAATGTCCATCGTGGCCTCCTGAACGTGTCTGCCGGAAGACGTGCCTTTGCTCAGCCTTCCGCAGTACCTCCGATCAACCGAACGTGTTTTTCCCACAGATCCGGGCGACGCTCCCGCGTCAGCCGCTCCGCCTGCTCGCGGCGCCAGGCCGCGATCCGGGCATGATCGCCGGAGAGCAGGACCTCCGGCACCGCGTGCCCCCGGTACACCGCCGGGCGCGTGTAAGACGGCGGACTGAGAAGCGCCTCGTCGTAGAACGAGTCCGTCGCCGCCGATTCGTGCGTCCCCAGCGCGCCGGGGAGCAATCGGACCACCGCATCGGCGATCGCGAGCGCGGCATATTCGCCGCCGCTCAGGATGAAGTCGCCGAGCGAGATTTCCTCGGTCGCCAGATGATCGGCGACCCGCTGGTCCACATCCTTGTAATGCCCGCAGAGGAGCGTCAGCTCCTCCTCCACGGCGAAGCGGACCGCGTCCTCGTGCTCGAAGCGCTTGCCCCTGGCCGACATGAGCAGGATCGGCCCCGTCGGGCGGAGCGCATCGATCGCCTCGAAGAACGGTTCCGGCTTCATGACCATGCCGGTCCCGCCGCCGTAGGGCTCGTCATCGACCGTCCGGTGCCGGTCGTGCGTGTAGTCCCGCAGGTCGATCACGCGGAACTCGACCAGGCCGGCCCGCGCCGCGCGGCCCGGGATGCTGAGCGAGAGCGGTCCCGTGAAGAAATCCGGGAAGATCGTGACGATGTTGATCCGCATCCGCTCCCGCCTAGAGGTCGAGCAGACCCGGCGGCGGATTGATCACGATCCGGCCGGCCTCCACGTCGACCTCTTCCACGATCCGCTCGACGAAGGGGATCAGGACCGACCGGCCGGCCCCCTTCACCTCGAGCAGATCGGCCGGATCGGCATCGAAGACCTCGCGCACCCTGCCGACCACCTCGCCCTCCACCGTGACGACCTCCATGCCGAGGAGCTGGTGGTAGTAGACCTCGCCCTCCTCGAGCGGGCGCAGGCTCTCGATCGGCGCCAGCAGGTAATGCCGCGCGAACGGCTCGACCGCCGTGCGGTCGTGGTACCCCTCGAACTTCACCAGCAGCCCACGCTTGTAGGGCCGCTGCTTCTCGACGACGAGCGTGGGCGCATCCGCGTCCAGCTCGCCCTCCTCATCTCCGAGTCTCAGCTCCCGGCCGGGCGCGTACACGTCCTCGGCCTCGTCCGTGAGCAGAGAGACGAGAACCTCGCCCCGGATCCCGTGCGGTTTTGCGATGTGTCCGACGATCAGGTGATCGGGCTCTTCCGCCGCATCGGCCGGGTCGCGCGGGGCCGCGCGGGATTCATCCTCTCCGTGCGCGGCCACGTCGCCTTACTCCTTGGACTCTTCGGACTCTTCCGCCGCTTCGGCCTCGGCGGGCGCGGCCTCGGCCT
>CAYPGK010000021.1:0-1272 GCA_964410055.1 uncultured Gemmatimonadaceae bacterium | reverse complement strand
TTGGACTCTTCGGACTCTTCCGCCGCTTCGGCCTCGGCGGGCGCGGCCTCGGCCTTCTTCTTGCCCCTGGCCGCCGGCTTCTTGGCCGCAGGCGCTTCCTCCGCAGCCTCGGCCTCAGGAGCCGCCTCGGCCTCGGCAGCAGGCGCCTCCGCCGCGGGTGCTTCCTCGGCCGGAGCCTCGGGGGCCGCCTCCGCGGCCGCGGCCGGCGCTTCGGCCTCGGGCGCCTCCGCCTCAGCCGCAGCGGCCTTCTTCGCGGCGGGCTTGCGCGCCGGCTTCCTGGCCTCGGGCGCGGCCTCCGCCTTCACCTCGGCGGCCGGCGCCGCCGCACCGATCACCTCGCCCTCGCCCCGCCGCACCTTCCGGATCAGCGACTGCACCGTGGGCGTGATCTGGGCGCCCCGCGAGACCCACTGGTCGACCTTGGCCAGATCGATCCGCAGCTCGATGGGGTCGCGACGCGGGTTGTAGAACCCGACGTTGTCCACGTACACGCCGCCGCGGGGCGAATGCCCCTCGGCCACCACGATGCGGTAGCTGGGCTGCTTCTTCCGGCCGATGCGCCGGAGGCGAATTCGTACAGGCATGGCGTCTCTCGTTCTGGTTCTCGTTCGGGGCTCGGTCAACCGAGTCCGGGGAAGCGGGGCATCATCGGCATGCGGCCACCCCGGCCGCCCAGCCCCATCCCCCGCATCTGCTTCATCAGCTTCTGCATGTCCTTGAACTGGTTCAGCAGGCGATTGACCTCCTGGACGGGGCGTCCCGAACCCCGGGCAATGCGGGCCCGGCGCGATCCATTCAGGACCTCCGGCCGCTGCCGCTCCTGCGGCGTCATCGACAGGATGATCGCCTCGACGTGCTTCATCCGCTTGGGGTCGATCTTGGCCTGCTTCAACATCTTGGCGTTGACCCCGGGGATCATCTTGAGCAGGCCCTCGAGCGGACCGAGCTTCTGGAGCTGGCGCATCGCGATCAGGAAGTCGTCCAGGTCGAACTTCCCCTCCTTCGCGACCTTGCGCTCCAGCCGCTTCGCCTCCTCCTCGTCGAACGCCTGCTGCGCGCGCTCGACCAGCCCGACGACGTCGCCGCGCTGGAGGATCCGGTCCGCCATCCGGTGCGGGTCGAAGACGTCGAGGCCGTCCGGCCGCTCGCCGATCCCGATGAACTTGATCGGCACGCCCGTCGCGCCGCGGACCGAGAGCGCCGCGCCGCCACGGGCATCGCCGTCCATCTTCGTCAGGATCACGCCGGTCAGGCCGAGCGCCTCGTGGAAGC